>NZ_KV818004.1:102527-171201 GCF_001814825.1 Corynebacterium sp. HMSC071B10 | reverse complement strand
CGCCCGGGCCGCGAACATCCCAGCAACAGGTCCGCCGAGGTAATTACGCGCGGTGGCGTCCGTGGGCCTTGCGCCCGGACGCCTCTTTGGCGCGCTTTGCGCGGCGCAGGCGAACCTTCTCCGTTTCGGTGAGGTAGTCGCCTGCGCCCTTGACATCTTTGGCAGGAATGGCGGTAAGCGGTGCCTCTGCGGGCTCGGCTGTCTCCGCCGCATCATCATCGACCACGCCGAACATCTCCGTGGGCGCGGCGAGCTCTTCCGGCCGCGGCCCGCCCGCGAGCGAGACGTAGCGGGCCGTGTGCAGCGGTCGCAGCACGTCCTCCTCGTCGACCACGTAGTCGTGCTCGACGGTCACCGCCCAGCTGCCGTCGGGGAAATCCACCAGCGACCACGGCTGCCGCGGCCGCTCATCCGGCACGCTCAGCGCGGGGACCAGCACGACGCCCTCCTCTGGCTGGCCGACGTCCAGGCCCGCCATGCCGTCCAAAAGCACCGCGCGGGCGTACACCTCGGGCGCGCCCATGGATAGCGCCTCGTCGACGGCGGCGGTGATGTCGGCGGCGTCGGTGCCGTTGAAAGAGCCGAGGACGCGGTCGTCGTAAAGCGCGACGGCGGTGTCATCGATGCGGTGCAGCGCCACGAACCACTGGCCGGGGGAGAGTAGCGCGAGCTCCTCGGCGGAGAACTCGCCCGCGGAGGTATCGATAACGAGCATGTCGCCCGGCGGCAGCACCCAGGCACCTGCCGGGGTGTCGTTGCGAGGGACGGCGAGCAGCGGAGGCGGGAGGATGACGGCGACGTCGAACTGGCCGGTCTCCGCGTTGAAACTTAAGGAAGCGGTCGTGCCGGGGCGCAAAAGCGAGCGGTGGACGCGCTCGACGTCGGGGAAGCGCGCGCGGTCGGCAGCGGGCACGGAGCCGATGACAGCACCGTTGTAGCGCACGCGCCACGTGCCGCTCAAAGGGTTCGCCTCCAGGTCGACGTCGATGAAGCGCGTCGCGCGCTGCGGGGAGAAGTCTGTGAACAGGGCCGCCTGCACCACGTGCGTGAGCCGGATTTCCTCGCCCGCGCCCCAGATGGCGGGCGAAAGCGGGTAGCGCTGGAGTCCCACGGTGAGTCTGGCCTCCTTGTCTCGTTCAGTGTCCTGTGCCAGTCTAGGCGCACCCCGCGGCGGGACCCTAGGAGCGCTGCGTGACTGCCTTGACGCCGCGCACGACGGCGAGGATAAGCAGGCCGACGGCGAGCCCGAAGACCATGGAGATACCGGTTTCGACGAACCAGCCGGTCGCGCCGCCGCCGACAAGCTCGGTGCCGCGCACGACGAGTTCGTGGGGGAGGTGCCAGCCGATGACTTCGTCGAAGCCGCGGATGATGAGGTGGCCGCCGACCCACAGCATGGCGATGGTGCCGATGATGCCGATGGCGTTAAGCACGTACGGCATGCCGTTGACGAGCCCGCGGCCGATGGTGGGGGCGCGGCCGCGGTCGATCATGCCGCGGCCGATGTCGTCGATCTTCACCAGCACTGCGACCGCGCCGTAGACCACGGCGGTGAGGAAAATGCCAACGGAGATGAGCACGGCGGCCTCCATCCACAGCGGCTGGTCCGCGACTTCGTCGAGGGCGATGATCATGATCTCGGCGCTGAGGATGAGGTCGGTGGTGATCGCCGATTTCACCAGCGTGTCCTCGTCCTCCGGGGTCTTGTTCGCGGCGCGTTCGGCCTCTTCGTCGGCATCTGTGGTGAGCTTGTGCACGATCTTCTCGGCGCCCTCGAAGCCGAGGTAGGAGCCGCCGAGCATGAGCAGCGGCACGAGCGCCCAGGGCGCGAACGCGTTGAGCAGCAGCGCGATCGGCAGGATGATGAGCAGCTTGTTGCGCAGCGAGCCCTTGGTGATCTTCCAGATCATCGGCAGCTCGCGCGCCGGCGTGACGTCCGAGACGTACTGCGGGGTCACCGCCGCGTCGTCGATAATCACGCCCGCTGCCTTCGTGGAGGTCTTCGCGGTCAGGGCCGCGATGTCGTCGGTTGAGCTGGCAGCGGTGCGGGCGATGAGCGCGACGTCGTCAAGCAGTGCGAGGAGGCCACCGGCCATGTTGGTTCCTTTCCTTTGGGGGCAGTGCAAGCTTAGCGACGCCACGCTGCCCCAGCCCGCCGCCGCACGCCCTTTTCGCGGCGTGAGCTGTGTCTCAGCGAAGTTCCTGCCAGTCTGCTGTGTATTTGGTTAAGGGAATTTATCCGCCAGGTAAAGAAAAACTTTCCAAACGATTCCCTTTCGGCCGACAAGTGTGATGGAATGGAGGACAACCGCCCCTTGTGTGGCTTCTCACAAGTGGGCGTGGTGGATTTGGAAGAGCGACACATAAGGAGGCGCTGTGTTGAACAAGAAGACCACAGCGATTTTGGCAGCAGGAACCCTTGCCTTTGGGCTCGTTGCGTGCGGCGACTCGTCTGACTCCGGCTCGGAGGCCGCATCCGGGTCCGATAGCGGGGAGATCGGCAACGTCATCCTGGCGAACGGTACGGAGCCGCAGAACCCGCTGATCCCGGGTAACACGAACGAGACCGGCGGTGGCCGTATCGTCGACGAGATCTTTGCCGGCCTGGTCTACTACGACGCTGACGGCGAGGTCCACAACGACCTGGCCGAGTCCATCGAGCTGGAAGGCGACAAGACCTACCGCGTGAAGCTGAAGGATGCGAAGTGGTCCGACGGCTCGGCGGTGACCGCCGAGGACTTCGTCAAGGCGTGGAACTACACCGTGGCCAACTCCCTGCTGTCCTCCTACTTCTTCGAGCCGATCCTGGGCTACGAAGAGGGCGTGGAAGAGATGGAAGGCCTGAAGGTTGAGGACGAAAAGACCTTCACCATCGAGCTGGCGCAGCCGGAGGCCGACTTCCCGACGCGTCTGGGCTACTCCGCATACTTCCCGATGCACCCGTCCGCGTACGACGACATCGACGCCTACGGCGAGGCACCGATTTCCAACGGCCCGTACAAGCTGGTCGAGTGGAACCACAACCAGGACGCAACCGTCGTGCCCAACGAGGAGTACGCGGGCGAGCGCAAGCCGCAGAATGACGGCGTGACCTGGGTCTTCTATGCGCAGCAGGACGCGGCCTACGCGGACCTGCTCGCCGGCAACCTGGACGTGCTCGACGCGATCCCGGACTCGGCATTCTCCACCTACGAGGACGAGCTCGGCGACCGCGCTGTCAACCAGCCGGCCGCGATCTTCCAGTCCTTCACCGTCGGTGAGACCGTGCCGCACTTCTCTGGCGAGGAGGGCAAGCTGCGTCGCAAGGCGATCTCCATGGCGATCAACCGCGAGGAGATCACTAGCACGATCTTCGAGGGCACCCGTACCCCAGCGACCGACTTCACCTCCCCGGTAATCCCGGGCCACACCGACAGCCTGGAGGGCGTCGACGTGCTCGAGTACAACCCGGAGGAGGCCAAGCGCCTGTGGGCCGAGGCCGAGGAGATCGCACCGTTCGAGGGCGAGTTCACCATCTCCTACAACGCCGACGGCGGGCACCAGGCCTGGGTCGACGCGGTGGCCAACTCCATCCGCAACACCCTCGGCATCGAGGCCACCGGCAACGCCTACCCGGACTTCAAGTCCCTGCGCGATGACGTGACCAACCGCACCATCGACGGCGCGTTCCGCACCGGCTGGCAGGCGGACTACCCGTCGCTGGGTAACTTCCTTGGCCCGCTGTACGGCACCGGCGCCGGCTCCAACGACGGCGACTACTCCAACGAGGAGTTCGACAAGCTGCTGTCCGAGGCGGCGAACGCTGGCGACATCGACGCCGCATCCGAGTCCTACAACAAGGCGCAGGAGATCCTGCTTGAGGACCTGCCGGCTATCCCGCTGTGGTACTCCAACGTCAACGGCGGCTCTGCAGACACCGTGGACAACGTCGTCTTCTCCTGGAAGTCGATGCCTGTCTACACCCAGATCACCAAGCAGTAACCCCTAGCGCGCGAGCTTTGCACTCCAACCCCGGCCGCCACAATGCGCGGTCCGGGGTTGCGTGCCGTGGATTCGGTATAGTGCGCTTGCCCCGAACGTGAAAGCACCAACATGCAGCGATACATCGTGCGGCGACTGCTCCAAATGATCCCCGTGTTCTTTGGCGCGACGCTGCTGCTCTACGCACTCGTTTTCCTCATGCCCGGCGACCCGGTTGCGGCGCTCGGCGGTGATCGCGGGCTGTCCGAGGCCGCCCGTGCCCGCATCGAGGCCGAATACAACCTGGACAAGCCGTTCCTCGTCCAATACCTGCTCTACATCAAGGGCATATTCGTCGGCGACTTCGGTACGACCTTCTCCGGCCAGCCCGTGTCGTCGGTAATGGCGAACGCCTTCCCGGTGACCATCAAGCTCGCGCTGATGGCAATTGCCTTCGAGGCGATCTTCGGCATCATCTTCGGCTTCATCGCCGGTATCCGCCGCGGCGGCATCTTCGACTCCACCATCCTGGTGGCCTCCCTGATCATCATCGCCATTCCTTCCTTTGTCATCGGCTTCGTGCTGCAGTACCTCGTCGGTGTGAAGTGGGGGCTACTCCCGGTCACCGTCGGGCGCAACGAGTCCTTTGAGGCGTTGCTCATGCCAGCGGTGGTGCTGGGCGCGCTCTCGTGCGCCTACGTCATCCGGCTGACCCGGCAGTCGGTGAGCGAGAACCTGCAGGAAGACTACGTGCGCACCGCGCGCGCAAAGGGCTTGGGCGAGGGGACGGTGCTGCGCCGCCACGTGCTGCGCAACTCCATGATCCCCGTGGTGACCTTCCTCGGTGCGGATCTCGGCGCACTGATGGGCGGCGCGATTGTCACCGAGGGCATCTTCGGTATCAACGGCGTCGGTGGCACCATCTACCAGGCGATTTTGAAGGGCGAGCCCGCCACCGTCGTCTCCTTTACCACCGTGTTGGTCATCGTGTACATCGTGGCCAACCTGCTTGTCGATCTGCTCTACGCCGTGCTCGACCCAAGGATCCGCTATGCATAACCACGCACACACAGACACCAACGCGAACCGAGCTGTGGCTCGGCGCGGCCAAGAATACTTCGTCGCCGCGACAGATGAGACCGGCCTCGGCGCAGTCGACGCGGTTCCCGACGACCGCGCACCCTCGAACCAGTGGACCGAAGCGTGGCACGTGCTGCGCCGCCGCCCGCTGTTCTGGGTCTCCGCAATCCTGATTCTGCTGGCGGTGGCGATCGCGCTGTTCCCCGGCCTGTTCGCCAGCGTCGACCCGCGCGAGTGCATGCTCTCGCGCTCGCTGAACCCCGCGGAGCCCGGCCACCCCTTCGGCTTTGACCGCCAGGGCTGCGATATTTACTCGCGCACGATCTACGGGGCGCGCGCCTCGGTGACCGTGGGCGTGCTCACCACGCTGATCGTGACCCTGCTGGGCACGCTCATCGGCGCGATCGCCGGTTTCTACGGCGGGATCTGGGACACGCTCCTGTCGCGCCTGACCGACATCTTCTTCGCCGTGCCGCTCGTGCTGGCCGCGATCGTGGTCATGTCCATGATGAAGGGGCACCGTTCCATCTGGATGGTGGTCTTCGCCCTGTCGATGTTCGGCTGGACGCAGATCGCGCGCATCACCCGCGGCGCGGTGATGAGTGTGAAGAACGAGGAGTTCGTCACCGCCGCCCGCGCGCTGGGCGCGAGCAACCCGCGCATCATCATCTCCCACATTCTGCCGAACGCGGCGGCCCCGATCATCGTCTACGCCACGGTGGCGCTGGGCACGTTCATCGTCGCGGAGGCGACGCTGTCCTTCCTGGGCATCGGCTTGCCAACCACGGTGGTGTCCTGGGGAGGCGATATTTCGGCGGCGCAGGCGTCGCTACGCACCCAGCCGATGGTCCTGTTCTACCCGGCAATTGCCTTGGCACTGACCGTGCTGAGCTTCATCATGATGGGCGACGCCGTGCGCGACGCCCTTGACCCGAAGGCGAGGAAGCGATGAGCACTGCACTTTCCAACGACACCCAGCCGCTGCTGGAGGTCGAGGACCTCAAAATCACCTTCTCTTCGACCACCGGCGTGGTCGAGGCGGTCCGCGACTTCAACCTGACGATCTACCCCGGCCAGTCCGTGGCGATTGTGGGCGAATCCGGCTCCGGCAAGTCCACCGCCGCGATGTCGCTGCTGGGGCTGCTGCCGGGCACCGGCAAGGTGACCAACGGCGAGATCCGCCTCGAGGGTCAGGACCTGACCAAGCTGGATGCGAAGCAGTGGCGCGAGGTGCGCGGCAACCAGATCGGACTGGTGCCGCAGGACCCGATGAGTAACTTGAACCCGGTGTGGCGGATCGGCACGCAGGTCGAGGAGGCCTTGCGCGCGAATAATGTGGTGGAGGGCTCCAAGCGGCACGAGCGCGTCGTCAAGCTGCTCGAAGAGGCCGGCCTGACGGACACCGAGCGCCGCGCCCGCCAATACCCGCACGAGTTCTCCGGCGGCATGCGCCAGCGCGCGCTGATCGCGATCGGCCTGGCCGCGCGCCCGAAGCTGCTGATCGCCGACGAGCCGACCTCCGCGCTCGATGTCACCGTGCAGAAGAAGATTCTGGACCATTTGCGCTCGCTTATCGACGAGCTCGGCACCGCCCTCCTCTTCATCACCCACGACCTCGGCCTTGCCGCGGAGCGCGCGGACCACCTCGTGGTGATGCACCGCGGCCGCATCGTGGAGCAGGGCCCGAGCCTGAAGATCCTGCGCAACCCGCAGCACCCGTACACGAAGCGCCTGGTTAAGGCGGCACCTTCGCTGGCGTCGGCACGCATCCAGTCCGCGAAGAAGCAGGGCCTGGAGACCTCGGAGAAGCTCACCACCGGCGAGGCGGGTGAGCTCGTTGTTGAGGTGAAGAACTTGGTCAAGGAGTTCGAGGCGCGCGGCCGCAAGTCAAAGGGGCAGATGTTCCGCGCGGTTGACGACGTCTCCTTTGACATCCACCGCGGCACAACGCTTGCGCTGGTTGGCGAGTCCGGCTCCGGCAAGTCGACGGTGGCGAACATGGTGCTCAACCTGCTCGAGCCCACCAGCGGCGAGGTGCGCTTCGAGGGCAAGGACGTCAACACACTCAAGGGCGCGGAATTGCGCGAGATGCGGCGCAAAATGCAGGTGGTCTTCCAGAACCCCTACGGCTCGCTGGATCCGATGCATTCGATCTATCGCTGCATCGAGGAGCCGCTGACCCTGCACAAGGTGGGCAACCGTAAAGAGCGCGAGGCGCGCGTGGCGGAACTGCTCGACATGGTGCAGATGCCGCGCTCGGCGATGCGCCGCTACCCGAACGAGCTGTCCGGCGGGCAGCGCCAGCGCATCGCGATCGCGCGCTCGATGGCGCTGAACCCGGACGTCATCGTGCTCGACGAGGCGGTCTCCGCGCTCGACGTACTCGTGCAGAACCAGATTCTGAAACTGCTCACGGACCTGCAGGAGGAGCACCAGCTGTCCTACCTGTTCATCACCCACGACCTGGCGGTTGTGCGCCAGACGGCGGACCACATCGTGGTGATGGAGAAGGGCCGCGCGGTGGAGCAGGGCGATGCGGACAGCATCTTCGACAACCCGCAGCACGAGTACACACAGAACCTCATCGCCTCGGTGCCAGGCCTCAACATTGAGCTGGGCACCGGCGAAGAGCTCGGCATCGACGTCGGGTAGGATTTTCGGGGCATTTGAAAAACACGGGAGCTGGGCGCACGTCCGGCTGAGAATCCGCGATACGCGGTAAACCGTCGAACCTGATCCGGGTAATACCGGCGAAAGGAAGGAATAATGACAAATCGTGCTGCCTCCAGGACCAACTCCTGGCGCGTGATCGACATCGTGACCGCGGCCGTCCTCGGCGTGGCCTGCGGCCTGCTGTTCGTGCTGTGGAATGGCGTGGGGTATGCGGGCTACAAGGCTATCGACGCCGTCACGCCCGGCCTCGGCGGCCTCTTCACCGGCATCTGGCTCATCGGCGGTGTGCTGGGTGGGTTGATCATCCGCAAGCCGGGCGCGGCGGTGTTCGTGGAGGTGCTCGCCGCCTCCGTCTCCGCGCTGCTGGGCAGCCAGTGGGCGATCGAGACGCTGTACTCGGGCCTGGCGCAGGGCATCGGCGCGGAGCTGATCTTCCTCATCTTCATGTACAAGCGCTTCTCGCTCGACGTCGCGGTGCTCTCCGGCATCGGTGCCGGCGTGGGCGCGTTCGTGCTGGAGCTGTTTACCTCCGGCAACCTGGCGATGAGCCTGTCGTACAATGTGATCTACCTCGTGTGCACCTCGATCTCCGGTGCGGTACTCGCAGGTGTGCTCGGGTACTTCCTGGTCAAGGCGCTGGCCAAGACCGGTGCGCTCGACCGCTTCGGCGCGGGCCGCGAGCGCCTGCGCGCCGAGGCGAGCTAGATGGCAGCACCCGCGATTGAAGCCCGGGGCTTAAGCTACCAGTACGCCACCCGCCCCAAACCAGCGTTTACGGGCGTTGACCTGCGCATCGAGCACGGCGAGCGCGTCATCCTTACCGGCGACTCCGGCTCCGGGAAGTCCACGCTGCTCGCGGTCCTTGCAGGCCTGGCCGGTGACGAGGAGGACGGTCACAGCGCGGGCCGCCTCACTGTCAACGGCACGGTCGGCATGGTGATGCAGGACCCGGAGGCGCAGACCATCCTCACCCGCGTCGGCGACGACGTCGCCTTCGGCGCGGAGAACCTCGGCGTGCCGCGCGAGGAGATCTGGCGGCGCGTGGAGTACGCGCTCGACGCGGTGGGCCTCGACGTGCCGCTGGATCACAACACTGCGCACCTCTCCGGCGGACAGAAGCAAAGGCTCGCGCTTGCGGGCGTGCTCGCCATGGGCGCGGACATCCTCATCCTCGACGAGCCGACCGCCAACCTCGACCCAGCCGGGCGCGACGAGGTCATCGCCGCCGTGGAGCACGTGTGCGCGGCAACCGGTGCCACGCTGATCGTGGTGGAGCACCGCCCGCGACCCTGGGCGCACCTGGCCACGCGCGCGTATCGCTTGGGTGAGGGTGGGGTGGATGAGGTGGGCGTCGATAAGCTGCCCGGGGCACCGGAACTGCCGCCTGCGCGCGGCGTGCGAGGCGACGCTGCGGCGCTGACGACGCGCGGAGTGCAAACGCGCGTGGGCCCGCCGCGGGACCTGCGCATCCCGGAGGGCGCGTCCACCGTGATCACGGGCCCGAACGGGGCGGGCAAGACGACGCTCGCGCACGTGCTGGCGGGCCTCGACGCCCCGCGCGCGGGCGAGGTCGTCTACTCCGAGTCGATTCGGCGGGGGCTCGAGACGCCGGCGATCAAGTGGAAGTCGGCGCAGCTCGCGGAGCGCATCGGCTTCGTCTTCCAGGAGCCGGAGCACCAATTCGTCACCTCGACGGTGCGCGAGGAGATGGCGCTGTCGGGTGCGCCGCAAGCGCGCATTGACGAGCTGCTCACGCGCCTGCGCCTCGATCACCTCGTCGGCGCGAACCCGTTCACGCTTTCCGGCGGGGAGAAGCGGCGGCTGTCGGTGGCGACTGCGCTGGTCAACGCGCCGAAGCTCGTGCTTTTCGACGAGCCCACCTTCGGCCAAGACGACCGCACCTTCGTCGAGCTGGCGGGGCTCATCCGCGAGCTGACCGAGCGCGGCGTCACCGTCGTGTCGATTACGCACGACGAGGCGTTCATCGCCTCGCTCGGCGACCACATTATCCACCTGGAGGCGACACAGTGAACCTGCTCGAGGGGATTAACCCGGTGACCCGCATTTTGGGGCTGGCGCTTCTGACCACCCCGCTGCTGGTGAGCATTGATTGGGTCTCTGCCACCGTGGCGATCGTGGCGACGCTTGTGGCCGCGCCCCTGTGCGGGGTGAGTTTCCGGCGCCTCGCGCGCCGCGGCTGGCCGCTTTTGCTGCTTGCGCCGATCGCGGGCATTCCGATGGCGCTCTACGGCCAGTCGGGCGGCGAGGTCTATTTTGACTACGGGCTGATCCAAGTCTCCGAGCTGTCGGTCTCGCTCGCGTGGGCGATTACGCTGCGCGTGCTGGCGGTGGCGCTGCCGGTGGTGGTGCTCTCGGCTGACGTGGATCCGACGGATCTAGGCGACGGGCTCGCGCAGGTGCTGAAGCTGCCGGCGCGCTTCGTGCTTGGCTCGGTGGCGGCGCTGCGCATGCTCACGCTGCTGCGCGAGGACGTCGAGGCGATGCGCCGGGCGCGGCGCTCGCGCGGGATCGCGGATGTGAACCGGGTGCGCTACGCGTTCTCGCTGGCCTTCGGGCTTTTGGTGATGTCGCTGCGGCGGGCCGGCAAGCTCGCCACGGCGATGGAGGCGCGCGCGTTCGGACGCGCGGGCGAGCGCACGTGGGCGCGCGAATCGAAAATGTGCACGCGCGATTGGGTGGTGCTGATCATCTGCGTGTTGCTCGCGGCGGTTGCGCTCGGCGCGGCGTGGGTAACAGGAGAGTTCCGCCCGGTGTGGGCGGTGTCGTAAATGGCGTACACACTGCTTATCGACGGCCCCTCCGGCGCCGGCAAGACAACGCTGGCCAACCAGATCGGCGCAGCGCTTGGCATCCGGGTAGTCCACCTCGACGACTTCTACCCGGGGTGGAGCGGGCTCGCCGAAGGCGCGGCGATGGTCGCGCGCGACGTGCTCGACCCCCATGCGCCCGGCTACTGGCGCTGGGATTGGGAAAACGACAGGCGAGGGGAGTGGGTGGCACTCGACCCGGACGCCGATGTGATTGTTGAGGGGGTGGGGGCGTTGACGTGGGCGTCGTTAGCCAAAGCGAAAAAGCGGGGCGCGGTGGACGCGCTGTGGGTGTGCGCGGACGCGGGGCTGCGCAGAGAGCGCGCCCTTGCGCGCGATCCCTACTACGCCGAGTTCTGGGACATGTGGGCCGCCCAGGAGGCGGCGCTTAAGCGGGCACCGGCGGATGTGACGGTGCGCAGGGTCTAGCCGACGGGGGCGAGCTCGACTTCTTCGGCCCAGGTCAGCTCGATGCCGAGGGTGCGGAGCCACTCCATCGCGTCGTCGTCGTGGCGGGTGATGCCCTCGACCGCGCGCAGGGTGACGTCCATAGCCTTCTCGGCTTCTTCGGCGGTGATGAGGCCGGCGGAGCAGGCGGCGGCGAGCTCGTCGATGTCGAGCACGTCGATCGGGTTGCCGGTCAACGAGACCAGGTCGACGTAGAGGTCGCGCGTGCGCCACACGCCGCCGTCAACGTTGATGTCGGCGACGTCGAAGTAGAAGTCCTGATCCTTCTCCGCGCCCTCGCGGAAGTGGAAGATGTTGGCGCGCAGGCCCAGCTCGGGCAGCAGCCAGCTCTCCAGGTAGCCGAACTGCGGGTGGTTCGCGCCGCGGGCCATGTAGAGGCCGAAATCTGTGACCTTGAAGGTGTCGACCTCGCGCAGGAACCCCTTGGGGTCGGTGTTCGTCTTCGACGCGGTGTCGAAGCTCTCCTGCTTCACAGGGTGCAGATCGGCGCTCATGGTGCTTACCTCACATGGAAACTCGCGGCTGTCGGGGCAAAGGTGCAGGTCTTCTCGGCGGTACGCGCGGCACCGTCGATGACTGCGAGGACGCGGCCGGATCCTGTCGCGGCGGTGCCGGACAAGGTGGTCGGTCCTGTGGGGTTAATCCCGTGATTGCCAAGCGGCGTTACACCGGTGCGCATCGTGTCGAGGTTAATCCAGTACGCGTTGAGCCCACCCTGCTGTTTTGCCGCTGGTGGGGTGCCGAGTGCGGTGAAGACGAACACGGCCTCGCCGGCGCGTGCGCCAGGCTGCGGCGTCTGCGTTGGTCCCGGTACCGCGATGGCGGAAGCGGTCGAGTGCATCCGCGGTCCGATGCAGTTCGAGGACACCGTGGGCCAGGCGAATTGCGTAAACGCCGGGCCGTTTTCCGGCAGCGGCGGGCCGCCGAGTTCGCCTTGGCCTGCGAAGAACGCCAGCGCGGTCCGCAGTGCGTTCGCGGCACCTTCGGGGACAAACGGCTGGCTGGCAAACGCCTCGACACGCGCGATGGTCTCGTCGCTGGGGCGGCCCAGGTGATCGAGCGGGTTTGACGAGGTCGTCGAGCCGACGGTGATCGGTCCGGCGGAGGGCGCGGCGTGGGCGGCGGTCACGGGCGCGAGGCATGCCGCGAGCGCGAGTGCGGCGGCGGCAAAGCGGCCGACGCGCTTGGTCGTGGATGGGGTTCGCACGGCGGGGTCGGTGTCCTTCGTCGGGTTGGGGCTAGAAACTGAGGTGGCACAAAACACCACGCAACTTAAGCCACACTAGTCACTTTTGTCACAGTGTCAAGGCGGATTGTCAGGTTTCTGGGTACTTTGCTGGGCGTATCGAAGGTGCGATCTAGGCGGCACAGGGGTAAGGTTTAATCGTTCTACTCGCCTATATAAAAGGAGCACCGGATAAGTGTCGCATCCTGAATTTCGAAATGTCGCAATCGTCGCCCACGTTGACCATGGCAAGACCACCCTGGTCAACGGCATGCTGGAGCAGTCCGGCGTGTTCGGCGACCACGGCGAACACGGCGACCGAGTGATGGACTCAGGCGAGCTCGAGTCCGAGCGAGGCATCACCATCCTGGCAAAAAACACCGCCGTGCGCCGCAAGGGCAAGGGCAAGGACGGCCGCGACCTGGTGATCAACGTCATTGATACCCCGGGTCACGCCGACTTCGGCGGCGAGGTCGAGCGCGGCCTGTCCATGGTCGACGGCGTCGTGCTGCTCATCGACGCCTCCGAGGGCCCGCTGCCGCAGACCCGCTTCGTGCTGGGCAAGGCACTCGAGGCGAAGAAGCCCGTGATCATCTGCGTGAACAAGACCGACCGTCCGGACGCGCGCATCGACGAGGTCGTCGAGGAGGCCCAGGACCTGCTCCTCGAGCTGGGTGCCGGCCTGGAGGACCCGGAGGCCGCCGAGGCCGCCGAGAACCTGCTCGAGCTGCCCGTGCTCTACACCTCCGGCCGCGAAGGCCGTGCGTCCCTGGAGAACCCGGGCAACGGCAACGTCCCCGACAACGAGGACCTGCAGCCGCTTTTCGACGTCATCTACGACGTCCTCCCAGAGCCCTCCGCCGACATCGACGCACCGCTGCAGGCGCAGGTGACCAACCTGGACTCTTCCTCCTTCCTCGGCCGCATCGCGCTGATCCGTGTATTCAAGGGCACCGTGAAGAAGGGCGACACCGTCGCCTGGGTGCACTACGACAGCGAGGGCGAGCAGCACGTGAAGAACGTGAAGATCGCCGAGCTGCTGGTGACCGAGGGGCTGGATCGCGTCCCGGCGAAGGACGGCGTGGTCGCGGGCGATATCGCCGCGGTCTCCGGTATCGACGAGATCATGATCGGCGACACGCTGTGCGACCCGGAGCACGTCGAGCCGCTGCCGCGCATCAAGATCGACGACCCGGCGATTTCCATGACCATCGGCGTGAACACCTCGCCGATGGCTGGTCGCAATGGCGGCGACAAGCTCACCGCCCGCATGGTCAAGGCCCGTCTGGACCAGGAGCTGATCGGTAACGTCTCGATCAAGGTGCTGCCCACCGAGCGCCCCGACGCGTGGGAGGTTCAGGGCCGCGGCGAGATGGCGTTGACGGTGCTGATTGAGACGATGCGTCGTGAGGGCTTTGAGTTGACCGTCGGCAAGCCGCAGGTCGTGACCAAGGAGATCGACGGCAAGACCTACGAGCCCTACGACCACATGATCATCGACACCCCGGCAGAGCACCAGGGTGCGGTCACCCAGCTGATGGCCAGCCGCAAGGGCCAGATGACCACCATGGGCAACGCCGGCAGCGGCGACTGGGTCCGCATGGAGTTCGACGTGCCTTCGCGCGGCCTCATCGGTTTCCGCACGACCTTCCTCACCGAGACGCGCGGCGCGGGCATCGCCAACTCGTACTCCATCGAGCACCGCCCGTGGGCAGGCGAGATCAAGGGCCGCCCGACCGGCTCGCTCGTCGCTGACCGCTCCGGCCAGGTCACCGCGTACGCGCTGCAGCAGCTCGCGGACCGCGGCGACTTCTTCGTCGAGCCGGGCGCGGAGGCCTACGAGGGCATGGTCGTCGGCGCGAACAGTCGCGACGAGGACATGGATGTGAACATCACCAAGGAGAAGAAGCTGACCAACATGCGCTCCGCCACCGCGGACGCCACGGTCACCCTGGCGAAGGCACGCACCCTGTCCTTGGACGAGGCGATCGAGTTCTGCGACGAGGACGAGTGCGTCGAGGTCGCGCCCGAGGCGATGCGCGTGCGCAAGATCATCCTGAACGCGACCGAACGCGGCCGCGCGCGTTCCCGCGCGAAGGCGAAGAACAAGTAAAGCAGGGCTTCGTGCAGGGCCGATTGACCGCGCTGCTCGCCACCTGTGGCGCGCTGACGCTGCTCGCGGGCTGCGCGGCAAATCCTGGCCCGCCGCCGCTCGTCGACCCGGCGGAGGCCCCCGAGCACGAGCAACACGAGGACGCCGAGCAGGACCAGCCGCGCCAGCGCAACACCAGGGCGCCTGAGCGCTCCCAGGTCACCGTCGGCACGGACGGGCTGCGAGGCGGGCTCAACCCGCACTTGCAGTCGGATGAGTCGGCGATGGTGCGCAGCATCGCCAACCTCGTGCTGCCCAGCGCGTTTTTGGGTGGCGAGCGCAACGACGAGTTACTGAAGGCGGCAACCCGTCTGCCTTCCTCGCGTTACGCCATGACGGTGCGCTACGTCATCGCGCCTGAGGCGCAGTGGTCCGACGGCACCCCGATTACCGGCGCGGACTTCGTCTACCTGTGGCGCGGCATGACGCAGACCGCGGGTACGATCGATTCCGCAGGCTACGACGCGATAGTCGGCGTGCGGGTTACCGGCGCGGGCGGCAAGGTCGTCGACGTGGACTTCGCGCAGCCGGTGCGCACCTGGCAGACTCTGTTTTCCCACCTGTTGCCCTCGCACCTGTTGTCCCCGGACGCAAGCGATTTCCGCGCCGCACTCCGCGACACGATCCCGGCATCCGCAGGCCGCTACATGGTGCGCGAGGTGGACCGCGGCCGCGGCACGGTCACGCTCAATCGCAACGACCGTTTCTGGGGCACGTCCCCGGCGAACATCGACATCGTCACGCTGCAGGCGGTGCGCACCACCACGCAAGTCGCCGACCAGCTGCGCGTCGGCCAGCTCGGCTTCGTGGACAAAGCGCCGGAGGAGACCTCCTCGCGCGTGCTTGACCTCCTGCCAGCCACGCAAACACGCCTGGTCACCAGCCCGCGCACGCTCGGGGTGCACATCTCGGCCACCTCGGGGCTCACGCACGCGATGCGCGAGGAGCTGCGCATGCTTATCGACGTCCCCCTGCTCGCCGCCATCGGCACCGGCCGCTCCACCGACCTCGCGCTCGCGCCTGAAACCCCCGAACTTGCAGGTGAGCCGAAGGCGCTGCCGCAGTATGTGGCGGCGCACCGCCCGCTGCGCATCGGTGCGGATGCCTCTGACCCGGCGGCGTCGGCAGCCGCGCGCTCGCTCGCGGATATCCTGCAGCAGCGCGGAGTGCGCGCCAACGTGGTGACCACGGACACGGACTCGCTGCTTTCGCGCAGCTTGCCGGAGGGCAATATCGACCTGCTCGTGGGCTGGCGGTATGACGCGGGCACCGCAACGCAGCTGGCAGGGAGGCTGACTTGCCCGGCGGATGGGGCGCGCGACGAGAACATCGCCGGGCTGTGTACGCAGGAGAACCAGGCGCTCGCGGGGGCCATCCTCGCCGGCACCGTCGGTTTGGGGGAGGCGCGCCAGCGCGTCGCAGCGATGGAGCAGCGCGAGGTGCTGTGGGTGCCGATCGTGCGCGAGACGCGCATCCTGGCGCTGGGGGCCGCGCTGCAGGGACCGTCGCCGGATCTGCAACGATGGGACGAAGGGATTTCGGGCGCGGCGTCGTGGCGGCTGGTAGGGCCGCACCCCGCGGACCCGGATGTCGCCGAATAGAAGGAGCAACAGTGTCGAGTACAACGAACCGTGATCTGGTGGGCTACCGCGTGATGGCGGTGCATGCGCACCCGGACGATGAGGCGATCACCATGGGCGGGTCGCTGGCCGATCTGGTCGCCCGCGGTGCCGACGTGCTGGTGGTGACCTGCACGCTTGGCGAGGAGGGCGAGGTCATCGGCGAGCCCTACCAACAGCTCACCGTCGACCATGCCGACCAACTAGGCGGCTTCCGCATCCGCGAGCTGGCTGAGTCTTTGGCCGCGATCGGCGCGCGCGGCGCCTTCTTGGGCGGGGCGGGCTGCTACCGCGACAGTGGGATGGCGGGCTCGGCGGCGCATGAGCATCCGCGGGCGTTCGTGCGTGGGGGGCAGGGGAGCGTCGATAAGCTTGCGGAGCTCATGGCTGCGGAGCGGCCGCACCTGGTGCTGACCTACGACCCTGACGGCGGGTACGGGCACCCGGACCACATTCGGGCGCACGAGATCACGCACGCGGCGGCTGAGCGTGTCGGTGTGCCGCGCATTCTGTGGTCGGTGCGCTTGGCGGAGGAGACCGCGGCGCTGTTGCCGGAGGAAGCGCCGGAGGGCTGGCGGCTGCCGGAGGAGGGCGAGCTCGACGGGGTGGCACACTCGGATATCGCGATCCGGCTGTCCGAGCACGCCTACAGCGCCAAGGTCGCGGCGATGCGGGCGCACGCCACGCAACTGTGGATCGCTGACGGGCGCACAAGTGCCACGAACCCGCACGCGGTGATCGCGTCCGGCCCGGTGGTCTACTACGCGCTGTCGAATCTGATCGTGCAGCCGATCCAGCCCTACGAGCACTTCCAGCTCGGCGCTGGCGTGCCCATCGACGACCCGGCAGCCGGGCTGCTCGGAGGGATCACGCGGTGAGCGAGCCGGTGGTGCGCGATACCTTCACGCGCGGCGAGGCAGTAGGGGCGATGGTGTGGCTGAGCTTTGGCGCGCTGATCTCCCTGCTGCTGGAGGTGGTCTACCTCGGCGCCTACGTGGGTAGCGTGCCGATGCCGCTGACCATCCTGCTCGCCTTCGGCTTCAACATGGTGCTGACGAAGACGGCGCGGCTGTGGTCGCGCGGCGTGCTTTGGGTGTCCTGTGTGCCGCTTGCGGTGTGGACGCTGGGGTTTTTCGCGCTCATGTTCGTGCTCCCGCTCGCAGGCCCACACCTTGTGCCAGATAATATTCTGACGTTGCTCCTGCTGCTAGCCGGAATAATGGGTGGCGTTTGGCCGATGTTTCGGGCGAAGTGACATACTGGACGACATGACTTACGTGATTGCTCAACCATGCGTGGACGTGCTGGATCGCAGCTGCGTCGAGGAGTGCCCCGTCGACTGCATCTACGAAGGCAAGCGCATGCTCTACATCCACCCGGACGAGTGCGTCGACTGCGGCGCCTGCGAGCCGGCTTGCCCGGTCGAGGCCATCTTCTACGAGGACGACACCCCGGACGAGTGGGCCGAGTACTACGACGCCAACGTCGGCTTCTTTGACAAGCTGGGCTCCCCGGGCGGCGCGACCAAGACTGGCCCGACCGGCTACGACCACCCGTTTGTCGAGGCCCTGCCGCCGCAGAACCAGGACTAGGATCATGCCGGTGAATCCCAAGCGCCAGCCCCTCGGCTCACGCCTGCCGGAGTTCCCGTGGGACACGATCGCGGATGTGAAGGCAAAGGCGGCCGCGCACCCGGACGGGATCATCGACCTCTCGGTCGGCACGCCTGTCGACGAGGTCGCCCCGTCGATCCAGCTCGCACTCGTCGAGCACGCCGCCGAGCCCGGCTACCCGCAGACCGTGGGCACGCCGGAGCTGCGTGAGGCGATCGTGAGCGCGATGGCGCGTCGCTTTGCGGTCACCGGGCTCGACGAGCGCTCGGTGCTGCCGGTCATCGGCACGAAAGAGGCCATCGCGTGGCTGCCCACGCTTTTGGGGCTAGCCGGCCAAAAAGTGGTCATTCCGGAGCTTGCGTACCCCACCTACGAGGTCGGCGCGCTGCTCGCCGGGGCTGAGCCGGTGCGCTCGGATTCTCCCGTCGACGGGGCGGCGCTGGTATTCATCAACTCGCCGTCGAACCCCTCGGGCAAGGTCCTAAGCGCCGAGGAGATGCGCGCGTGGGTCGAGTTTTCCCGCGACACGGGCGCGATCATCGCCTCCGACGAGTGCTACCTCGGCCTGCCCTGGTCGGCCGAGCCGGTGAGCATCCTCGACCCGCGCGTGTGCGGCGAGGACATGACCAACCTGCTCGCGCTCCACTCGCTGTCGAAGACCTCGAACCTCGCGTCCTACCGCGCGGGCTGGATCGCCGGCGACACGGAGCTGGTCCAGGAGCTGCTGTTCGTGCGCAAGCACTCCGGCCTCATGGTCCCGGGCCCCGTTCAGCACGCCATGCGCGCCGCGCTTGTCGACGACGCCCACGAGAAACTCCAGGCAAGTACCTACGCCGCCCGCCGCGCGAAGCTTTTGAAGGCGCTGGTGGACAGCGGCTTTGCAGTCGACCACTCCGAGGCTGGCCTGTATCTGTGGTCGCGCCGCGAGGGGATGGATGCCCGCGAGACACTGGACTGGCTCGCCGAGCGCGGCATCCTCGCGGCCCCGGGCGACTTCTACGGCCCGGCGGGAGCCGGGCACGTGCGCATCGGGCTGACCGCGACCGACGAACGCATCGACGTCGCTGTCGCACGCCTTTCGGCGTAAAACTCCGTTTTCCTTCCACGGCTGACCGCGTACTAGACTAGGCAGGTTAGTTTTTCCAAGAAGGAGGCGTGCGTGCACGACTCGGATCCAGGCCGCGCGGCGCGGCTGGCCACCGGACTGCGCGAATTTTTCAAGTTCGGCGTGGTTGGCGGCTCCGGCGTGGTGGTCAACCTGCTCGTGTTCTACCTGGCCAAGAAGGCGCTGGAGGCGGGCTGGGACCTCCATGAGGCGGATGCGCTCGTAAGCATCCCCGGCACCCGCTTTAACGTGCGCTGGTACCACGCGCTGTCCACCATCGCGTTCGTGGTGGCCAATATCTGGAACTACCAGCTCAACCGTTCCTGGACGTTCCGCAAACTCGAGCAGCGCAACTGGTTCGCGGGTTTCTTCCCGTTCTTGGCCACTGGCGGCATCGCGTTTGCGGTCTCGCTGACGTTTATGACGCTGTTTATGAACCCGAACTCGCCGATCGCCCTGCCGGATCACCTGCTGGACGACTCGACGGGCCTGCGCACCAAGTCCTATTGGGCGCAGGGGCTTTCCACGCTGATCGCCACGCCGGTGAACTTCATCATCAACAAGGTCTGGGCTTTTAGGAAGCCGAAGGAGATCTCACCTGCGTGACCTGCGGTATTGCACGTGGCGACCGTGCTGACCTGCGAAGGAGTAGCCGTTGCTTTCCGCGACGTGGCGAGAGGCGGAGTTGCCCGGGAGCATTTCGATCTTGAGGGTTTCGGCCCCGCGAGCGAGGGCATGGTCGGTCACAAGGCGCACCGCGCGCGTCATCAATCCGCGCCCGCGTGCCCACGGGGCAGTGTTATACCCGAAGTTCGCTGCGCCATCTGGTTCGAGGCGCAGCTCGATGTTCCCCGCGTAGCGGGCGTTAACCACCAGCGCCCAGCGAAACACGCCATCCGGAACGCTCCCGAGGAAGTCGTCGAGCATTTCCTCAGTGAACGGGGAGGGGACGGTGGTCCACGCAACCATGCGGTCATCGGTAGACGCGGCGAAAAGGTCGTCACGCACACCCGGGATGGTGCGGACAGCAGACCACGGCACAAGGGTAAGGCCGCCGTCGACGAGTACGTCGTCGCGCGGCGGCCACCAGGAAGCGCTAGTTGGCATGCAGGGCTTCGTTGAGCTCGATACCCTTGGCTGCCACGACCTCGATCGCGCCGGAGGTGGAGTTGCGACGGAACTGCAGGCCGTTCGCACCGGAGAGCTCCAGCGCCTTGATCTCGGTGCCTGCTTCCTTGCCGAGCGCCTCGGCGACCTCGGCGGTGAGTACCACCTTGGCACCGGCGGTGACGTAGAGGCCGGCTTCGACCACGCAGTCGTCGCCAAGCGAGATGCCAATGCCCGCGTTCGCGCCGAGCAGGCAGCGCTCGCCCAGGGTGATGGTCTCCTTGCCGCCGCCTGACAGGGTGCCCATGATGGAGGCGCCGCCGCCGATGTCGGTGCCGTCGCCCACAGTCACGCCGGCGGAGATGCGGCCCTCGACCATGGAGGCACCCAGGGTGCCGGCGTTGAAGTTCACGAAGCCCTCGTGCATCACGGTGGTGCCCTCCGCGAGGTGGGCACCGAGACGGATGCGGTCCGCGTCGCCGATGCGCACGCCGGAGGGGACGACGTAGTCGACCATGCGGGGGAACTTGTCCACGGAGTACACGATGACCGGGCCGCGGGCGGCGAGGCGGCCGCGCGTCATCTGGAAGTCGGAGACCTCGCAGGGTCCGTAGTTGGTCCACACGACGTTTGCCAGCAGACCGAAGACGCCGTCCATGTTCGCGCCGTGGGGCTTGATCAGGCGGTGGGAGAGCAGGTGGAGGCGCAGGTAGACGTCGTAGGCGTCGATCGCGGGCTCGGAAATATCAGCGATCGCAGTCTCAACCGGGATACGCGCGACGCCGCGCTCCTCGTCGGGGCCGACGAGGTGGGCGAAGCGGGCGTCGGCCTCTTCCAAGCGGGTCGTGCCGCTTGCAGAGACCGCCTCGCCCAGCTTCGGGGCGGGGTACCAGACATCGAGGACAGTGCCGTCATGAGTAACCGTGGCAATTCCACGTGCAATCGCTGAAGTCATGCCTGCTAGCTTAGATCATCCTGCGCGGTTACTGGTGCCTTGCCCCGAGTGAACAGGGACGCGACAACAAGTGCTGCGGAAACGATGAAAACGGCGAGGATCTGGCCGCGGGCGGAGGCGTCGATAAGCATGAGCCCCACGAGCGCAAGCAGCGCGACGAGGGTGGCCCACGGCACGAACATGCCGCCCTGGACCTCGACGGCCGAGTGGCCCTCGCCGGCGCGCATCTCCGGGCGCAGGCGGATGTAGCTCAGCGTGATCATGATCCAGGTGACGATCAGGCAGCCGCCGACGGCGTTCATGAGGAAGCTGAGCAGCCCTGGCGGGTTCCACCATTGCAGGCCCACGGCGACGAACGCGAAGAACATGGAGACGAGCACGGAGTTGGTCGGCACGCCGTTGGCGTTGGTTTTGGCCAGCCACCTGGGCGCGTCGCCCTCGAGCGCCTGCTGGTAGGCCAGCCGCGAGGTGCCGAAGATCTGCGCGTTGAACGCGGAGAGCAGCGCGAGCACGATGACGACTTCCATGAAGCCGACCACGCCCGGCAGGTTCGCCATTTCGAGCACCTGGGTGAACGGCGAGTCGGCGGCGGAGTCGGCGGCGTCGATCTGCGCGTAGGGGAGCAGGAGGATAATCACGACGACGGAACCGACGTAGAACAGCGCGATGCGCCAGATGATCGAGTTGACCGCGTTCTTCACCGCCTGGGCCGGGTTTTCGGACTCCGCGGCGGCGATCGTGACGACCTCGATGCCGCCGAAAGCGAAGGCAACGGCGAGCAGGCCAGCGGCGATGCCCGGGATGCCGTTGGGGGCGAAGCCGGATTCTTGCACGTGAGTCAGGCCGATGAAGTCGTGGCCGGGCAGCAGCCCCAGGAACAGCGCGGCGCCGATGACCAAAAGCCCATGATCACCACGATCTTGATCATGGCGAACCAGTACTCAAACTCGCCGAAGCCCTTGACCTGCGCGAGGTTGACCACGGCGAAGAAGACGACTGCCGCCAGTGCCGGGATCCACTGCGGGATATCGAACCAGCCGGCCATAATCGCTGCGGCACCAGTGATCTCCGCGCCGCCGACCATGATGAGCAAGAACCAATAGAGCCAGCCTAAAAGGAAGCCCGCCCAGTGGCCGAAGGCCTGGCGGCCGTAGGTGGCGAAGGAGCCGGACGAGGGGCGGGTGGCGGCCATCTCGCCGAGCATGCGCATCACGGCGATGACGATGAGCCCGGCGATGAAGTAGGCCACCAGGATGGCCGGGCCCGCGGCGCGGATGCCTTCGCCCACGCCGAGGAAGAGGCCGGCGCCGACCGCCATGCCCAGCCCCATCAGGGTGAGGTGGCGGGATTTGAGTCCAGTACCGAGCTCTGAGTCTGCGGTGGCAGTGGTCATCGAATGTTCCTTTCTGCGGCTTGCGCGGCGCGAGTACTGAAGGCGTCGGTGCGCGTCCACAGCACACCGGCGATGACCGCGATGCCGACGACGACGGCGACGGCGATGAGCTGCGTGCGACCGTCGGGTGTGGTGAGCATGAGCAGGACGAGCGCCGCGGCAAGCGCGATAGTCGCCCACGGCAGCACGCCGGGTGCCCACATGCGCACGTGGGTGAGCTCGCCGGAAGCAGCCAAGCGCGGGTGCAGGCGGATAAAGGAGAAGCTAATGGCGAACCAGATGACGATCAGGCAGCCGCCCACGGCGTTGAGCAGGAAGGCGAGCAGGCCTGGCGGGTTCCAGTACTGCAGCGCGACGGCGACAAAACCGAAGAAGACCGAGACGATCACGGCGCGCATGGGCACGCCGCGGGAATCGGTTTCGGCAAACGTCTGCGGGGCGTCGGCACGCAGCGCCAGGTTGTGCAGGAAGCGCGAGGAGCCGTAGATCTGCGTATTGCACGCGGACAGAAGTGCCACCACGATGACGGCCTCCATGATGCCGACCGCGCCCGGGATGTTGGCTAGGTGCAGCACGGCGGTAAAGGGGGATTCGGAGGCGTCGTCGGCGCCGCCGATCTGACCAAAGGGCAGCAGCATGACGATGAGCAGCACGGAGCCGATGTAGAAGATGCCGATGCGCCAGATGATCGAGCGGATCGCCGCGTGGACGGCAACCTCAGGATCCTCGGATTCGGCGGCGGCGATGGTGACCAGCTCGATGCCGCCGAAGGCGAAGGCGACGGCAAGCATCGCGGTGGCCACGCCACCCCAGCCATTGGGCATGAAGCCGACCTCGGCGATGTTGCTCATCCCGACGAAGCTCGTACCCGGGAGCAGCCCCAGCCACAGCGCGACGCCGAGCACGAGGAAAGCGATGATGACGGCGACCTTGATCAGCGCGAACCAGAATTCGAACTCGCCGAAGTTCTTCACTGCGGCGAAGTTGATCGCGGTGAAGGCCACGATGGCGATCAGCGCCGGGATCCACGGGGAGATGCTGAACCACGCGGCGATGATGGCGGATGCGCCGGTGATCTCTACCGCCATGATCATGATCATCATGAACCAATAGAGCCAGCCGATGGCAAAGCCCGCCCAGGGGCCGAAGGCCTGCTCGGCGTAGGTGGAGAAGGTGCCGGACGAGGGGCGCGCGGCGACCATCTCGGCGAGCATCTGCATGATGCACACGGTGATCGCGCCCGCAATCAGGTAGGCGATAAGGACGGCGGGGCCTGCGGCGGCAATGCCCACGCCGGTGCCGAGGAAGAGCCCGGCGCCGATCGCGGAGCCGAGCCCCATCATGGTCAGGTGGCGGGTTTTCAGGCCCCGCTTGAGCGAGACGGAGGCCGAAGTTGGCGCGATGACCGGCGCCGCCCCCTGGGAATCCTGTGAAGACATGGTCTTACTCTAAACCGTCGCCTTCCGCCGGGCCTTCATGAGGCCCACGTCACCCCAGCTCGCCGGCTGAATGCTAATCCACTGGTTGCTGCTCGCGCACAACGGGGCAGTTGGAGAAGGCCTCGCGCTTGATCGACAGGTTGCTCTGCCCGGAGATTTCGCGGGCCGGGATCTCGCGGTCAGTCCGCGCGTCGTAGACCACGGACTCGCTTTCCAGCATGACGTTGACGCCGACGGTGCAGTTATCACCCAGATCCACGCCGAAAAGCCCGGAGGAGGGGTGCATCGTGCAGTGCTTACCGACGCGCATCGGCGCCCGATCTCGCTCGCCCGAGTGGGAAGCCATGAGCACCGCCGAGAGCGAAATGTTCGAGCCCTCGCCGACCACCACGGCCGAGGAGAGCCGCCCCTCGATCCTTGCTGGGCCGAGCGTGCCCGCGTTGTAGGAGACGTAGCCTTCGCGCAGCACGGAGGTGCCCGGCGCGAGGTAGGCACCCAGGCGTACGCGCTCGGCCTGGGCGATGGACACGCCGGTGGGGACGACGTAGTCCACCATGCGCGGTAGGCGCTCGATGCCCCAGACGTGGATGGTGCCGCGGGAGCGCAGGTTGGTGCGCACGAACTCGAAGTTGTCGCTTAAGCACGGCCCCTTGTTCGTCCACACCACGGGCACGAGGTGCTCGAGGCAGTGGTCCATGTTGATCTCGAGCGGCTTGACCAGCCGGTGGGAGAGCAGGTGCAGGCGCAGGTAGACGTCGTGGGCGTCGACCGGTGGCTGGGCGAGGTCGGGGATGTAGGTGTGGATGGGCACCTGCTCGACGAGGCGGTCGCGGTCGAGGCCGACGAGGTTTAAGAAGCGGTCGGAGAGCTTGTGCGCGCCGACGCGCTCGCTGCGGGCGGTGGGGGCGGGGTCGTGCGTGGCGACGTCGATAAGCGCGGGGCTCGGGTACCACGTATCCAAGACCGTGCCATCCATGGCAATGTTGGCGATTCCGGTTGCTTCGGCTCCTATGGGCATATCGCCCATCTTAAGGGCTTCATGCCCCCGTAGGATGAACGGTGTGACTACGCTCAACCTTTTCGCAGACCCAGTAGATCTAACCGCCGCGCTCATTGACATCGAGTCGCCCTCGCACCACGAAGGCGAGATCGCCGATGCCGTCGAGGAAGCGCTCAACGCGCTTGAGGGTGTGGAGGTGCAGCGCTTCGGGCACACGGTGGTGGCGCGCACGCACTTTGGGCGTGAGCAGCGCGTGGTGCTCGCCGGGCACATCGACACTGTGCCACTGGCGGATAACACCCCGCACCGCTTCGAGGGTGACACGCTGTTTGGTTGCGGCGCGGTGGATATGAAAAGCGGTATGGCCTGCTACCTCGGCGCTTTCGCGCGCCTGGCCAGCCAGGGCGCAGACGGTCCGGCCGCGTTCGACCTCACGCTGATTGCTTACGAGGGCGAGGAGGTCGCCCAGGAATACAACGGGCTCTACCACCTCGAGCGCGACCACCCGGAGCTCCTCGCCGGCGATATTGCACTGCTCGGGGAGCCCTCCGGCGGCATTATCGAGGCCGGCTGCCAGGGCACCATCCGCGTGTTTGTCGACGCGCACGGCACACGCGCGCACTCCGCGCGCTCCTGGCTGGGGCATAACGCCGCCCACGACCTGGCCGGGGTGCTCTCCCGCGTCGCTGCGTACACGCCGCGGGCAGTGACGATCGCGGGCTGCGAGTACCGGGAGGGCCTCAACGTCGTCGGGCTGGAAGGCTTCGTGGCCACCAACACCATCCCGGATGAGGCGCGGCTGGTGATCAACTTCCGCTACGCCCCGGACCGTTCCGTGGAGGAGGCCAAGGCGCACCTGGAGGAGGCGCTTGCGCTGGAGGAAGGACTCACGCTGACGTACGACGATGTCGCGCCGGGCGCGCTGCCGGGCCTGGATGACCCGGTGGCGGCCAACCTGGTCAAGGCTGTCGGCGGGAACTTCCGCGCAAAGTTCGGATGGACGGATGTGTCCAGGTTCTCTAACCTGGGTGTTCCGGCCGTGAACTTCGGCCCAGGCGACCCCGGGTACGCGCACAAGAAGGACGAGCAGTGCCCGGTAGGCCAGATCCGCGAGGTAGCCGAGCAGCTGATGGACTACCTCGCTGTCGCCGACTAAAGCGTTCCCGTATCCGCAGTACCGAACAAGAAAAAGACATGGCACCGTTGAATTTCCCCCGCCCCGACCGCGACCGTAAACTGCGCGGCCCCATGATGCTGCGTAGCGATGAGAAGCAGCAGGCCTCCACCCACGACCGGCGGCTGCTCGAGTCGCTGGGCTCGACCGACCACGACTGGAAGCACGCCGACCCGTGGAGGGTCATGCGCATCCAGTCCGAGTTCGTCGCCGGTTTCGACGCGCTGAGCGAGCTGCCGAAGGCCGTGACGGTCTTCGGCTCCGCCCGGCTCGGCGAGGGCACCCCGGAGTACCAGCAGTCCTACGACGTGGGCAAAGCGCTGGTGGAGGCCGGTTACGCCGTGATCACCGGCGGCGGGCCCGGCCTGATGGAGGGGCCCAACCGCGGCGCCCACAACGCCGACGGGATCTCGGTGGGCCTGGGCATCGAGCTGCCCTTCGAACAGGGGCTGAACGACTGGGTCGATCTGGGCCTGAACTTCCGCTACTTCTTTGCGCGCAAAACCATGTTCCTGAAGTACTCGCAGGCGTTCATCGCGCTGCCTGGCGGCTTCGGCACGATGGACGAGGTCTTCGAGGTGCTGTGCATGGTGCAGACCAAGAAGGTAACCAACTTCCCGATCGTGCTCATCGGCACCGAGTTCTGGTCCGGCCTGGTGGATTGGATGGTGGATCAGCAGCTTGCGCGCGGGCTCATTTCGCCTGGTGACGAGAAGCTGTTCCTGGTCACCGACTCGGTGGAGGAGGCGGTGGCGCATATTGTCGAAAAGCATAAGGTCATGACCGACGAGCGCCTCGGCACGCAGCAGGACCTCCATGGCGAGAAATAGCGCCACTGGCCTCGCGCAGGTGATGGCGATTGTCAACCGCACGCCCGATTCTTTCTACGACAAGGGCGCGACCTTTGCCATCGAGAAGGCCGCTGAGCGCGCCGATGCCGTGATTGCGGCGGGCGCGAGCATTGTCGACGTCGGCGGGGTCAAGGCTGGCCCCGGCGACGACGTCGACGCGCGCGAGGAGATCGGCCGCGTCGTCCCACTCATCGCCGAGGTGCGGGCCCGGCACCCGGAAGTATCAATCAGCGTGGATACGTGGCGCGCGGGCGTGGCGGAGGCCGCGATCAACGCGGGCGCGGACCTGATCAACGACACGTGGGCTGGCTGGGACCCCGAGCTCGTGGAGGTCGCCGGTGCCCACGGCGTGGGCTACGTCTGCTCGCACACTGGCGGGGTAGTGCCGCGCACCCGCCCGCATCGCGTGCACTTTGACGACGTGGTCGCAGACGTGATCCGGGAGACGACCGAGCTGGCCGAACGCGCCGTGGACTGCGGGGTGCCCGCTGACAAGGTCTTTGTCGACCCGACTCACGACTTTGGCAAGAACACCTTCCACGGGCTGGAAATTCTGCGCCGCATCGACGAACTCGTCGCTACCGGCTGGCCGGTGCTCATGGCGCTGTCGAACAAGGACTTCGTCGGCGAGACCGTCGGGCGCGCCGACCCCGCCGAGCGGGTTGCGGGCACACTCGCTGCGACCGCGTGGGCGGCGGCGCGCGGGGTGGCTGCGTTCCGCGTTCACAACGTTGCGGAAACCGTCGATGTGCTGCGCATGACCGCGGCGATCCAGGGTACGGTGCCGCCGCTAAACACAGTGCGGGGGCTCGCGTGACCGAGTACAAGGTCAGTGTGGTCATCCCGGCGCTCAACGAGGAAGCCACAGTCGGCGACGTCGTGCAGACGTGCCTGCGCAGCGAGTGCGTCGCGCAGGCGGGCGAGGTGCTCGTCATCGACTCGGATTCCACCGACGCCACCGCGGCGCGCGCAGCCGCCGCCGGGGCCCGCGTGGTCAACTGGCGCGACGTCGGCCCCCTGCCGCCCCGCCCGGGCAAGGGCGAGGCCCTGTGGCGCGGGGTGCGCGCCGCCCGCGGCGAAGTCGTGGTCTTTATCGACGCCGACGTCACCTCCATCCAGCCCGCATGGGTCGATGCACTCGCCGCCCCCTTCGCCTCGCCCGACATTCACCTGGTCAAAGCCGCCTACCGACGCGAACTCAACGGCGGACCCGGCGGTGGCCGCGTCACCGAACTGACCGCGAAACCGCTGCTTCACCTCCTTTTCCCGCAGTTCGGCCACATCAGCCAGCCACTCGCCGGCGAGTACGCCATCCGCCGCGACACCGCACTGCGCGTCCCGTTTGTCGCCGGCTACGGCGTCGAAGTGGGCCTGCTTATCGACGTCGCCGCGACCCACGGCCCCGCCGCCATCACCGAAGCCCGTTTAAGTGCCCGCCGACACCGCAACCGCCCGCTGGCAGAGCTTGCGCCGATGGCTGAGGTCGTCGCCGCGACGATCATGCAGCGCGCCGGGGTGGGGGATACGGCGGTGCCACAGCGACCGGCCTGGGTTGAGACGATAGAATAGCGGCCATGCTCTCTTGGATTGTCCTGATTCTCTGCCTGGCCGCCTGCTTTACGCTGGGGATGTGGCTGTCGGCGAAAATTTTCGGCCGCGGCGAGGCCCTGCCCCCGATGCCGGAGACCGACGACGTCAAGGAAGCGAACCGCCGCGCGGTGGAAGACGGCAACTTCGGCGAGATCCAGCTGGAGGTCGTCCACCGTGGCTACCGGATGGATCAGGTCGACGCGCTCATCGCGCAGCTGACCGGCCAGGAGGAGACTGCCACGGGCGCGCGCAATCCGCAGCGGGTTGAGGCGCACTCGCTGACCGAGGGCGTGACCTTAGACGGCTTCGATGGGGAGGCACCAACGACCACCGAGGCGGAAAGTTTTGCCGCCAAACCTGAGGATCGCGCATAGTTACCTGCGGATATACTGCAGGAACACGCTATCGTCGGGCAAAAGCGCGTATCATGTACTTCATACATTGTTGAGTCTGAAGGAGAGAATACGCATGGCAGCAATGAAGCCGCGCACTGGTAGCGGTCCGATGGAAGCTGTAGAAGAGAGCCGCAAGATTG
Source organism: Corynebacterium sp. HMSC071B10 (assembly GCF_001814825.1). Classification (NCBI taxonomy): domain Bacteria; kingdom Bacillati; phylum Actinomycetota; class Actinomycetes; order Mycobacteriales; family Corynebacteriaceae; genus Corynebacterium; species Corynebacterium sp. HMSC071B10. The sequence continues at coordinate 142,434 of NZ_KV818004.1, read as the reverse complement.
TGATGCGCATTCCATCCGACGGCGGCGGGCGCCTCGTCGTGGAGATGAGCAAGGAAGAGGCAGCCGAGCTCGGTGCCCTTCTCACCGAGGCGGCAGGCGAATAAGCCAGGCTCCACCCTACAACTGCTGGGACGGCCGCCAAGTACGGTAGGATTTCCACATGCTCAAAGACATTGTGGACGTGCTTGCGGACCCGGTAGACCTTTCCCCGTTACGCGGCGAGGACGACTTTGCGCGCCTCGTCTCGGAAACGGGGCATTCTTATGACGTGGCCAAACAGGGCTACGTCACCCTCGCCAGCGGCAAGGGGCTCAACCACGAAGGCGATTCGCTGGAGATGGTCAACTCCCGCGAAGCCTTCCTGGCGCAGGGCCACTTTGCGCCCTTCGTCGAGTCGGTCACCGAGCACGTCCAGGACGTGCTCGAACACAGCGCCCCGCTTGCGGCTGACCCGACCGTCCTCGAGGTCGGCGCGGGCACCGGCTACTACCTGGCGCACACGCTGGACAGCATCGTCGGCGCGCGCGGCGTGGGCCTGGACATTTCGGTCCCGGCCGCGAAGCACCTGGCCAAGTCGCACCCGCGCGTCGGCGCGATCGTCGCGGACGTGTGGGCCGGCCTGCCGGTGCGCGACGAGAGCATCCACGCGATTACCGACGTGTTCGCGCCCCGCAACCCAGCAGAGTTCGCCCGCGTACTCGCCCCGGGTGGGGAAGTGGTGGTGCTGCTGGCGCACGAGGGCCACCTGGACGAGCTGCGCGAGCCGCTCGGCATCCTCGGTGTCGAGGCGGGCAAGCTTGAGCGGATGCTGGAGCAGGCGCAGGGACACCTGGAGCTGGCCGCTGACCCGCAGCTGATCGAGTTCCCGATGCGCTTGGAGCGCGACGCGATCGCCGCACAGGTGGGCATGAGCCCCTCGGCGCGCCACATTGAAGCGGACGTGCTGCAGGAGCGCGTGGCGACGCTGCCTTCGCACCTGGAAGTCTCCGCGCGCGGCCAGTTGGTGCGCCTGCGGAAGGCCTAAACACAGTAGAAAGGGCCAGGCCGGGAAACCCGGTCTGGCCCTTTTACCTTTTATAGCTGCGTCCCTAGCGGGCGCTGGGGAAGCCGCGGCGCCACTCGTTGAAGATCTCCGCGTCACCCGTGACGCGCGAGCGGATGCCGGTGTAGCCGCTTTCGGACCAGATGCGCGAGGAGGTCACCACGCTGCCGCCACCGGCGAAGACCTCGAGGGTCGAGCCGTCGACGATGATGGTGATGTTGTCCTCGTCGTCCTCGTTAACCTTCGCCTCGACCGGGTCGCCATCAAGACGATCCACGGTGAGCGTCTCGCCGTTGTGCGTAATCACCGCGACGGGCTCCTCGTTGCCGTCGAGCACGTCCGCGACCACGGTCGAGCCGACCGGGATGTCGCACAGCGCGGTCCACATGAGTGCGTGGCGCGAGGACTGCACCGCCTCCGGCAGGCCGGGGGCGGGCACCTGGTAGAGCACGCCATGCTGCAGCGTGGCGCGGCGCGGCAGGGTAAGGGCCCGTGCCCAGCCCTCGGAGGACCAGTTCGGCTCCTCGGTGGGGTCGATGTTGCGCCCCGCCTTGGCCATGAACCCGAAGAAGTAGGTGCGTTCGAAGCGGTCCTGAGCGTTGGCAGGCTCCAGCGTGTACGTGGAGTTGCGGGGCCGGGTGAAGTCGTGGCCGTAGTCCAGCGGTGCCGCCGGGCTTGTCACCTTGAACACGTTGCCTTCCAGCTTGCCCACGAGGTAGACGGCGCGATCGCGCTCGGTGCCCTCGACGGTGAGGAAGAGCACGTCGTAGATCTCGTTGTCCACCTCGTCGCGCAGGCGGGTGATGCGCGGAGCGACCAGGCGGCCTGTGGTATCCAGTCCGGACTCGCCCTCAAAGGTCAGCGCGCCTTCGACCTTCCAGGCCTGCCCGTCGGAGGAGGTGAGTACCACCGGCTGCGGCGACTCGGTCGGGCCGGTCACCGCGAGCATGATCCAGCCGACGTGGGTGGCTCCGAGGTCTTTGCTCTCGCGCCAATCGCGCACCACGCACGGCGAACGGAAGCTGGTGAACTCCTCGTCGTCCTGGACCACAGCGCCCAGGCGCTTGACCCCAGCGGCGGGCAGCAGCCTGCCGTCCTCGGCTTCGTCGAGCTCGTCGGAAATTGCTGCCAGGTCATCGGCGTGTGCGCGCTGGATGGTGTTGCCCGCGGCCGTGTTGGAGGTGAAGTAGAGGTCGATCGCCTGGTTGCCATCGTTGTCCACCCCAGAATCCTCCGAGGCGACGACGGAGCCGGCGCGCACGTTGAGTTCGCCGCCGACCGGCACGATCGCGTCGTTGCATTCGAGCCAGCTAAACGGGTCGCCCTCGCTCACCTCGTGGCCCCACGCGCTCGCCGCATCGGGGTCGAGCTTGTACTGGTAGAACATGTGCCACTCGTGGTGCTCGCGGTCGCCGGCGCGGATCACGCCCGCCGGACCTTCGAGGATGCCGCGCTCGGCGGTGACGTGCAGTTCAGGTCTGTAAACGCTCATACTTAGTTCAAGTTCCTCACGGATCTAATCGACGATTTACGTGCTTCGCTACAGCAGCGTTGTGTACACGTCTACGGTTTCCTGCGCGATGGTAGCCCAAGAGAACTTCTCGCGAGCACGCACAAGGCCGGCCGCGCCCATACGCTGGGACAGGGCGGTATCGCCCGCGACCTTGTTCACCGCCTCGGCGAGGTCGCGCTCGAAGGTTGCTGGGTCATCTTCGGCGTAGTCGACCAGCACACCGGTCTCGCCATCAACGACCACCTCCGGGATGCCGCCCACGCGGGAAGCCACCACGGCGGTCTCGCACGCCATCGCCTCCAGGTTCACGATGCCAAGCGGCTCATAGATGGAGGGGCACACAAAGACGTCGGCGGCGGCGTAGACCTCGCGGATCTTCTCCGGCGGCAGCATGTCCTTGACCCAGAACACGCCGTCGCGCTCGGTGCGCAGCTTCTCGACGAGCGCCTCGGTCTCCGCCGCGATCTCCGGGGTGTCCGGCGCACCAGCGCAGAGGATGAGCTGAATGTCCTCGTCGAAAAGCTGGGCGGCCTTGAGCAAGTGGGGCACGCCCTTCTGGCGAGTGATGCGGCCGACGAAGGCGGCGATCGGCTTGTTCGGATCCACCCTGAGCTCTTCTGTGATGGTGGTCTCGCCCGGGTACCAGTTGCCCGGGTCGATGCCGTTGAGCACGACGTGGACCTTCTCCGGCTCGATGCGCGGGTAGGCGCGCAGAATCGCGTCCTTCATGCCCGAAGACACGGCGATGACCGCATCCGCGTACTCCATGGCGTTCTTCTCGCTCCAGGAGGAGACGTTGTAGCCGCCGCCGAGCTGCTCGCGCTTCCACGGGCGGTCCGGCTCGAGCGAGTGCGCGGTGACCACGTGCGGGATCTCGTGCAGCTGGCCGGCGAGGTGACCGCCCAGGCCCGCGTACCAGGTGTGGGAGTGGACGACGTCCAGGCCAGCCGCGGCATTCGCCATGCGCAGACCCGTCGACAACGTCTTGATCGCGCCGTTGGCGTCTTCCAACTCCGGGTCCACCCCGTGGACGAAGACGCCTTCCATGTCGCGGGGCGCACCCATGCAGTGCACGTCAACGTCGACAAGCTTGCGCATAAAGCGCGTCAACTCCGTGACGTGGACGCCGGCACCACCGTAAACCTCCGGTGGATACTCTCTGGTCATCATTCCGACTCTCATAGGCCCCGAGGATAGTGACGAATTCGAATCGCTGCATTGACCGTGCGCCAAGTGCGGGACCACTAGCCCCGAAGTGGTGAAAAAGCCCACACGGCGCGGCGATCCACTGCACGGTTTGGGCATTTTCAATACGCTTAGGAAGTGTGAGAAGCCAGCCAAGAGTTCTAGCCATTGTCCTTGCGGGCGGCGAGGGGAAGCGACTGTTCCCGCTGACTGCCGACCGCGCGAAACCCGCCGTGCCTTTCGGCGGCAACTACCGCCTGATCGATTTTGTCCTGTCCAACCTGGTCAACGCCGGGTACATGCGTATCGCGGTGCTGACACAGTACAAGTCGCACTCGCTCGACCGCCACGTGGCCACCGCGTGGAACGTCTCGGGCCCGACCCCGCAGTACATCGCGTCTGTGCCCGCTCAGCAGCGGCGCGGCAAGCGCTGGTACAACGGTTCGGCGGACGCGATCGTGCAGTCGCTCAACCTGATCTACGACGATAAGCCGGACTACGTCCTCGTCTTCGGTGCGGACCACGTCTACCGCATGGACCCGTCGCAGATGGTGGAAAACCACATCGCCTCCGGCAAGGCCGCCACCGTCGCCGGCATTCGCGTGCCGCGCGCCGAAGCGACCGCGTTCGGCTGCATCCAGTCGGAGCCGGACGGCACGATTACCGAGTTTTTGGAAAAACCGGCAGACCCGCCGGGGACCCCGGATGACCCGGAGATGACGTTCGCCTCCATGGGCAACTACGTCTTTTCCACCGAGGCGCTCGTACAGGCCCTGCTGGAAGATGAACAGAACGAAGACTCCGCGCACGACATGGGCGGCGACATCATCCCGTACTTTGTCAACCAGGGCCAGGCGAACGTCTACGACTTCTCCGAGAACCACGTGCCCGGCGCCACGGAGCGCGACAAGGGCTACTGGCGTGACGTCGGTACCATCGACTCCTTCTACGAGGCGCACATGGACCTGATCTCCTCGCACCCGGTGTTCAACCTCTACAACAGCTCCTGGCCGATCCACTCCACCGAGGACGGCAACCTGCCGCCGGCCAAGTTCGTCATGGGCGGCATCGCGCAGGAATCCATCGTCGCCTCCGGCTCGATCGTCTCCGGCGCGACGGTGCGCAACTCCGTGCTGTCCACCGACGTGCGGATCGAAGAGGGCGCGACCGTGGAAGGCTCCGTCCTCCTGCCGGGCGTGCGCGTGGGCAAGGGTGCGGTCGTGCGCCACTGCATCCTGGACAAGAACGTCTACGTCTCCGACGGCGAGCTGATCGGAGTGGACATGCAGCGCGACCGCGAGCGCTACCGTGTCTCCGACAACGGCGTGGTTGTCGTGGGTAAGAACGAAGTGATCTAGCGCTTCGTCAACAGCGTCAGGCCCCCGTCGAGGGGCAGGCGCGTGACCACGCCGTCGTGCTCGGCGGCGAACTCGCCCACGTAGTCGTCCGCCTCGCGGGCGGCTGCGGTTTCGCGGTCGCGACGCGTGGCGTCGGCAAGCGTGCCGTCGAGCAGCGAGCCGGCCAGCACGAGGGTGCCGCCGGGGGCGAGCAGCGGCCACGCGGCGCGGATGATCGGCTCCAGCTCGACCGGCGAGACATCCGCGTAGATGAGCTGGTAGGCGCTCTTGGCAAGCCTGCCCATCACGTCGAGCGGGCGCGCGGTGAGGAAGCGCACGCGCGAGGCCGAGTACCCGCCCGCGCGGAGTGCCTGCTTCGTGCCGGACTGCAGCGTGGCCTCAGGCTCGATGCAGGTCAGCGTCGCCTTATCCGGCAGGCCGCGCAGCATGCTCAGCCCCACCACACCGGCCGCCGGGGTGACAGCGACCGCGCCGTGCGGGGCACCATCGCGCGAACCCGTCGCGGCAAAGCTGGTGAGCAGGGCGCACACGGTGGCGGAAGGCACCGCCACACCGTTTTCCTCCGCCTCGGTGCGCGCGAGGCGCATGCCTTCGGCGGCTTGCTCCGGGGCGAGCGCGTCCGCCGCGGCGCGCTTGTTTGCGTAGGCGATCATTTGGGAAAAAGCTGTCTCACTCACACCGCACATCATAGCCAGGCCGCCAAGCAAGCGGCAGCGGATACCCGTGAAAATGGTGGAGGTAACCGCTTGCCGGAGAACCGGCGAATCTGTCACAATGGTCGGGTGCCTCCTTCCGACTCCACACGCCAGCCCGAAACCGCCGACCAACAACCGGACGCAACACCGAAGTCCGGAACCGCGGCCTTTGATGCCGGGCAGGCAGGGATGCCGAGCTGGGCAGAACTCGTCGCGGAGCACGCCGACAGCGTCTACCGCCTGGCGTACCGCCTCTCAGGCAACCAGCATGACGCGGAAGACCTCACCCAAGAGACGTTCATGCGCGTCTTCCGCAGCCTGAAGAACTACAAGCCGGGCACCTTCGAAGGCTGGCTGCACCGCATCACCACCAACCTGTTTTTGGACATGGTGCGCCACCGCGCCACCATCCGGATGGAGGCGCTGCCCGAAGACTACGAGCGCGTCCCCGGCACCGACATGACGCCGGAGCAGGCCTACACCGTGTCCAACCTCGACCCGGCCCTGCAGCACGCGCTGGACGAGCTCAGCCCCGACTTCCGCGTCGCGGTGGTGCTCTGTGACGTTGTCGGCATGACCTACGAGGAGATCGCGGACACCCTGGGCGTGAAGATGGGCACGGTGCGCTCGCGCATCCACCGCGGCCGTATCCAGCTGCGGGAATCGCTGGAGCGGCAGGCTGAGCACGACGATTCTGCCCACGAGCTCATCCGGACACGCTAGTTGCCCCTGGCGGCGTGCGGGCGGGCCAGGGCGTAGGCTGGTGCCGTCGAGAAGTGCGAGAGGAGTGTGAGCAAGTGGTGCACAAGCACTTTTCTTCCACCGAGCACCTGAGCCCGGAGGCGATCGCCGCGTACACGGACGGCGAGCTGAGCGAGACCGCCATGCGCAGGGCGCGCCTGCACCTGCTCCAGTGCGCCGAGTGCTGGGCTGAGGTGCTCACGCAGCGTCGCACGGCGCAGCGCGTGCGCTGCTGCAACGACGAGGAGTTGCACGCCCCGCAGTCGCTGGTGGAGCGCCTGACCCAGTTGCGCCACGAGGATCTCGCAGCACACGATGCGCCCGCGGCACCCGGCGGGGTGTTGGATAAGATGGAAATGATGTTTCGCACGTTGCAGCGGCGCGGGGAGAAGGAGTAGGGCAGTGTTTTCCAGCATCGGTTGGGGCGAGATCTTCTTCATCATCCTGCTCGGCCTGATCATCATCGGGCCAGAGCGGCTGCCGGGCGTGCTCGAAGACGTCCGGGCAGCGATCTACGCGGCGCGCAAGGCCATCACCAACGCAAAGGCCGAGCTCAACGGCGAGCTCGGCGAGTTTGAAGAGTTCCGCCAGCCCATGGAGACGGTGTCCAAGTACGCGGCTATGGGCCCGAAGCGCGCGATTACGCAGATGCTTTTCGACGGCGACGAGCACGCCCTCGACGACATCGACCCCCGCACCGCACTCAACGATTCCCCCCAGGCGCGCACCCCGAAACCGCCGGTGAAGCGCAATGCCGACGGCTCACGCCGCCAGGATCCGCCCGCATCCGGCGGCGGGTTCTCCTGGGCGGATATCACCTAGCGGGCTTATTTTACCTGCGGGTTGAGGCTCTTGCCCGCGAGCGAGTCGCGGCGCACCTTGAGTTTTGCCGCCACATCGGCGATGGCGCGCGCGGCGGGGGAGTCCGGCTGGGAGAGGACGACGGGGGTGCCCTCGTCGCCGTTTTCTCGCAGCTTCGGGTCCAGGGGGATGGAGCCGAGCAGCGGCACCTCGTCATCGGTGAGCGCGGTGAGGCGCTCGGCGACGTGTGCACCGCCGCCCTCGCCGAAGATGTGCATGGTAGAGCCGTCCGGCATGACCATGCCCGACATGTTCTCAATCACGCCCGCGATCGGCTGGTTGGTTTGCTGCGAGATGGTGCCAGCGCGCTCGGCGACCTCCGCGGCAGCGGCCTGCGGGGTGGTCACGATGAGCAGCTCCGCGTTGGGCACCAGCTGCGCTACGGTGATCGCCACGTCGCCGGTGCCCGGCGGCAGGTCCATGAACAGTACGTCCAGGTCGCCCCAGTAGACGTCGGCGAGGAATTGCTGGATGGCGCGGGTGAGCATCGGGCCGCGCCACACGATCGGCGCGTTGCCCTCGACGAACTGGCCGACGGAGATGTGGCGCACGTTGTGCGCAATCGGCGGCATGATCATCTCATCCACCACGGTCGGTCCTTGGTCCTGCGAGCCCATGAGTCCGGGGACGGAGTGGCCGTAAATGTCGGCGTCGACAATGCCGACGGACAGCCCCTGCGCGGCGAGCGCGGTGGCGAGGTTGACCGTCATCGAGCTCTTACCGACGCCACCCTTGCCCGAGGCGACCGCGAAGACGCGGGTGCGCGAGTTGGGGTCCGCGAACGGGATCTCCGGGCCGGTTTGCTGGCCGCGCAGCTTCTGGGCGAGCTCGCGGCGCTGCTCATCGCTCATAGTGTGCAGCGTGACGTCGACCTTGCCCACGCCGTCGAGTTTCTCGAGCACGGCGCGCGTGTTGGACTCGATGGTGTCGCGCATGGGGCAGCCGGCGATGGTGAGGTAGACGCCGACGGCGACATCGGCACCGTCGATAGCCACGGACTCGACCATGCCGAGCTCGGTGATCGGTTTGCCAATTTCCGGGTCCTCGACGCGAGCGAGCGCCTCGTACACCGCGGATTCTGTAATGGGAGAAGAAGCAGTCATAACAGCCCCAGTATAGGGTGGTGCGTCGGCCTCAGCCCACCGCGCCCCGCTGTCGGGGCGCGCGAAGTACAATGGTGGTTTTGCAGAGACCCGTAGAAAGTGAGCACCACGCATGGCTACCCCGAACCCCCGCCAGCTGCAGTCCCGCGAGATCCCGACCGGCTGGCCGGTCGGCAGCTTCCGCACCTACGCCGAGGCCCAAGGCGCAGTCGACGCGCTCTCGGACGCGGAATTCCCCGTGGAAAAGCTCACCATCGTCGGCGTCGACCTGATGCAGGTGGAAAAGATCACCGGCAGGCTCACCTGGCCGCGGGTGTTGGGTGGCGGTGCGCTGTCCGGGATGTGGTTCGGCCTGTTTATTGGCTTGCTGGTTGGCGTGTTTTCTCCCGGGGACGCGCTCTGGTCGATCCTGATGATGTCGCTGTTCATCGGTGCGGTCTTCGGCGTGATCTCCGCTGCGGTGGCCTATGGGTTCACCGGCGGCAAGCGCGACTTCTCCTCGGCCACCAACATCGTGGCGGGCCACTACGACGTGCTCGCCGAGCAGGACGTGGCGATGCGGGCGCGTGACATGATCGCGTCGATGAGCCGGCAGAGTGGGCAGCCGCAGGCCCAGCCGGAGCAGGGCGAGCACTAAGCTAGGTACATACACGTGGAAAGGAAGGTGCGCTGCGATGCGTGATGCGCTGCGCCGAACGACGGCGATACTGGTGGCGGCATCGGGCGCGCTGAGCCTGACAGGCTGCACGGGCAGCGAGGCCTTTGCCAACTTCGGCGTGCTCCAAAACGACGGGCAGCAGACCCTGTCGATCGGTGTGAACCCCGAGGACTCGGAGCAACTAGTCGTGGGCGAGATCTACAACCAGGTGCTTGCAGCATACGGGCGCCCGGTCGGGATTGCGGCGAACACCAATTTTGCGCAGCGCAGCGCCATGGACACGCTGCGAGAGGACGACATTGACCTCGTGGTCAGCTGCACCGGTACGCTCCTCTACGACTTCGACCGCGCTACCGCCGAGACCTACATCACGGACGACCAAGAGGCACCGCAGACCCCGAACGCCGAGCGGGCGGACGAGGTCTACGCATCACTGGTGGCCACCTTCCCGCACGACATCCGCACGGTCGACCCTTCACCGGCCCAGGGGTGCGCCGATAGTGAGGCCGCGGCCGCCGGCCTGCCGCAGAACTTCGTCCCGCTGTTCAAAGAAGGCAAGCTGAGCCGGCGGGAGATCAAGCGCTTGAACTTTATTACGCGCGTGATGGCCACCAAGGACATCGAGGAGATGGCCGAGCGCGTCGATAATGGCGAGCTTGTGCGCGACGTCACCAGGGAGTGGCTCATGGAGTACGCCAGCATCAACCCGGATAATCCGCAGACGCAAAGCACGGACGATGCGAAGGTGGAACCGCCCGTCTAAGCAACAGCGAAAAAGGGGACCGGCCCCGGGGAAGATCCCCGGGGCCGGTTGTTTGGCGTGTGCGCGAAGCGCGGGCCTACTTCTTGAAGGCCTCCTCGAGCAGTGCCTTCTCCTCCTGCTGGTGCACCTTCGCCACACCGGTTGCGGTGGTGGACTGGGAGCGGCGGGAGACGCGGACCATTTCCGGCATGTCCGGGATCAGGTTGCGCAGGTGCTCGTTGTAGAACGGCCATGCACCCTGGTTGGCCGGCTCGTCCTGCACCCAGCGGATCTCCTTCGCGTTCGGGTAGTTGGCAAACGCGTCGCGCAGGCGGTTGAACGGGATCGGGTGGAGCATCTCGATGCGGATGATCGCGACGTCGTCGCGGCCGTCCTTCTCGCGCTTCTTCTCCAACTCCCAGTAGATCTTGCCGGAGCAGAGCATGATCGTGGTGACCTTGTCCGTGTCCGCGATCTTCTTGTTGCCGCGCTCGACGAAGTTCGGGTCGTCGATGACGGACTGGAAGCGGTCCACCTCGATGAAGTCGGACGGCTGGGAGACTGCCGCCTTGTTACGCAGCATGGACTTCGGGCTGAAGACCACCAGCGGGCGCTTCATCTCACCGAGCGCCTGGCGGCGCAGGAGGTGGAAGTGGTTAGCCGGGGTCGACGGCTGGGCGATGGTCATGGAGCCCTCGGCGACAAGCTGCAGGTAACGCTCGATGCGTGCCGAGGAGTGGTCCGGGCCCTGGCCCTCGTAGCCGTGGGGGAGCAGCAGCGTCAGCGAGGACAGCTCGCCCCACTTGGTCTCGCCGGAGGAGACGTACTCGTCGATGATGGTCTGCGCACCGTTGGCAAAGTCGCCGAACTGCGCCTCCCAGGCCACCATGGCGTCCTTGTTGCCCAGTGTGTAGCCGTACTCGAAGCCCATGCCCGCGAACTCGGTGAGTGCGGAGTTGTAGACCTCGAAGCGGCCGCCGTTTCCGGCCTCGATCGCGTTGTGATCAAGCGGGTTGAAGGCTTCGCCGTTCTCCGGGTTGTACAGGACCGCGTGGCGCTGGGTGAAAGTACCGCGCTGGGAGTCCTCGCCGGCGAGGCGGACGAACTTGCCCTCCTCGGCTAGGGAACCGAAGGCGAGCAGCTCGCCCCAACCCCAGTCGATGTCGCCGTCGGCAAAGGAGCCGCCGCGCTTCTTCATCACAGACTTCAGACGCTTGTTCGCGGTGAAGTCCTCCGGCAGGTCCACGAAGGCCTCGGCGAGACGCTTGAAGGTGTCCTCACTGATCGAGGTGTCCAAGCCGCGGGTGAGCTCCTGCGAGTCGGTGATACCGGTCTGCTCGCTCGGCTGGCCCTTGTTCTCCTTCACGTCGGTGAACACGGAGTCCAGCTGGTCGTGGAAGTCCTGTGCGGCCTTCTCTGCGTCCTCAGCGGTGATGTCGCCACGGCCGATGAGGTCCTTGGTGTAGCGGGTACGCACCGAGTCGTGGTTGTGGATGCGGTCATACATCACTGGCTGGGTCACCGTCGGGTCGTCGGCCTCGTTGTGGCCGCGCAGGCGGTAGCAGATCAGGTCGATGAAGACGTCCTTGCCAAACTCGCGGCGGTACTCGGTGGCCAGCTGGGCCACCCATGCAGCTGCCTCCGGATCGTCGCCGTTGACGTGGAAGACCGGGCAGTCGAAGCCCTTAGCCAGGTCGGTGGCGTAGAAGGAGGAACGGCCGGAATCCGGGGTGGTGGTGAAGCCGATCTGGTTGTTTACCACGATGTGGACGGTGCCGCCGACGGAGTAGCCCGGCAGGCGAGACAGGTTCAGGGTCTCCTGGACCACGCCGAGGCCCGCAAAGGAGGCGTCGCCGTGCAGCATGATCGGGACAACCGGGTTGTCCTCGCGGATACCGGCTTCCTTGAGCAGGTCGGCCTTGGCGCGCGCCATGCCCACCAGGACCGGGTCGACGGCCTCGAGGTGGGACGGGTTGGCGGCCAGGGAGACCTTGATCTCGCCGTCGCCGAACATCTGAATGTGCTGGCCCTCGAAGCCGAGGTGGTACTTCACGTCGCCGGAGCCGCCCTGCTGGGCTGCACGCATGTTGCCCTCAAACTCGTTGAAGATGGTGGCAACCGGCTTGCCAACGATGTTGAACAGGACGTTCAGGCGGCCGCGGTGCGGCATGCCGATGACGACCTCGTCGAGGCCCTGGCCTGCGGCGGTGTCGATCACGGCGTCCATCAGCGGGATGAGGGTCTCTGCGCCCTCGAGCGAGAAGCGCTTCTGGCCCAGGTACTTGGTCTGCAGGAAGTTCTCGAAGGCCTCGGCGGCGTTGAGCTTCTGCAGGATGTACTTCTGCTCCGCGCTGGTCGGCTTCGGCATGCCGATCTCGAGGCGGTCGCGCAGCCACTCGCGCTCGTCGCGGTCCATCACGTGGGTGAACTCGGCACCGACGTGCAGGGTGTAGGCGGCGCGCAGGCGCGACATGACCTCACGCAGGGTCATGGTCTCCTTGCCGCCGAAGCCGCCGACGTGGAAGGTGCGGTCCAGGTCCCAGATGGTCAGGCCGTGGGACTCGAGCAGCAGGTCGCGCGAGTCCGGCACCGGCAGGCCTGGCTGGTGCCAGCGCAGTGGGTTGGTATCGGCGATGAGGTGGCCGCGGGAGCGGTAGGCCTGGATGAGCTGCATGACGCGGGTGTCCTTGTTGACACCAGAGTTCGGCAGATCCTGTGCCCAGCGCATCGGGGAGTAGGGGATGTTGAGGGCGGTGAAGATCTCGTCCCAGAACTTGTCGTCGATAAGCAGCTGGGAGATGTCGCGCAGGAACTCGCCGGACTCCGCGCCCTGGATGACGCGGTGGTCGTAGGTGGAGGTCAGGGTGACCAGCTTGCCCACGCCGAGCTCCGCGAGACGGTCCTCGGATGCGCCGGCGAACTCGGCCGGGTAGTCCATGGCGCCGACGCCGACGATGGTGCCCTGGCCCTTGGTCAGGCGCGGGATGGAGTGACGGGTACCGATGCCGCCCGGGTTGGTCAGCTGAATGGTCACGCCGGAGAAGTCGTCCATGGTCAGCTTGCCGTCGCGGGCGCGGCGAACAATGTCCTCGTAGGCGTCAATGAACTCGTCGAAGGCGAGCTTCTCGGTTTCCTTGATCGCGGCGACGACCAGCGAGCGGGAGCCGTCCTTGCTCGGCAGGTCGATGGCCAGGCCGAGGTTGATGTGCTCCGGCTGCACTGCGAAGGACTTCTTCTCGTCCTCCTTGTAGTTCTCGTTCATGGCCGGGTGCAGCTTGGTGGCCTGGACAATCGCGTAGCCGATGATGTGGGTAAAGGAGATCTTGCCGCCGCGGGTGCGCTTGAGGTGATCGTTGATCAGCGAGCGGTTCTCAAACATCAGTTTGACCGGCATATCGCGCACGGTCGTGGCGGTGGGAACCTCAAGGGACTCGTTCATGTTCTTGGCAATCGCCTTGAACGCGCCCTTGAGCAGGTGATAGCCCGGCTCCACCTTCACGTCGTTGATGCCATCAAGCGGCGACTTCTTCGGCTTGGGCAGCGCGGAAGTCTGCTTGTTGGAGGTGGCCTTCGCCTTCTTGGCGGCGCTGTCGACCTGGGTCTCGCGGCCATCCTGGCTTGGGGCGCCAGTGGTGGCAGCGACCTTCGCGTCGGTCTTCGGCGCGGAGGCCGTGTTGGCCTTGCCTGCGCCGCGCTTCGCGTTGTTTGCAGAACTGGGGCCGCCCTTGGCTTTAAAGAACTTGCGCCACTCCGCGTCTACGGAATTTGGGTCCTCCTGGTACTGCTGGAACATCTCGTCAACCAGCCAATCATTCTGGCCGAACGTGTTATCGCTGCTCACGGCAGGTCCTCGCCTCTTTCTGTCGGGTACGATCTCGAGTGTTTTCTAGACTGTAATTCTCTTGGTCAGTAGAGCGTTAAAATCTCTACTGCATTCTTCCACGACACCATTGTTGCCTACCCCCGATCTCGGTTAATTGCCCACATTTGGGCGTACTTTCCTGCCGAGTTCACGAGGGCTTCGTGTGTCCCGCTCTCTATGATACGTCCTCCATCAATCACGATGATTCGGTCGGCCCGTTTCGCGGTCAGCAGCCGGTGCGCCACGATAATTGAGGTGCGCCCGGCCGTCGCGCGGTCGGCGGCGTTGAGCACCGCGTGTTCGGTGGCGGGATCGAGGGTGGCGGTGGCTTCGTCGAGAAGCACGACGTCCGGTCGCAGCATTTCCGCGCGCGCGAGTGCGATGATTTGGCGCTGACCCGAGCTTAAGCCCCGGCCGCGCTCGCCTACGGGCGCGTTGAAGCCGCCGGGGATCGCCGCGATGACATCGAGCGCACCGAGCCTGCGCACCGCGTCCTCAATTTCGGCCTCGCGCCCGCGCACTGCGTCGCCGATGTCCCAGCCGTAGGCGATGTTATCGGCAACGGTGCCGGGGAAGAGGTAGGACTCCTGCGGCACCTGGGCGAGCGCCCGCCGCCACGCGGGCAGCGGGAAGTCGCTGATATCGGTGCCGCTTGCGGTGATGCGGCCGTGAGTCGGGTCGTAGAAGCGGGCCAAAAGCTTGACCACGGTGGATTTGCCCGCGCCCGTCGGGCCTACCAGGGCGATCGTCTCGCCGGGCTGGACGCGCAAGCCCATGTCCTCGATGACGAGGCGCGGAGCCCCATGCTTGTCGACGCCCCCGTATCCAAAGTCCACCCCATCCAGCGCCAGCACGCCGCGGGCGGCCTCGGCGGCGGTCGGGTTGGTGCCGTGGTCGGGGACGGTGGTGCGCTCGTCGAGAAGCTGCGTGATCCGCTCGAAGCTCACGGTAGCCTGCTGCCAGGAGTCGAAGATCTGGCCCAGCTGCTGAATCGGCCCGTAAAGCTGGCCGAGGTACATGGTGAAGGCGACGAGCACGCCGACGGAGAGCTCGCCTTCGGCCACGCGCTGCGCGCCGACGCCGACGACGGCGGCCGTCATGATCTGCGAAATCGCCTGCATGCCGGGGAAGTAGGCGGCGAGCAGCGCGACCGAGCGCATGCGCAGCCGCCGGTAGTGCAGAGAGGCGCGGGCAAAGGCGTCCTCCGCGCGGGGCTCGGCGTTGTACATTTGGGTGACGCGGATGCCGCCGATGAGCTCGGCGAACTCGCCGTTGACTGCGGAGATCTGCGTGCGCGCGGCGCGGAAGAAGCGGCGCGAATAGTGGCGGAAGACAAGTGTGGCCGCAACAATCACCGGCACGGCGCTTAGCGCGACGAGTGTGAGCTGTCCGTCGGTGGCCAGAAGCATCGCGGAGACACCCACCAGGCTGCCGACTGCCACGATCGCCTGGGCCAGGCCCGTTTGCAGGAAGCTGGAGAGGGTATCGATGTCGGTAGTCAGGCGTGTGATGATGCGCCCCGACAGGTGCCGCTCGAAGTAGCTTAAGCCCAGCTGCTGCAGGTGCGCGTACGAGCGCAGCCGCAGCCCGTAGAGCAGGCGCTCGCCGCTGCGCGCCGACAGCACCGTCAGCCACACGTTCGCGCCCCACGCCACCAAGACCACGCCGAAAGCGGCCGCGGCGATGGTGAAGAGCGCCTGCGTATTCGCTGGGGCGATGCCTCGATCGATCGCCGCGCGGATCAGCGTCGGGAAGGCCAGGTCCGCCAGCACCCCGATGACCAGCAGTACGACCGTCGCCGCGATCAGCCCGCGCACCGCGCGGAACAGCTGCGAGACCTTGAACTCGTTGCCCGCACCCGTCGGTGTGCGCAGGCGCGCAAGCGTGGCCTCGTCCAGCCCTGGTGTCTCGTTTGCCGGGGGCAGCTTCTCGACGTTCGCGAGCACCTCCCGGTTCGCCACCACCGCATGCGGGCCGGCGTTTGCTGCGACGCGCCTCTCAGGTGCGTCCACGGCCGGCCACAGCTGGGAGTGTGTCGGTTTCGAGGAGGCGCCCGCGTCAGCGCCCGGGGCCATGAAGCGCCGGTAGGACTCGGTGGCGACCACCTCGTAGCGCGGCCCCTCGGCGATCACGGTGCCAGCCTCGAGGACGAGCACCCGGTCGGCGTGGTCGACCGTGGACTGGCGGTGCGCGACGGTCAGCACTGCGACATCGCCGAGTTCCGTGCGGAGGTTGTGCAGGATTTCGGCTTCGGTGGCGGCGTCGATGGCGCTGGTGGCGTCGTCAAGCACGAGCACCTCCGGCCGCGAGATCAGTGCCCGGGCGAGCGCGATGCGCTGGCGCTGCCCGCCGGATAAGGTCAGGCCCCGTTCGCCGACGGTGGTGTCGTAGCCATCTTCAAGCTGCTCGATGAACTCGGTGGCGCAGGCGAGCCGGGCGGCCTCGTGTACCGCGCGAGTGAGCGCGTCGCCGCGAAGGCTGGGCGGCGCGCCGAGCGCGATGTTGTCGAAGACGGAGCTGGAGAACAAAAATGCGTCGTCGAAGACGCAGGTGACTCGCGCGCGGAGTTCGGCGGGGGAGAGGTCGGCGTAGTCGGTGGGGGTGCTGTGGGCCTCGATAAGCAGGCAGCGCCCGGCGTCAGGGTGATAGAAGCCGCCGGCGAGCTGCACGGCCATGGTTTTGCCCGCGCCGGGCGGGCCGACCATCGCGAGCGTTTCGCCGGGGGCGACGCGGAAGCTGACCTCGCGGAGCACGGTGGTGCCGCCGGTTGCGAAGGTGACGCGTTCGAAGGCGAGCCCGACGGGGCCGGCCGGTGCCTGGCCCTGCGCCAGGGTGGTGTGCGGGGCGAGCGCGAGGACCTGGTCGAGGCGGCCGAAGCTGCTCATCCCCATTTGCAGGCGCACGTACTGGTTGGTCAGCATGGACATCGACGAGGTCAGCGACGTCAGATACGCGGTAAACGCGACGAACGTGCCGATGGTGATCCCGCCGCTGATGACGATGAGGCCGGCCGCGATGATCGTGATCACCAGCGCCACATTCGGCAGCTGGGTCAGCAGCGGCTGGAAGCGCGCCGTGAGCTTGGCCGCCCGCATCTTCACTGCGTACAGGTGCCGGCCCAGGGCATCAAGCTTGTCGACGCCCCGTTGCTCCCCACCAAACGCCTTGACCACCCGCACCCCGGAAATGGTCTCTTCGACGTGCTCGGCCAGATCCGCGGTGGCCTGCTGGTTGACCCAGGTCGCCGCGTAGAGCGCTTTGCGGGAGCGGTTCGCCTCCCACAGAATCACAGGCAGCAGGCACAGTGCCATCGCGGTGAGCGAGAGGTTCATGGTGCACATCACCACGAGCGTGCCGGCAAGCTGCATCGCGCGGGTGAAAAACATCGGCGTTTGCCCCAGCACCATCGCGTACTGGTTCAGATCCGAAATCGAGCGGGAGACGATCTGGCCGGTGACAATATCGTCCTGGCCTTCGCCGTCGAGCCGGTGCAGGGTGCGCAGAAGCTCCAGGCGCAGCCAGTGTTGTGAGGTCGCGGCGAGGTGGCCGGAGGCGTAGCGTCGCAAAGCGCCGAGCGCGTAGGTGACAAGCGCGATGCCCACCATCGCCCAGGCCGTGGCGGTGGTCGAGCCCGAAGCATTGCCAGTGGCGATATCCACCGCGCGGCCCGTGAGCGCTGGCAGGAATACCTGCAGTATCGCGGCGAGGGTGGCGGTGGCGAAGGCGAGCGCCGTGGAGGTGCGGTTGGCCGCAAAGGAACGGCGCAGCAGCGCGCCCCCGCGGTGTGCGGCGGGGGCGTCGTGAAGCGAACTCTGCTGCGGCATAGGCGCTAGTTTTTGGTGGCCTCGACCGCGGCGTCGACGTTGGCGCGCTCCTTCTCGTCAGCGTCCTTGCGGTCGAAGAGGTTGCGGATCCAGGCTGCGTAGGACTTCGGGTCGAGGCTCAAACCCGCAGTCTCCTTCTCATCCTTCTCGCGCGGCGGCAGTGGGGTGGCAAAGGTTGCCGGGACCGGGGCGAGCGAGGCCGAGACACGGGAGATGATCGCGTCGGCGAGCTTGCGGTTCGCCGTCGTGCCCGCGATCGCGCCGAGGCCCAGCGGCAGCATCTTGCCGATCCACGCGCGGCGCATCCGCTTGCGCAACGTTTTCATCGCGCTGCGCGCCAGCATGCCGTTCGCCTCGGCCATACCTGGTCCGGCGAAACGGTTGAGCGTGGAGCGCGACGGCAGGCGCGTCGCGTTTTCCCCGACGAAGGTGTCGACGACGGCGAGGCCCTCGGCGTCGGCAAGCACGGTGAGCACCATCGAGCGGCGCTGCTCCGGGTCCTCCGGGTCGTCGCCGCGCAGGTACGCCGAGGCCACCGTGTAGAAAGCGGCCAGGTCCAAGAAGAGGACCGACTCGCCGGCCACCGCGGCCGAACCGGTGATCAGGCCCACCCCGGGCACGGCGGCCGCAGCACCCACGCCGGCACCGTTGGCGGAGACGGTGTTGCGGAAGTGCGCATCCATCCGCTCCTGCACCTGGGCCGGGGTGGCGTCCTCGTCCTGGCGGCGCAGCCAGTCGACGTAGGCGCGGATCGTGCTGGTCTGCAGCTGGACTGCCTTTTCCACCGCGTTGATAAACGCGCGGCCAATCGGGCCGGAAACCTCCTTGAGCTCCGCCAGATTTTCCGGCTTGGCCTGCTCGACGGCCTTCTTGCGGCGCGAGAAGACTCCCATATACCTCTCCTTTACCGTCCTTTAGTGCAGTATGTCTGCTCCATTCTGCTACATCGGGCGGCCGCGGGGCGAAAGCTCGCTAGTCTGGGGGCTATGACAAACGCCGAGGAGCCAATCGCCGTTACCACGGCCGGCCGCGTGCGCGGCGAGGTGGATCCGCGCACCGGCGTGCGCACCTTCCGTGGCGTGCCGTACGGTGCCACCACTGGCGGAAACGGCCGCTTCCGCGCCCCGAAACCCGTCGCGCCATGGTCCGGAATCCGGAATGCCACCGCGTACTCCGCGCCCGCCATGCAGGGCTTCTTCGGCTGGACCGACAACGTGATTGGCACCGAGGACTGCCTCACCCTCGACATTGTGCGCCCCAACAACGACGAGGAACTGCCCGTGGTGGTCTACTTCCACGGCGGCACCTTCGTTACCGGTTCCAGCCACGAAAAGGTGCTCCAAGGCCACTACCTGGCCGACACCACCGACATCGTCTACATTTCCGTCAACTTCCGGCTCGGCGTGTTCGGCTACCTCGACTTTCGCAGCATTGGCGGCGACTGCGTGGCCAACCCCGCCATCTTGGACCAGATCCTTGCGCTGCGGTGGGTCCACGACAACGCCGCCAACTTCGGCGGCGACCCCGGGCGCGTCACGATTATGGGCGAATCCGCAGGCGGCGCCGGGGTCATCCACCTCATGTGCGCGCCCGCCGCCCGCGGCCTGTTCCACCGGGCGATCGCGCAGTCGCCGCCCGTGGCCAGCGTGCACTCGCGTGTCCAGGCGGCCATGTGGGTGCGCAAGCTTCTCGACGGCATGGGGCTGCCACCCACCTCCACTCTCGAAGACCTGCGCGCCGCCGACGCCGAAGCACTCGTGCGCGTCGGTCAGTCCATGCTGCTCAACCGCAAAGAGCTCGTCCTGTTTAATACCAGCTTCATGCCGACTGTCGACGGCCACACGCTGCCTGCGCACCCCATCGACGTGTTCCAACGCGGCGACCAAGCCGCCGTGCCCCTGATCATCGGCACCAACTCGGACGAGGCCAGCTTTGCCAAAGCGCTTTACCAAACCAACAAGTCGCGCCTGAAAGCCGCACGCCGGGCGCTCGGCGTCTACGACCCGGCCAACTCGGACGCGGTGCTGGCCGCCTACGACCACGTGGACGCGCGTCGCAAGTTCGCGGCGCTGATTGCCGACGCCGTGTTCTGGGCACCGTCCGTCATGCTCGCCACCGAACACCGCCGCAAGGCCCCGACGTGGATGTACCGCTTCGACTACGCCTCGACCACGATGCGCCGCCTGGGACTGGGCGCGATGCACACCTCCGAGCTCACCGCCGTCTTCGGAGATGCGAAGGCGACCCGCGCCGCCAAACTCGACCCCTTCCCGAAGCAGGCCGACTTTGACGAGGTCAGCGCCGCCATGCAGTACCACTGGGGCTCCTTCTTTCACAACGCGCACCCGGGGGAGAAGTGGCCGATCTACGGCTTCCGCAGCGACACCGAGCCCGGACGCGCCACCGCGGTCTTTTCGGCCTCCTCCTACGTGGAGTATGACCCGAAGGCGGCGCAGCGGCGCGCCTGGGAGAGCTTTGACATGCGCGAATGGGGGATGCACCGCCAAGATCTCATCGATTCCCTCGCGAAAGAAGCCGACACGGCCGGGCCGGTGTGAGCGGAAGTGCTGACGTGGCGCGGTGTTCCTCGCTAGGCTAGGACGGGCTTGGACTGGAGAGTGGAAGGAAACCGCCGCCATGAGCTTTTTCGAGGACATTGCAACCAGCCTTGACCGTGAGGGAATCGAGTCCCGCGTCCACGACGAGACGATGTTCGTGCCGATCACGTCCGAGGTGGAAATCCAGTTTGTGGAGATCGACCCGCTGCTGCCCGCCGCCAACGTCTACATCGCCGCCGCGGACGTGGACGAGGACGACGAAGAGTTCGAGGCAGCGCTGGTTTCCGTGGTGTTCTCGGTGGAAAGCGCGGTGGCAACCGTCGCCGAGCACATGGCGACCGACCAGGTCATCACCATCCTGCGCGACCTGCTCGAAGGCACCGACGAGCGCATCGAGGACCTCGAGTTCTACCCGGACCGTCTGAACAACCAGCTGGTGCGCGCCGAGGTCGGCGAGAGCGCCGAGCTGCAAGTCCACGTCGAGGTCGTCGACGCGACGGCGACGGCCACCGTGACGTTTATCGCTCTGTCCGACAACTACGACGACCTCATGGACGACGCGATCGGCGAGCTGTGGGAGTCCGACGGTGACGCCGAGCTGACCGAGGAAGACCGCCTGCGCCTGTTCGAGACCATCCACAGTGAGGCCGTCTCCGAGGCGGAGGTGCTCGATCTGGGCACGTTCACCGACGTCGACCGGCTCTTCGACGTCCTCTCGCTCGCCGCAGACCAGGCCGAGGAGTGGGAGGGCCAGCTGTTGCCGCTCGAGGATGAGGACGACGAGCTGGACATCTACGACATCTTCGGCCAGGACGACGAGGAAGTCGACGAAGAAGACGAGGATGACGCCGACGACGCTGACGACGCCGAAGACACCGCCGACGACGAGGACGCTGATTCCGAGGACTAGCTACGCGGCGGTCAGCCCCTCAAACATTGAGGGTGGTGAGGCGACCGGGGCGAAGTCGCCGTCGGTAAGCCACACGTAGTTGGCGGTGCGCGGCGAGGGCAGCTCGTGGATCGCGTCCACCGCGTCGCGGGGGACGAGCGCGCGGACCCAGGCCTCGGCGCGCCGGCGGTCGGTGGGCAGTCCGGACGGGTCCGAGATGCGGACCTCGATGAGGAAGGCGGGCACCCGCGTTTCGCCGAAGCCGCGGATGCGGGCCTGCGCGCGCGGGCCGACCCTGCGGCGGGTGATTGCGATGGTCAGCTCCGTGCCGTGACTGAGCTGTGGGAGCCAGGGGAGCCGCTTTGTCGGCGGACGCCAGCTCGCGCTCTCGCGGGCAAGCGAGCGCGGGTGGTGGATGATCGCGCGCAGCCGGTCGACCACTTCGGGCTCGGTGGCGTGGATGTGCTCGGCAAGTGCTGCGGGTGTGTGGCTGACAGGGGCGGGTGTACTGTGCTTGAAATTCATCATGGTTGGCACTCTAAAAGGCGACCCGAACATAGCCACGGGAAACTCGAACGTCTGTTTTAATCCCCGGTGCAATACCTACGGCAACTGCCCTTTTGCTTGGCGACGGGCTACGCTACTCGCAATGACTACGCCTGCCCCTCGCCTTCAGCCAACCCCCGCGCCGAAGATCCCCCGCACGATCTGGGTGCTGGTGGGTGCTGCGTTCATGATCGCGCTGGGCTACGGCTTCATCGCGCCGATCCTGCCGCAGTTCACGGCGAGTTTTGGCGTGTCCATGGCGGCCGCGGGCGCGGTGGTCTCCGTCTTCGCCGCGGCCCGGCTTCTTGGTGCGCCGGGGGCGGGGTGGCTCGTCGATAAGCTGGGCTCGCGCCCGATCTACATCACGGGCCTGTGCGTGGTGGCGGTTGCGACCTTCTTCGTCGCCTTTGCCACTGCGTACTGGCAGATTTTCGCGCTGCGCTTTATCGCCGGTTTTGGGTCGACGATGTTTACGCTCTCGGCGCAGGCGCTGATTGTGCGGGTGACGCACCCGTCGATACGCGGGCGCGCGAACGCGGTCTACGCTTCGGCGTTTCTGCTCGGCAACATCATCGGGCCCGTCGTCGGTGCGGCGCTGTCCTTCCTCGGCTTCCGCATCCCGTTTGCGGTCTACGGGCTGATGGTGGGGGCGGCCGCGCTGTTTGTGTGGGCGGCGACCCGCGACCCGCAGGGCAAGGCGCAGCTGCCGCCGCCGCTGCCGCCGATGCAGCTCACCAGCGCGTGGCGCATGCCCACCTACCGCGCGCTGCTGTCGTCGGCGTTTACGCACGGGTGGGTCAACTTCGGCACGCGCGTGTCGGTCCTGCCACTGTTCGCCGCCGCCTTCTTTACCAACGGCGGCGCGGCGGCCGGGTTCGCGCTCACCGCCTTCGCGCTGGGCACTGCGGTGACGCTGCAGTTTTCCGGCAGGCTCGCGGACAATCTCGGTCGCAAGCCGCTGATCGTCGCGGGTTTGGCCGCAACGGCGCTGTTTACCGGATCGATGGGACTGGCCACCTCGGTGGTGCCGCTGCTGGTGCTTTCGGTGCTCGCGGGTGTGGGCAGTGGGCTGATCGGCCCGGCGCAGCAGGCGTCGTTGGCGGATATCATCGGCAACGACCGCTCGGGCGGCAAGGTGCTTTCCACATTCCAGATGGCGCAGGACGCGGGCCAGATCTTCGCGCCGATCGTGGTGGGGCTGCTCGCGGAGGCCTTCGGGTTCGGGGTGGCGTTTGTGGCGTGCGCGGGGATTGCGGTGGCGTCGATAGGCATCTGGCTTGCGTTTGGTAAGGAAACGAAAAGGAGCTAACCCATGAGAGTCCTGCTTGATTGCGATCCCGGCATCGACGACACCTTTGCACTGATCTACCTTGCGGCGGCGCACCACGCGGGCGAGCTTGAGCTCGATTGCGTGACCACGACCGCGGGCAACGTGGAGGCGGTGCAGTGTGCGCAGAACGCCGCGTGGATCCTTGCGCAGTGCAACCTGCCCGCCATTCCGCTGGCCGCAGGGGAGGCACAGCCGCTTGAGCTCGCGCTGACCACCACCCCTGAGACTCACGGCGAGGACGGCCTCGGCTACGCACACGCCCCGGAGCGGCACGTCGCGAGCGACTGGGATCTGCTGTGGTGTGACGCGATCGAGCGCGGCACCGACGACCTCCACCTCATCGTCACGGGCCCGCTGACTAATCTCGCCGCTTTCGCGCGCCGTCACCCGCGCCACTTCGCGCGCCTGCGCCACATCACCGTGATGGGCGGGGCCGTCAACTACCCGGGCAACACCACGCCGACCGCCGAATGGAACTTCTGGGTCGACCCGCACGCTGCCGCCGAGGTTTTCGCGCGCACGCCCGTGCCGATCACCCTGTGCTCGCTGGGCGTGACCGAGCAGTTCGTGCTCGACCCGCCGCGGCTCGACGCGCTGGTCAGCGCGCTGGGGGACACGCCCGTCGCCGCCGCGTTGCCTGAGATCACGCGCTTCTACTTCGAGTTCCACGAAGACGTCGGCGAGGGCTACTGCGCGCAACTGCACGACTTGCTCACCGTGCTCATCGCGCTCGGCCGCATCGAGTTTTCCGCCCTTGATGTCACCATCGACGTCGAAGCCACCAGCGAACTCATGCGCGGCACCGTCGCCGCCGACCTGCGCGGCATGTGGGAGCGCGAGCCCAATGCGCGAGTGGTCACCGCCGTTGACATCGACCGCGCCTGGCCGCTTATCGACGCCGCGTGCACCCTCCACGCCCGCTTCACCGCCGGCGACGCAGACCTCAAAGCCGCCTACCACTTAAAGGCCGAGGAGTAGCTGCTACACTTACCGCGCTACAGCTTCGCCGAGGTGACATAGGCAGAAGCGCTCTTGGACCGATTCTTGGGAGCTTTTACCATGTCACAACCGTTTTCCACTTCCGAATGGACACCAGCGCGCCGCATCCTCGTCGCCGCCGGTGCCCTCATCATCGCCGCGACCTGGGTCTACCTCGTACTGGTGCGCCCGACTGACTGGGAGAGCGTCGGCGGCGCGACCGAGGCCACGCTCACCCTCGCCGGCTACGGCATCGGCACGGCCCTGCTGCTGATCGCCACCGTGCCGATGTTGCCGGCGCGCACGCTCGGGCTGATCCCGCTGGCGATCATCATCAACTCCGTCGTCGGCGAGATCGTCGGCTCGATCGGCCTGCCGCTGTACCTGGACTCCATCGGCACTGTGCTGGTCGCGGCCCTCGCCGGGCCGGTGGCGGGCCTGACCACCGGCGCATTGAACAACGTCGTGTGGGGCCTGCTCAACCCGGCCGCACTGCCCTTTGCCGCGGGCGCGGCGCTGATCGGCTACCTCGCCGGCGTGTTCATCCACCGCTTCAACGCGCTGTCGTCCATTATCCGCGTCGTCGGCTTCGGCATTGTCTTGGGCCTCATCGGCGGCATGGTCGCCGCCCCCGTCGCCGCGTTCGTCTACGGCGGCACTGCGGGCGTGGGCACCGGCGCGCTCGTCTCGCTCTTCCGTGAGATGGGCGGCTCACTCATCGCCTCGGTGACCACGCAGGCGTTTATTTCCGACCCGGTAGACAAGGTCATCGTGATGGTCGTGGCCTACCTGACTGTCAAGGCGCTGCCGCAGCGCACCGTGCGCGCCTTCGCCCCGCGGACCGCGGATGCCGCTTAACCCGCTCACCGCGCTCGTGGTCGGCGGGTGCGGGTGGATCCTCGTCTTCGGGCTCAACAGCCCGCTCGCTAGCACCGCGATTGTTCTTGTCGCGTGCACACTCGGCGTGTGGCGCACGCGCAACGCGTCGGTGCCCGCGGCGGTACTCGCGCTCGCCGTGCCGGTGGGACTCTCGATGCTGCTCATCCACGCCCCCTACGGCACGCATCGCATCGCGCCGCTGTTGACCGCCGACGGTCTCGCCGTCGGGGGAGCGCTTGCCCTGCGCTTTTGCGCGTTGATGTCGTGCATGATCGCCGCCGTGGCGTGGGTGCGCATCCCGGACCTGGTCAAGGCGGTGCAGGTGCTGCCCGGCGGCAACAAACTTGCCTACCTGGCGGGTGCGACCTTGCAGCTCGTGCCGCAGGGCCACGCCCAGGTGAAGACGGTCCGCGACGCCCAAGCGCTCAAGCGCACCCCCATCACCGCCCGCAACGCGATCACACACCTTGTCCTGCCGGTGCTCACGGCGCTGCTCACACACGGCTCCGCCCGCGGCACGGCACTCGAAACGGCCGGCTACGACCTACCCGGCGCCCGCACCGTGCTGCGGCCAGTGCCGGATTCAACCCTGCAGCGCGCTGTGCGCTGGACGCTGCCGGTGGTCTGCGTGGGGGTGGCGCTGTGGATCTAACACAGCTCGCCCGCGCGCTGGAAACCCATGACCGCGTCCAGGTCATCGGCCCATCCGGATCCGGCCTGACCCGACTCACCGAACAGATTCACGAGCACTGGCCGCACGCCGGCGTCGTCGGCCAGGATGTGAGCGCGCACGTGACCTATCTGCGCGACACCGTCATCGAGGAGGTCGCGATCGGGCTCGAGCAGCGCGGCATCGCACGCGCCGAGATGCAGGCCCGCTGCGAGCGGATGCTTGACCGCGTCGGCCTGTCGCATCTTGCCGAGCGCAACCCCGCCACGCTCTCCGGCGGGGAGACTCGCCGCCTTGCCATCGCCACGGTCGCCGTCCTCGAGCCCGAACTGTTGGTGCTGGATTTGCCGTTCGCGGGGTTGGATGTGGCGTCGGCAAGCATGCTTGAGGAGCTTTTGACCAGCACGCGCGCGGTGATCACCGGCTATCAGCCGCGCGACATCGACGCCATGCACATCTCGCTTGCCGACGCCCCACCCACCACACTGCCCGCGCCCATCACAGCCGGCGAGCGCATCGAGCTCGGCGACGTCACCGCCGCCCGCCTCGCGCCGCAGCGCAAGTGGTGGCACTTCCGCGAACGGACCGGCGAGGCCTTCCGCGTCGGCCCGGTGCCGCTCGCCCCGCACAGAGGCGGGGTGGTGTGGCTGCGCGGCGCGAACGGGTCGGGCAAGACGACACTGCTGCGCGCGCTCGCGGGCCTCGACGGGCACTCGCCGCGCATTGACGCCTCGCTCGCGCTGCAGCGCGCCGCCGACCAGGTCGTCGAGACCACGGTCGCCGAGTTTGCCGGCGGCGACTCCCAGACCCACCCACTCGACCTGCCGCAGGCCGAACTGCGCCTAGCCCAACTGCGGCAAGTCTTCGGCCAAGGCCGCGAGCTCGTGCTTCTCGACGAGCCCGACACCTCCCTCGATCCCCGCGGCCGCACTCTCGCACACGCGGAGATTGCGGCGGGCCTGCGCGCCGGGCAGGCGGTGATCCTGACCTGCCACGACGAGAGCTTCGTCGACGAGGTGTCGGCGTACGCGGTGGTGGAATCGGTCGTGCTCGACGGGTAGTGCCTAACCCTTATTAGACGCGGGTCAGGTCCGTGAATACGCTTGTGGTGCTGCGTAAACCTGCAGGTTACGGGTGTCGTACCCGCTTCTGCAACGGTTTTATACCCGACTTTGCAATTCCGGGAGATTGGTTTGATTAGCTTCTGTTACCGCTAAGCGGTCAGGGTGCCCAAAGGAATCACGTGCACTCCGCTAGGAAGCGTGTATGCATATTCCGTGGCAGTGATGATGGCTAAATATGCAGGCGACCCGACCTTGTTGGTGTCGACACGCTCGTCACGGAGTTTGATGAGGTTTGCTTCGGCTTGTGGGATCTGCGACGCCCCGAGTTTTACTTCGCAGGCACCCCACTTGCCGTCCTCGGGGTATTCGATGATGGCGTCAACTTCAAGGCCCGTGTTGTCGCGGTAGTGGTAGACGTGCCCGTGCTGGAGGGCGGATGCAGCGCGGAGATCTCGGATGACCATGGACTCGAAGATCTGGCCGAAGAACTCCGGGTCGTTCGCGAGGCGGTCAACGCCGATACCCAAGGCGGCACAGGCCAGGCTGGGGTCAGCGAGGTGGAGCTTCGGCGAGGTGCGCAGTCGTGATTTGGATCGAAGCGCGACGCTCCAAGGCTGCAACTCGTCGAGGATGAAAATCCGGGTAAGGGCCTGGAGGTAAGTGGAGACCGTTTTCGGATCGACTGTTGTGGCATCCGAAGACACGTCTGCAGCGAGTGTTTTCATCGTTGCTTCGCCAGAAATATTCCGAGCGACGGATTCCAAGGTCCGACGAATGTGTAGCTGGTTGTGACGTGTGCCAACGCTTTCTGGTACTTCCACGTCGAAGACATTGTCCAGGTATGAGCGGTTAAACATGACCGCCTGCTGGGTGCTGGCACCGAGTAAGCCTGGCCATCCGCCGCGAACGGCTTGTTCGGCCATGCCCTTATAGGTGAGCTTGGAAGCTCCGTTCACGCCAACTCCCGGTTGCAGTGCTGCCAGGCTTACCTGGTTTGTCGACGCACCAATCTCCGCGAGCGACATTGGCCGCATCCTTAACCTTGCAAAGCGTCCCGCGCCTGAATGGCGCGTGGTGTCATCGGCTGGCGCCGCTGACCCTGAAAGGATGAACTCCCCGCGTCCTTGGCGGTCGTCGATCTCATGGCGGATGGCGTTCCAGAGGGAAGGCGCGAGCTGCCACTCATCAATGAGGCGAGGGGTTGGACCATCGAGTAGGGCTGCGGGGTTCAATTCGGCGAGCGTGATCAGCTCGGGGGATCGGTCGAGGCGTACAGAACTTGCAGCCTTTTGGAGGGCGGTGGAGGTTTTTCCGCATGCACGCGGCCCCTCAAGGAGGACGCCTCCCATGAACTGGAGGGAGTCCTCCAACACCTGATCTGCAAAGCGCGAAAAGTACTGCATATGGGCACTGTACCCGATAATGCAACGATTTTATACCCGCTTGTGCAATAGTTTTATACCCGACTTTGCAACGGTTTTATGCCCGTTTCTGCAATTCGTTAATGATGGGAGACTCCAGCTTTCGGGCTAGCGCCTGTGCATCCTGGCCAAAACAAAACCCGCGCGCCAGCAAACCTGGCGCGCGGGCAAGCATGCCTAAAAGGGCTTAGACGAGCTCAGCTTCCTTCATCACGTTACGCAGGGTCTCTGCGGAGTGGGTGAATTTTTCCAGCTCCTCGTCGTTGAGGTAGAGCTCGATGGCTTCGCGAATGCCGTTGCGGTTCACCACAGCCGGGGTGCCGATGTAGATGTCGGACTGGCCGTACTGGCCGTCGAGCTTGGCGGAGACCGGCAGGACGACGTCCTCGTTCATGAAGATCGCGCGGGTGATGCGGGCGAGGCAGCCGCCGATGCCGAAGTCGGTCGAGCCCTTCGCCTGGATGATCTTGTAGGCGGCGTCGCGGGTGGCGACGAACATCTCGTCGATCTCCTTGTAGACGTCCGGGTTGGTCTCGGCTTCCTTGGCCAGGCGGTTGCGCAAGGCGATGCCGGCGATGGAGCCGGTGGAGATGACGGGCAGCTCGGTGTCGCCGTGCTCGCCGATGATGTAGGAGTGGACCGAGGTGGCGGACACGTTGTACTTCTGGCTCAGGTTGTAGCGCCAGCGAGCGGTGTCCAGCACGGTGCCGGAGCCGAGCACCTGCGAGGCGGGCAGGCCGGTCTGCTTCTGGGTGGCGTAGGTCAACACGTCGACCGGGTTGGTGGCCACCAGGTAGATGCCGTTGAAGCCGTTGGCCATGACCTCTTTGTTGATGGAGTCGAAGATCTTGACGTTGCGGCCGACCAGGTCGAGGCGAGTCTCGCCCTCGCGCTGGGCGACGCCGGCGCAGTTGACGATCAGCGCAGCGTCGCGGCAGTCCTCGTAGGTGCCGACGGTGACCTTGGTGTTGTGGCCGGAGTAGGGGACGGAGTGGTTGAGGTCTTCGACTTCGCCCCAGGTCTTTTCCTCGTTGATGTCGATGATGGCGAGCTGGTCGCAGAGGCCCTGGTTGATCAGTGCGTAGGCGTAGGCCATGCCGACGGAACCGGCGCCGATGAGGACGACCTTGTTGCCCGGGGTGATGTTCTTGTGCGGGGTGGACGGGTTCGTGATGCTCACTAGAATCTCCTCTTACTCCGGCGGGTTCGCCGGTAGAAAATGCTTCCGCCTTCCATCATTGCACAATGTTATGACCATTGCTTGTTTGGTCGGGCAAGTTCGGAAAGAATTCGGGCGGAAGCGGGCGGGATGAGCCGCGTAAGAGGCGCTTACTTGTAGTCGTCCTCGGTGTGCGCCGAGGCCACCGCCTGCGGGCGGCCGGTGGCGAAGTACAGCACGGTCATGATCACCAGGAAGGCCACGCCGACGCCGAGGGCGAGGTGGTACTGCGGCTGCCAGACCATGATGCCGAAGGTGAACAGGATGAACGCCACGGCGAACCACTGCCCGTAGGGCCAAAACGGGACAGGGAAGGTGAGGGCTTTGGCTTCGGTGGTGCTCATGTGGCGTCGAGAAGCGAGGTGGCTGATCAGAATCATCAGCCACACAAACACGGTGGCGAAGGTGGCGAGCGCCGCGATCGTTTCAAACACGTTGGGGAAGTTCGCATTCAGCACCACGCCGACGACCAGGACGATCAAGAGCGTCACGGTGGTCATCACGGGGATGTCGCGGACAGTGCGCGCCATCGCACGCGGCGCGAGCCCCTCACGTGCGAGCCCGGTGAGCACGCGACCGGTGCCGAAGAGGTCGGCGTTGATCGCGGAGAGCGCGGCGGTGATCACCACGAGGTTGAGTAGGCCCGCGGCCCAGTTCACGCCAAGCGTGGAGAAGATCTGCACAAACGGGGATTCTTCGCCGGTGATGCTGCGCCACGGGTTGAGCATGAGGATGACCAGGATGGCCAGCACGTAGAACAGCAGGATGCGCACCGGGACGGTGTTGACGGCCTTGGGGATGGAGCGGTCCGGGTCGTCGGCCTCGGTGCCGGCGACGCCGATGATTTCGGTGCCACCGAAGGCGAAGAGCACGAGGATGAACGCGGCAATCATGCCTTCGGCCCCGTTGGGGAAGAACCCGCCGTCGTTCCACAGATTGGCAATGCCGGTGGCCTCGGGCTGCGACCCGAGCCCGAAGGCGAGGATGGCCGCACCGCCGACGATCATGCCGACCACGGCGACGACCTTGATCAGGGTGAACGCGAACTCGAGCTCACCGAACCAGCGCACACTGGCGAGGTTCGCCCCGCCGATGATCAGCAGCGTGGTGGTGATCCACACCCAGGCCGGGGTGTCTGGGAACCAGAATTTCATGTAGATGCCGATGGCCGTGAGGTCGGCCAGGCACACGATCATCATCTCGAAGGCGAACATCCAGCCGGTGATGTAGCCGCCGAGCCCGCCGAGGTGCTCGCGCGCGTAGACGGCGAACGAGCCGCGGACGGGGTGGCGCACGCTCATCTCGCCGAGCGCGCGGAGCATGAAGTACACCACCGCGCCGCCGAGCAGGTACACCAGCAGCACCGACGGCCCGGCGGCCTGGATCGCGCCGGCGGAGCCGTAGAACAGGCCGGTGCCGATGGCGGAGCCGAGCGCGATGAAGTGGATGTGGCGGTGGCTTAAGCCGCGGGCTTTTCTAGCGACGGGCGTGGACATGGTGCGTGGGCCACCTTCCATGAGAATATTATGCGGTTTGACTGATATTACTACCTATAGCACCACAAAATCTCAGGTTCAGCAAAGAGGGCCTATGCTTTCCGACGCCGCGCCACCGCCGCCGCACCACCCGCCACAGCAAGCAGGACCACGATAGCAAGGATGTACGGGGCGGAGGAGGACTCGCCCGAGTCGCCATCTGCGCTGTCTGCGCTGGCTGTGTCTGCGTTGTCGGTGGCGATGGTGTCGTTGATCCACTCGGCGGCGTCGCCAAGCGGGGCGGCGGAGGCCGCGGCGTTGGTGTCCATCGCGATTTCCTCCGGGTCGTCGGGGTTGACGAAGAGCCCCGCGCTGAGCACGCCGGTGAGCTTGCCGTCGCGGAAGACGGGGCCGCCGGAGTCACCGCCGTGGATGCCGGCGCCTTCGGCGAGGGTGACGGTGAGGGCCTGTTTGCCGTCGAAAAGCGCCATGGGGTTGGGCCCGTCGATGGTGGCCTCGGTCATGGGCAGGCGGGTGGAGCCGCCGGAGCCTTCCGAGGACCAGCCGTAGACGGTGCCGGGGGTGTCGGGCTCGGGGACTTCGGTATCGACGGTGGCGTAGTGCTCAAGGCCCAAGTCTTCAGCGGTGTGCAACAGGGCGATGTCGCCTTCCGGCGCGGTCTTCCAGCTGTCGACGGCAACTGTGCGCTGGTCGTCGCCCTCGCCGACACGGACGGAGCCGCCGGGGGTGGGCAGGTGGTCCATGCAGTGCCGCGCGGTGACGACCCAGTGCGGGGAGATCGCGGTGCCGGTGCACACGCCGTCGGCGGGATCGTCGTTGGCGGTGCGCACCGAGACGACAGACGAGCCCTCTGGGGATCCTTCGGCGAAGTGGGTGGATTCGAGCGCGCCGGCTGGCGTCGCGGTCAGCAACCCGGCGGCGATGGCGGCGGTGGTCAAGCGGAAGGTGTTCATGATTGAAGCTCCTTTGCAGAGTGTCGTTGGGGAAGGTCTTGGCGGGCGGCGGCGTGGGTAAAGTCGCGAAGCAACTGCTCGAGCGGGCCGCGCGGGAAAAACAGCAGCCACACCGACGCGAGCGCTGCCGCGGCGACGATGCTCACTGTGGCCGAGAGCGGGCCGGCGGGAAGCAGCGCGGCGGTGACCACGTGCAGGCAGTACACCGAAAGCGGTGTGCGGCCCATCGCCTGGATGGGATAGGGGCACCAGCGCGAAAACAGCAGTAGGCAGAGCCCAAGGACGGCGAGCGAGCAGCCGATTTCGCTGATCAGCGCGATGAGGCCGCCGGTGTGGCCGTTGGGGTTGAGGAAGGGGTACTGGTGGGCGTCGAGAAGCGGGCGCATCCAGACGCCGAAGACCGCGCAGGCGGCGCCCACGGGGGCGACAAGCGGCAGGCGCGGCAGGAAGCGCGCGGCGATAAGCCCGGCGACCATGAGCGCGGCCCACTCGAACAGCGGGTACGGCGGCGCGGTGACCGACAGCGGCAACTGCAGCGCGGAGACCACGATGAGCCCGGCGCAGAGGAACGCAAGCGTGCGTGTGCGCCAGCGTGGGGCACAGGCGAGCGCGAGGTAGCAGGCGCCGAAAGTGCCCAGCACGACGGTGATCGAGCCCGAAAGCGGGGTGAGCACCACGTGCAGCGCGAGCAGGGCCGCGCCGCGCACCATCGCCTGGTGGCGCTCGCGCGCCAGCGCCGCCCCGCCGGTGGCGCGCATGCTCAGCTGCATCGACACGCCAGCGAGAAACGCGAACAGCGCGGACGGGAAGCCGTAGAGCCACGGCGAGGTCGAATCGGTCAGATGCGCCCACATCATGGCACCGAGCGCGACTGCGCGGGCGGCGTCGACGCCGATGATGCGCGGCGGGAGTCTGGAAGCATTCGTCATGGGTCTCACGCTAGAAACGGCCGTGTTGCGAGAGCGTTAACGCGCGCCTTCGCAGCGCAGGGCGGGTTTAGAATGACCGGCATGTCCAACGTTGTAGTTGTAGAAGACGAGGTCTATCTCGCCGACGCCATCGCCGCAGCGATTACCGCGCACGGGTGCACGACCCGCGTGGCGTACGACGGCGCGCAAGCGCTTACCCTGCTTGAAGACGCCGACGTGGTGGTGCTCGACCGCGACCTG
Organism: Corynebacterium sp. HMSC071B10; assembly: GCF_001814825.1. Taxonomy (NCBI): domain Bacteria; kingdom Bacillati; phylum Actinomycetota; class Actinomycetes; order Mycobacteriales; family Corynebacteriaceae; genus Corynebacterium; species Corynebacterium sp. HMSC071B10. The sequence continues at coordinate 109,678 of NZ_KV818004.1, read as the reverse complement.
CCGCTCGTCCACGGCGACGAGGTCTGCGCCCGCATCCGCGCCGAGCACCCGCATATCCGCGTGCTCATGCTCACCGCGGCCAGCACTCTCGACGATCGACTCGCCGGTTTCGCGAGCGGGGCGGACGACTATCTCACCAAGCCTTTCGAGGTGCCGGAGCTGCTCGCGCGCGTAGACGCGCTGCTGCGACGCCACACCCCGCCGAAGTCCGAGGTGCTGCGCTGTGCGGATGTGCGCATGGACACCGCGCGCCGCACCGTCACCCGCGCGGGCACACCGATCCCGCTGAGCCCGAAGGAATTCGCCGTCCTTGAGGTGCTGCTCGCGGCCGACGGCGCGGTGCTCTCGGCGGAGGCGCTGCTGGAGGAGGCGTGGGACGCCTTCGCCGACCCCTTTACCAACTCGCCGCGCGTGACCATTTCGCACCTGCGCCGCAAGCTTGGCGACCCCTGGATCATCCACACCCAGCCGGGCGCGGGCTACTATGCCGCCGAGGAGGCCCGCCCATGACGATGCGCCTGCGCCTTACCCTCGTGCTCGTCGCCACCGTCTTCGGCGCCGGCGCGGTGCTCACGGCGCTCGTGTGCGCCTACCTCGCGCTGACTCCGGTGCCGCTGCACGTGTCGTTGCCGGGGCCCGAAGGCGTGCTTATCGACGCCGCCATGCCCATCCCCACCTCCATCATCACCATCGTGCTCGCCACGATGCTCGTCGCGCTCGCTCTGCTGACCGCGCTCGCGGGTTTGGTGGGCTGGTTCGTCGCCGGCTACGCGCTCTCACCCGTGCGCCGCATTGCCGCGGTGGCGCGCGAGGTCTCCGACGGGGACGTTGCCAAACGCATGCACTACGAGGGCCCGGCCGACGACGTTGGCGATCTTGCGCACGCCTTCGACACGATGCTCGACTCGCTTGCGGCCTCGCTGGACGCGCAGCGCCGTTTTGCCGCCAACGCCTCGCACGAGCTGAAGACCCCGATCGCCACGATCCAGACGGTCGCGGATGTCGCACTCATGCAGGCCGGTGACTCGGATGCGCAGCTTGTCGACGCGCTGCGCCGCATCCGCGAGGTCAACGCGCGCGCCGGGCAGACCGTGGAGCGCCTGCTCGCCTTCGCCCGCGCCGAGGCAGCACAGCCCGGCAGCCTCACCGGCCAGCCGGTGGATCTGGTTACGCTTTGCGAGGAGGTCTGCGCGCAGCACGGCGTTCCGCTGCGCGTCCCCGGTTCGCCTGTGGTTGTGAACGGCGATGAGGTGCTGCTGCGCCAGGCGGTGGGCAACCTCGTGGGCAACGCGGTTGAGCATGGCGCGCCCGGCACGGCTGAGGTGGTCGTTGGGGAGGGGCGTGTGGGCGTCGAAAATCAGGGCCCTGTCCTTGACTCAAGCGAGGTGGAGCGGCTCAAGGAGCCCTTTGTGCGCGGCGCGGGGCGGGTGGCAGGCTCGCACGGGCTGGGCCTTTCGCTTGCCGACGCCATCGCGCGCGCCCACGGCGGCACCCTCGACCTCGCACCGCTTGAGGGCGGGGGATTGCGCGTCGAGCTTTCGCTCTAAGCCAGCATGCCGGTCGCGAGTGCGCCGAGCACGAGGACGATGGAGAAGCCCCAGCACAGCGGGAACGCGATGCGGATGTACTTGCCCATGTTGGCGCCGGCCAGGCCGAGGCCGAGCCAGAGCGCGGGGGAGAAGGGGCTGACAAAGGTACCGATGACGTTGCCGACAATCATGGCGGTGGCGGCTCCCAGTCCGGAGACGCCGAAGGCAGCGGCGGTTTCCTGCACGATCGGCAGGACGGAGAAGTAGTACGCGTCGGTGGAGGTGGCCAGGTCGAGCGGCACACCGAGCAGGCCGACGATGACGTGGATAAACCCGCCGACGGACTCGGGCAGCACTGCGATGAGTGAGAGCGCGATCTGCTCGAGCATGCCGGTGCCGTCGAGGATGCCGAGGAACATCGCGGCGGCGAGGATCACGCCGGCCATGGACAAGGCCGTGGGCGCGTGGCGGCGCAGCACGTCGTTCTGGTCTTTCAGAGACTCGAAGTTGACGAAGAGCAGCAGGGCGGTGCCGACCAGGAAGGCAGGGCCCGGCGAGCTGATGCCGGAAACGAGCACACCGATCAGCGCGAGCGTGACGATAACGTTGACGACGGTGACCCACGTCCCGGTGCGTGGGGTGAGGTCGAATTTTGCGCGGTCAGCGGCTTGCGAGTGTTTGAATTCGTCGGCGATGGCGTTGACGTCGACGTTGGCGTCGATAAGCGAGCGCTTGATTAAGCGACGCCTTTCCGACAGGCCGAAGCCCGCGGCGACCAGGAAAACCAGCACGATCGCGAAGCCCTGGGCGGGTAGGAGGTGGACCCAGATCTCATTTGGCGTGGCCTCGATGACGCTGGCGGCGCGTCCGACGGGACCGCCCCACGGGACCATGTTCATCACGGAAGCGGAGAGCGCAACAATGGTCAGCAGTACGTAGCGCGACATGTGCATCGCCTGGTAGAGCGGCAGAAGTGCCGGGATGGTCAGCAGGAAGGTCGTGGAGCCGGAGCCGTCGAGGTGGGCGACGATGGCGATCGCGGCGGTGCCGAGCGTGACCAGCATGACGTTGCCGCGGGTGGCGCGGATGAGCGCGGTGATGACGGGGTCGAAGAGGCCGACGTCGGAAAGAATGCCGAAGAAGATGATGGCGAAGATGAACATCACCACCACGCCCATCACCCGGTCGAGGCCTTCGCCGTAGAAATCGGTGATCTCTTCGACGCCGAAGCCGGTGAGCAGCGCACCGACGATCGGGATGAGCGTCATAGCGATGATGGGGTGCATTTTGCCTTTGAGCAGCACGCCGACGGTCACGAGAATGATTGCCAACCCGATCAGAGTCAGCGCGAGTGGTGAAGTCATGCGGGAAACACTAATGGTCGTACGCGTGACATGTCACATTGCGGTGATGGGGTGAGGTAAGGCCGTTGCGGGTGGGGGAGGGAAGTGTGCCGCGGGAATAGTTTTGTCGCGGTAGGTGGCGTACGCTGGGTTGACAATGAGCACTTCCGAAAACGCGACCGGCAGCGAAAATGGGCCGGATATGAACTTGTCGGAAAATCAGCACACCCCGCAGGATGTCGCAGCCGAAGCAACGGCTGCAGAAGACACCAGGGATGCGGGTATCGCTGAGGACACCGGCGCTTCGCAGGAGACTGTCGAAGCCACCGAGAACACCGAGAACACTGAGAGCACTGAGAGCACTGAGAACGCAGAGAGCACCGTAAGTTCCGAAGAAACCACTGAGCCGGAGAAGCCGGAGAAGCCGGCAAAGCCGGCAAACGGCTTCGAGACCCTCGACCTGCCAGAAAAGGTCGTAGAGGCGGTCAAGAAGGTCGGCTTCGAGCAGCCGTCCGCCATCCAGGCCGAGACCATCCCGATTTTGATGCAGGACCGCGACGTCGTGGGCCTGGCGCAGACCGGTACGGGCAAGACCGCGGCGTTTGCGCTGCCGATCTTGAGCCGCATCGACACCTCGAAGCGTCACCCGCAGGCGCTGATCCTTGCGCCGACGCGCGAGCTGGCGCTGCAGGTGTCCGACTCCTTCCAGTCGTTCGCCGACCACCTTGGCGGCGTGCACATCCTGCCGATCTACGGCGGCCAGGCCTACGGCATTCAGCTGTCCGGGCTGCGCCGCGGCGCGCAGGTCATCGTGGGTACCCCGGGTCGTGTGATCGACCACCTGCAGAAGGGGTCGCTGGACATCTCCAACCTGCGCTTCCTCGTCCTGGACGAGGCGGACGAGATGCTGAACATGGGCTTCCAGGAAGACGTGGAGCGCATCCTGGAGGACACCCCGGACGACAAGCAGGTCGCGCTGTTCTCGGCGACGATGCCGCGCGCGATCCGTAAGATCTCCCGCGACTACCTCAACGACCCGGTCGAGGTGACCGTCAAGTCCGAGACTCGCACGAACACGAACATCACGCAGCGCTACCTGTTCACCGCGCACCGCAACAAGCTCGACGCGATCACCCGCATCCTCGAGGTCACCGAGTTCGAGGCGATGATCGTCTTCGTCCGCACGAAGAACGAGACCGAGGAGATCGCCGAGAAGCTGCGCGCCCGCGGGTTCTCCGCCGCCGCCATTAACGGCGATATCGCCCAGCAGCAGCGTGAGCGCACCGTCGATCAGCTTCGCGACGGCCGCTTGGACATCCTGGTCGCCACCGATGTCGCCGCCCGCGGCCTCGATGTGGAGCGCATCTCGCACGTGCTGAACTACGACATCCCGAACGACACGGAGAGCTACGTCCACCGCATCGGGCGTACCGGCCGCGCGGGGCGTACCGGCGAGGCGATCCTCTTTGTCACTCCGCGTGAGCGTCGCATGCTGCGCTCGATCGAGCGCGTGACGAACGCGACAATCGAGGAGATGGACCTGCCGACTGTCGACGAGGTCAACGAGAGCCGCAAGGTGAAGTTCATGGATTCGATCACCGAATCCCTGGAGGCCTCCGAGCTGCAGCTGTTTAAGTCGATGGTGCGCGAGTACTCGGCCGCGAACAACGTGCCGATGGACGACATCGCCGCGGCCCTGGCCACACAGGCGCTGGCTGGCGACGAGTTCCTCATGAAGGAGCCGCCGAAAGACAAGCGCGACCGTCGGGATCGCCGCGACCGCTGGGACCGCGACGACCGCGGCCGTGGGCGCGGCCGCGATGGGCGCGATGGCCGTGAGGATCGTGGCCGCGGCAAGCGCCGCCACAACGACAGCGAGAACTTCGACACCTATCGCCTTGATGTGGGCAAGCGCCAGCATGTCCGCCCGGGCGCGATCGTCGGTGCGCTGGCGAACGAGGGTGGCCTAAGCTCAAAGGACTTTGGGCGCATCACCATCGGCGGCGATTTCACGCTGGTGGAGCTGCCGAAGAAGCTGGATAAGCAGGTGCTCGACCGGCTTTCGGACACCCGCATCTCGGGTCAGCTGATTAACATTCAGCGCGACCACGGTGCGCCGCCGCGCGATCGCGGTGGGCGCGGGCGTCGTGGTGACTTCGATGACCACCGAGGCCATCGTGGCCGCCGGGACGACCGCCGGGGGCGTCGGGACGATCGCCGCGGCCGCGGCAACCGTAACTGGGACTAGCTGCATGTGAAGAAACGGGCCTTCGGGCCCGTTTTTCCTTTTGTGCAGCTGTGCGCAAGGGCAGTACAGTGAGGTGAGTTTTCGCACACTGGCCGCAAGGAAGGAAGTTATGCAACAACTGCCCTGGACCCTGGCGATGGGGATCGTCGCTACGCTTTTCGCAGTTGTGGCCATGGTTGCGCCTCAAGCGGCGGCCGCGCCGCGGGTGAGCCAGGGGTCGGTGATCGTGACCGACGGCGGCATGTGCACGGTTGGGTTCAGTGATCCTGCTCGCCACCGCAGCCTCGTCGCCGCGCACTGCGGTCGTGAGGGTGGCAGGGTTGCCGTGCTTGATCCGGCCACCGGTGCTGTGAGCAGGCAGGTTGGCACGTTTTACCGTTCCAAGGCCTACGACCAACGCCTGGGCAACGACTGGGCGGCGATCCAGTGGGACCGCGGCGTGGCCGTTGGCGGCAATCCGCACTCCGGGAACCGGTGGGTGCACCCAAACAACATCGCGCTGGGCGAAACCGTGTGCTACCACGGCAATGCCAGCCACGGCGGCCGCGGCTCGACCTGCGGCAAGTTCGCCGGATCTGTGGGCAACACGTTCTTTGTCGACGCCCCACTGACCCGCCCCGGCGACTCTGGCGGGCCGATGTGGGTGCCCGGCCGCGGCTTCGTGGGCGTGATCTCGAGCCAGTGGGCAGCGCGGCAGCTGCCGGTTGTGGGCGGAGCCAACTTTGTCGTCGGCGTGGTGCCGCACGATGGGCCCGCGGTGACTGAGGTGCAGCTGATGGGGCTGTACATGGAGAACCTGGTCGCGCCGGTGTCAGCAGGTGGGTCTGCGGTTGGCCCGGTTGGGGAATCGGTGCGTCGCGTGGTGAGTACCGTGTTTGGAGTCTTGTCGCGCTTTGGGCTCCCGTCCCCCTCTGCGGTGCACTATTCTTAAAGGGGTAATACAGCTTTTTCTCACCGAAGGTGAATAAACGTGAATACTTCCCGCGCGTGTCTCGCCGCCGCCGTTGTTTCCTCTCTTTGCCTGGCTCCGGTTGCGGCGCACGCGGCGCCAGCCCCGATCCCGGAGCAGGGCCTGGCGATTTCCACCAGCATCGGGAACTGCACGCTGGGGTACGTGGACAAAGAGATGCGCATTGGCTACACGGCCGCGCACTGCGGTCGGGAGGGCGACCGGGTGCGCATCATCGACCGCACCACGAACGCGCACAGCCGCGAGATCGGCACCTTCCACCCGTCGACGCGCTACGACGAGCTGTTTTCCAACGACTGGGGCTACATCCAGTGGGACCGCGACGTGCAGTTGGGCGGCAACCCGTACTCGGGCGATACCATCATCGACCCGAACGACGTGAAGCGCGGCGAGGAAGTCTGCTACCACGGCGAGACCTCCCACAAGGGCACCAAGGACATCACGTGCGGGACGTTCTACCGGGCAACGGGGCAGAGCTTTGCCATCCGCGGCGCGTATTGGCGACCGGGGGATTCCGGCGGCCCGGTGTGGATCCCGGGGCGCGGTCTTGTAGGCGTGGCCTCGATCGGCCCTGCCACGCCGGGCAAGGTGGGCACCGCGACGGTCGGTAGGGTCCGCGTCGAGGGCAAGCCGATGGGATGGGGCGCCGCCCCACGCGACGGCCGCCTGATTGGCAATGAGGAGGGCTCCCGCGAGTTCCTCGCTGCGGCGGGCCTGGATTCTGCGGGTGTCTATGATGAGCTGATTGATAGAAGCTCCAAGTCTTCGAAGAGTTCCTCCTCGGAAAAGGAGTCCTCGAGCTCGGAGATGACCCCGGGCGAGATCCTCTCGATTGTCATCCCGATCCTGGTGGTGCTCGTGCCGCTTCTCGCGCAGCTGGCCCAGCTGGCGCAGCAGTTTATGCGCTAAAAAGGTCTTCCGCGGCCGCGGACGGCTGGCAGCGAAGCACTCCCGACAGCGTAGGTCTAAATGGAGCTAGCTCCTTTTGGGAAGTCCGGTGACGTGCGACCTGGTCTTTTGTGTCCGGGGTTGGTCTAAATGGAGCTAGCTCCTTTTGGGAA
>NZ_KV818004.1:0-102427 GCF_001814825.1 Corynebacterium sp. HMSC071B10 | reverse complement strand
GTCTAAATGGAGCTAGCTCCTTTTGGGAAGATCGATGACACGCGACCTGGGCTTTTACAACCGGCCCGAGTCCAAATGGAGCTAGCTCCATTTGGACCCGACCGCTCACCCCAAATCCGCAATATGGTCACAGGTGTGCAGGGTTAAGTAGCAAAATGTGTGTCCGGTCGGCGTGTCGTCGGTCGGACACTTTTTGTGCTATTTCATGGGGCCTTTTCTGATTCGTATCGAGTGGTTGTATTCGGTTGGGATAGCGTTGTCGTAGAAGGCTGGTCGTCCTGTTTCTTGGTCGGCTTTGTTGTGGTCTTCTTCGGCAAGATCGTTGACTTTGGCGAGTTGGTCTTGTCCGAAATTGCACTGCCTGGCGATCGTGAGTGGATCGTCAGGTCCGTCTAAGAGTCTCACGCGGGTGCAACGGTGAGGGGTGTAGAGAACGCACGGTGGGCGGTTGCGAATAAGTGACCACGCTGGCAGCCGAGAGGTACGAGCGATGAAAGATCAGCTCGAGCATTAGCGAACGTACTGACGTCGCTTTATTAGGTGTACTGACCGGGTACGTTGCGGGCACGCCGGTTCGGCGCACCGCCACAGCCGCTTGCGCCACACCAGCAGCACCGGCCGCCCCGCCGAGGGGATGTCACGCACCAGATGCTCACGCCGGCCGCGGGCCACCGCGACCACCCCGCACCGCGGGCACCCGGTCACCGACTCGGAGGTCTCCACCAACAGCTCCAGCTCACCGCCGTACTCACCGGCGGCAAGCACCACCAACCCCGAGATGCCGAGCATCGCAGCGGGCAGGACGGTAGCCTCAACACTCACCTGGGACTCCTCTCGATCCGTTGCTTGGTCGCTACGAATCGTGGAGTCCCAGGTCCGTCTTCACCAGCCCAACCCGGTCAGCGCGTCGCAACCCGGCTACCACGCTTGGTGAGGAAGATCTGCTAACGTGGTTCGGCGACGGCCCGGGCACGTCCTTGTTCCTAACCGTCGTGCGCTGGGGTCCGCGTGGACCGCTCGGCCAGCGTCCATCCAGTCAGGAGGCAGTCAGCAGATGTTCGACGACAACGGCTCATTCCTACTCGCCATGTTCGAGTTCTTCATCTTCTTCGCATGGTTCATGTCCCTGTGGTGGATCTTCGGAGATCTCTTCCGCAGCAAGGACCTCGGCGGCTTCGCGAAGGCGCTGTGGGTGGTGTTCATCGTCGCGCTGCCGTTCATCGGAATGCTCGCGTACCTGCTTGTTCGAGGTCGGGGGATGACCGACCGCGCGGCCGAGGCGCACCAGGAGCTCCAGCAGCGGCAGGAGGAGTACATCAAGTCCGTCGCCGGCGGCTCCGCCGGATCGAGCCCGACCGATGAGATCGCCTCGGCGAAGGCCCTTCTCGACTCGGGAGCGATTACCCAGCAGGAGTTCGACCAGATCAAGGCAAGGGCGCTCTCCTCGGTCTGACCCTGGTCCGCTCACTCGCCAGCCGCAGCGTCGCGGTCCGAGGGCGAAGAAGTACCGTTCTAATGACAACACCCCGCAGGGAAACCTGCGGGGTTATTTTTGGGTTAAGGGTCAAAAAGGGGTGTGCAGACCATCAGCAGGCGGCCAGTCAGCGAAGCACACATCGATGCGAGGGCGGTCTCCGTTCGGTTTTCGCTCAGCGAGATCTCGAATCTCGACAGGCAGCAGCCGCCCGCGGTGGTCAGGCCACACCACCTGCACCAAACCCGCAGGTGACAGCGTCAATAGTGATTTTTACTCCCAAAAAGTGAACTCGCGCAGCAGTTTATGCACTAAAAAGCCCCGCACCGGGTAGTGCGGGGCTGAAAGCGTAAGCGGCGCGTTAGGCCGGGGCCGGCAGGAACATCAGGATGAAGGTGAGCAGCCACAGCAGGTTGAAGATGCCAGCGCCTGCGGCGGCCTTCGCCTTGGCCTTTTCGAAGTTCGACGCGGCGTCGGATGCGTCGCCGTCGGCGGGGGAGAGTGCGCCGAGCGAGCCCATGATGGCGCGCTGCTGGGGGATGACCATGAAGAAGAGCAGGCCCCACGCGATCACAGACAGGATGATCGCGGTGTGGAGGAAGTAGTTGGTCTTGTATGCGCCCCAGTCGGTGGCCATGACCAGCCCGCCGAGCAGCGGGACCAGGACGGAGAGCATGCCGTAGGTATTCGTCACCTTGTGCAGCACGGAGGCGCGGCCGGTGGCCTCCTCGCTACCGGTGCGGGCCTCGACGGCATGCTTGGGGAACATGGAGGTGGACACGACGACGGGGCCGAGCAGGATGATCGCTGCGACCACGTGCAGAGCAGTGAAAAAGGTAACCATGCTGCACCACCTTACGGCAAGCGGGCAATATCGTCACAGTTCACATGGCGCGAGCGCCAAGAAGACCGGCAATGCCGCCGCAGGCCCGGCGCATCTCGCGTAGATCGGCGCGTGGAAGCGGAAGCTCGTAGGTGCGGGCGACATCGGCAAGCCGGTGCGCGTAGGCGCAGCGCTGCGCGCGTTTGGACGGCATCCATTCGCTGGGCAGCTGGTCGGATTTTTGCTGGTTGGCGGCGGCCGCGACGACGACGAGGTTGAGCGGGTCGTTGGCAAAAGCTTCGCGGCGAGACTGGTCCCACGCGTGGGCACCTAAGTCCCAGGCGGCGGAAAGGGGAAGGACGTGGTCTAACTCCACGTCAGAAGGGGTGATGGGCTCGCCGGTATAGGGCCCGGCAACGGGCGCGTCGCGCGGGGCGGGGCAGCTGCCCGGGGTTTCGGCAACAACATGGGAAGCGCCGAAGGTGGCGGTGAGGGCTGCTTGGCGGGTGGTGCAACCGTCGGCAAGCGGGGCCCAGCCGGTGCCGAAGGCATCGCGGCTGTAGCCGAGCACCGTGGCGCGCGGCGGGCCCGCGCTGACGCCGAAGTGGCTGCGTGGGGTGGGGAAGGGGACGATGAGAAGTGTGGCAACGCTTAAGAGAACAAGAAAAGTGCGCATGCATCGTTAGACGCATGCGCACGTGCCGCGGTTCCCTTAGTTTTTGCGCTCGATGGCTTCGAGCGACTCGTGGAAGTTCGCCTCGGGGTGGGCGAAGGCGTAGTTGGTGACGGCGACTGCGGTGTCGAACTCCTCGGCCACGCCCGGCTTGGGCTTGGTGGCCAGGGAGACGAGCACCATGGCGATGGTGGCGAAGAGGACGCCCGGGACGATCTCGTAGATCATGCCGGAGAGCGCGTCGACGGAGCCCCACACGAAGACGGTGACGGCACCGACGATCATGCCGGCGATCGCGCCCGGTGCGGTGAGCCTGCGCCAGTAGAGCGACGCGACGATCACGGGGCCGAAGGCGGCACCGAAGCCGGCCCAAGCGAAGCCGACCAGCCCCAGGATGGTGTCCGAGGGGTTAAACGCCATGAGCATGGCGATCAACGCGATGACCACGACCATGGTGCGGGAGGCGACCAGCAGGGTGGTCTGGCTGGCTTCCTTGCGGAAGATGCGGAAGAGGTCTTCCACCAGCGCGGACGAGGTGACCAGCAGCTGCGAGGACATGGTGGACATAATTGCGGCGAGCACGGCGGTGAGCACCAGGCCGGCGATGAGCGGGTGGAACAGGATGCGCGCCAGGTCCAGGAAGATGGTTTCGAAGCCTTCCTGGTCGGTCACGGAGTGGGTGGTCTGGGAGAAGAACAGGGTACCGACCAAGGCGGTGAAGATCGCGCCGAGGAAGCAGAAGCTGACCCAGATGATGCCGGAGCGGCGCGCGGCGGTGGCCTCAGAGGGCGAGCGCAGCGCCATGAAGCGGGTGACAATGTGGGGCTGGCCGAAGTAGCCCAGGCCCCAGGCGATGTTGCCGATGATGGTGGCGGCAGACACACCGGCGACCATGTTGAAGAAGTTGGGGTTGCCCTCCGGCCACGGGCCGTAGGAGTGGTCGGTGGCATAGGAGAAGAGCTCGCCCGGGTTGTCCACGGCGATCAGCGCCATGATCGGGACGGTGATCAGGGCGAGGAACATCAGCACGCCCTGCACCACATCCGTGTAAGAGACGGCCAGGAAGCCGCCGATGAAGGTGTAGAGCACCGTAATAGAGCCGACGATCAGCATGCCGACGAGGTACTCGCCGCCGAAGGTGGACTCGTAGTAGCGGCCGCCGGAGACCATGCCTGAGGAGACGTAGAACGTGAAGAAGAAGATGATGATCAGCGAGGCGACGACGCGCAGCACGCGCGAGGAGTCGCGGGTCCGGTTCTCAAAGAAGCTAGGCAGCGTGATCGAGTCGTTGGAGACTTCGGTGTAGGCGCGCAGGCGCGGGGCGACCCACTTCCAGTTGCACCAGGAACCGATGAGCAGGCCGATGGCGATCCACAGCTCGCTCATGCCGGACACGAACAGCGCGCCGGGCAGGCCCATGAGCAGCCAGCCGGACATGTCGGAGGCGCCGGCGGAGAGTCCGGCGACGAAGGGGTGGAGGCCGCGGTCGCCGAGCACGTAGTCATCGTACTTCTGCGTCTGGAGCCAGGAGTAGAATCCGATTGCGACCATGACGCCGAAGTAGAGCACGATGGCGACGACAAGCCAGAAGCTGTCAGACATCTGCATCTCCTTGGGGTAATAGTGTGAATTGCATTACAGGAACCGTAGTGTAACAGGGCTACCGGATACATGTGGGCGGGATCCAATCGGATGCGAAGAAATTTCGAGGTGGTATAAGGGTGGGTATGCCTCAATACCTGCTCCACGGACTTTGGTTGCCGGAGTCCGGGCTCAACATCTGGGTTGAGCAGGTCTCCGGTCACAGGGTGCTCACCTTCGCGGATGTGCCTGATGGCACCTTTCCGCGGCTGGTCACGGAGCTTTTGGCGGGCAATCACTTCCGCGGCCGCGCACCGATCACGCTGCAAACCCCGAAGGGCAAGCAGGTCACGCTGCGCGCGCCAACGGCCACGTTCTCGCCGACGCGCACCGTCGCGGCCTTAGAAAAGCTTTCGCTTCTCGACGATGACCAGCGCGCCACCCTCGCACCCGATCTCAAGTGGCTCATCCACGCATATCAAGGGCTGGAGCAGTTCGTGCGCGCCGGGCGCGTGACCATTCACGTGCCGAAGCGGGATGCGCACTTCTACGCGCAGTTCAAGCTGGGCACCGGTGTGAAAGAGCGCGGGTGGCTGGCGCAGATGGTGGCTGCGGCGCCGGGGGTGATTGTGCTCAATGACCCGAATATCAGCGAGGATCTGGCGCAGACGCTTACCCACTGGATCGCCACCGAGCGGCTGCACGCGATGGGGGTCCCGGCGCGGGTGCGACCGTACCCGTGGCACGACTTTGTGGCCTCGCTGGTCTTCGGCACGCCGCTGCGCCGGGGTGGCGCGTCGTTGGTGTCCAAGATCAACGACTGGAGCGGCTCGATTACCGCGGCGAACCTGCAGCTGGTGTTCTTGGTCGAGGCACCTGACGACGAGCCAGATGATGCGGAGTCTGCCGAGTCCGCCGAATCCACCGGCGAGCTCACCTGGCCGGTGCGGGTGCAGGTGCGCGCGGGCACTGACGCGCCGCGGCCGGTGCGCCAGTCGGATTACGACGCGCAGACCGCGCAGACCTTGCGTGATACGTTGCAGCGCGCGATCGATGTCAGCGAGCTGGTGGATTACCGCCGCCACGGGGGTTTTCGCGACCTGCGCAGCGGCGATTGGGATTGCTACCTGTCGACTGAGGAGATCGTGCGCTTTGTGGAAACCGAAGCGTCGAAACTGCAGCAGGCCGGGTTTACCGTCATGCTGCCGAAGGCGTGGTCGCGCGCGGTGACCTCGGCGAAGCTGAAGGTGAGCAAGCCGGAGAACCCTTATGATTCCTCCACGGTGACCCGCATCGGCTTTGATCAGCTGGTGGAGTACGACTGGCGGATCTCGGTGGGGGATACCGAGCTGACCGAGGCGGAGATGAAGGAGCTGATCAACTCCAAGACCGGCCTGATCAAACTGCGCGGGGAGTGGGTGCTGGCCAACGGGAAGGACCTGTCGCGCACCCGCCAGTACATGAAGAAGCTGCAGCGCAGCGCGCTCGAGGAGGCCAAGGCTGCCGTCGAGCGGGCGGAAAATCTTGCCGAGCTCGCAGAGGCCGCGGGCTCCGACGATGCGGAAGCGCTGCGCGCGGCCGCAACGCAGGCCCAGCAGCGCTACGAGGAGCTGCTCAAAGACGAGGGTGAGGGTGTGGTCTCTGCGGCGGAGCTGCGCCAGCTCGCGCTTGAGTCGCTGACGGAAGAGCCGATCGAATTTACCGGCTCGACCTGGTTTACTTCGCTTCTCGGCGGGCAGGACCGCCCGGCCCCGGAGCGGGTGGAAATCCCGGACACGGTGCACGCGCACTTGCGCGAGTACCAGCGTCGCGGTGTGGATTGGCTCGACTTCATGTCGAGAAACAATCTTGGGGCCGTGCTTGCCGACGACATGGGGCTGGGCAAAACCCTCCAGCTGCTGGCCCTGCTCGCCGTCGAGCACGAGGCGGACCGTGTCCAGGGACCGACGCTGGTGGTCGCGCCGACCTCGGTGGTGGGCAACTGGGCGCGCGAGGCCGCCCGCTTCGTGCCCGATTTGGACGTGGTGGTCCACCACGGCAGCGGGCGCGCAAAGGGGATGGAGCTGGTGGAAAAGCTCTCGGGAGCGGACCTGGTGATTACTTCCTACGGCGTGGTGGGCCGCGATGCGCGCGAGCTTGCCTTGGTGGAGTGGGACCATGTGGTCTGTGATGAGGCGCAGGCGATTAAGAATTCGGGGACGCAGGCGTCGAAAAGCGTGCGGGCAATACCCGCAAGACACCGCATTGCGCTGACCGGCACCCCGATTGAAAATAAGCTGGCTGAGCTGCGCAGCCTGCTTGATTGGGTGAACCCGGGGATGCTGGGCTCGCAGGCGTTTTTCCGCAATCATTTCGCCAAGGCGATTGAGTCGCAGCGCGACGAGGAGCTGGCGGCGGAGATGGGGCAGCGGCTGCAGCGGCTGACCGCGCCGTTTATTCTGCGGCGGGTGAAGACGGATGCCGCGATCATTGATGACCTGCCGGAAAAGCGCGAGCACGTCATCGCCGTCGACATGACCGACGAGCAGGCAGCGCTGTATACCGCGCTGGTGGGCAGCACGAAGCAGGAGCTCGAGCGGCGCGAGGGGATGGCGCGGCGCGGGCTCGTCCTGGCCACGATCACGCGCATTAAGCAGGTGTGCAACCACCCCGCGCACTTTCTTGGCGACGGCTCGCCGGTCACCGTCAAGGGCAAGCAGCGCTCCGGCAAGGTAGCCAAGCTCATGGAACTGCTTTTTCAGGCCGTGGAGCAAGGCGAGCGGGTCCTGATCTTTACCCAGTACAAGGCCTTTGGTGACCTTTTGCAGCCCTACCTTTCCGAGCAGCTCGGCGAGGAGATTCCGTTTCTGCACGGCGGGGTGGGCAAGTCGGCGCGCGACGCGATGGTGGAACGTTTCCAGCGCGACGACGGGCCGCGCGCGATGCTTTTGAGCTTAAAGGCGGGCGGTACCGGGCTGAACCTCACGGCGGCGTCGGTGGTGGTGCACATGGACCGCTGGTGGAACCCGGCGGTGGAAAACCAGGCCACCGACCGCGCCTTTCGCATCGGGCAGCGCAAGGACGTGACCGTGTACAAGATGATTACCAAGGGCACGATGGAAGAGTCCATCCAGGACATTCTCGACGGCAAGATGCAGCTGGCCGGCACCGTCGTCGGCGAAGGCGAGGGTTGGATTACTGAGCTGGACACCGAGGATCTGTCGCGCCTGATCAGCTACCGAGGGAGGCAAGAGTAATGACAAAAAAGAAGCGCCCCCAAGAGGGCAATGTCATCTACGCCAACTTTGGGCAGCGCAAGCGCGTGTCCTCAGCGGCCGAGACCGGCGAGCGGGTGATGTCCGCGCGTGCGATGAACCAGCCCGCGATGCGGATGATCAACGCGGCGGTGCGGCAGACCGACCTCGGGCGTGCGACCCGCGGACGAGAGTACGCTGCCGGTGGACACGTGCATGACCTGCACTTTGACCGGGCACGGATTACGGCCTCGGTCGTGGGCAGCCAGAACTACCCGTTTGAGGTGTCGATCCTGCTGCCTTTCCGCTCCGCTGCTGAGGTCCGCGAGGCACTCGGGCGCCTCGCGCGCGAGGCCGGGGCGGTCGACCGTGCGCTCAAGGGCGATATCAACGACGAGGTGCTCGACGTGCTGCTCTTTGCGCAGCCGGAGGAGGTCTATTCTTCCTGCACCTGCCCGGACAGCGCGCTGGTGTGCAAGCACGTCGTTGCGGTGGCGGATCAGGCAGCGAAGAAGCTGGACGACACGCCCTCACTGGTCTTTAGCCTCCGGGACGTGACCGTCGCCGGCTTAGAGCAGGTCGTGCGCGAGGAAGCCGCCTCGATTGCGCACGAGAGCACGGTCCCAGGCTCCGAGTTCTTCTGGTCCGGGCGTAAGCTGCCCGATCTGCCGAACCCGAAGATCGCGCCGATGATTGAGGACTCTGACATGGACCTACTACAGGCCGCGATGCAGTCCATCTCTTTTACCAACATTGACCAAATGCGCGCGGTGGCCGACATTGAGGAGCTCTACGAGGACCTCACCCGCGAGGATTAGCACATAAGTTTGACAAATGGCGGGCGTGTGTCCGGCGTCCCTGGTAGATGTAAAGGACATGACAAAAACAACATTTATCCATAGCTCCGATCTGCAGATCGGGATGACGCGAAAGTTCTTAAGCCCGGAGGCGCAGTCGCGTTTCGACGAGGCGCGCGAGCGCTCTATCGACGCGCTCAGCACGCTCGCAGTCGAGCGGGGTGCCGCCTTTATCGTCATCGCCGGCGATGTGTTTGAGCACAACGCCCTAGAGAAGCGCACGCTCGGCCGCGCGCTCGAGGCACTGCGCCGCCTGCCTGTGCCCGTCTACTTACTCCCGGGCAACCACGACCCGTTGGTAGCCGATTCGGTCTTTCGCCACACCGAGGACATCCCCAATGTCACAGTGCTTGCCGACGAGGCGCCGGTCGAGGTCACCGCAGGAGTAGAGGTCGTCGGCGCGCCGCTTTTGACCAAGCACCCCTCCGAGGATCTCTGCGCGCGCGTGGTGCGCGGTCTTGAGCCCACCGACGACGTGCGCATTCTGGTCGGCCACGGCCAGGTTCAGGGCTTTGGCAAGGAAGACACTGAAGCGCTGATCCAGCTGGACGTCTTAGAAGACGCGTTGGACCGTGGGGTGGTCGACTATGTTGCGCTGGGGGATTCGCACTCGACCGCGTCTCTGGGTGCGAGCGGGAAGGTCTGGTTCTCTGGGGCGCCGGAGACCACCGATTATGCAGAACACACCGGCCCTGAGATCGGCGGCGAGGCCGACTCCGGCAACGCGCTGGTCGTGGAGATAGACAAACAGGACGGGCGCGCACAGGTGCAGGTGGATAAGGTCCGCACCGGCACCTGGACCTTTGATGCGCTGTTTTGGGAGGTCGCCGACGCAGACGACGTCGACGTCGTGATTGCCCAGCTGCGGGAGTACCCGGACAAGGACCGCACCGTGATTAAGTACACGCTCACCGGCACGCTCGGGTTAGAAGCTACCCGCACCTTGGAGCGGGAACTGGGCGAACTCGAGCCTGTCTTCGCAGCGCTGTACCCGCGCGAGCGGCTCATGGATCTTCACCTCGAACCCAGCCAGGACGAGCTGGACAACCTCCCGCTGACCGGTTTTGCCAACCAGGCCATGCACGAACTCATCGGCCAGGCCACCGCGGGTGATGCCACCGCCCGTGACGCGGTCAACCTTTTGTTCCGACTCTCCCAGGAGGCGAACTAGCCCATGCGTATCCACTCCCTGACCATCACGAACTTCCGCGCCATCGAGCACCTTGAGCTTAAAGAGCTGCCCGAGACCGGCGTGATCATCGTCCACGGCCCCAACGAGGCAGGCAAGTCCACCATCCTGGAAGGCATCGACCTGGTGCTCAACGAGCGCCACTCCGCCAAGGGCAAAAAGATTGCCAAGTACGCCCCGGCGAATAAGGACGTCGGCCCCGAGGTCGAACTCACCGCGACCGTGGGCGAGGTGGAATTCACCGTGCGCAAGCGCTGGCTGAAATCCGCGCAGGCGGAACTGACCGTGCGTGCGCCGCGCCGGGAGAATTTCACTGGCCGCAACGCCGACGACGAGCTCGCCCGCATCCTGGATGAGCACCTTGACCGCACGCTGATGGAGACGCTGTTCCTGCGCCAGGGCGAGCTCGACCCCGCAGTACAAGCAGCCGGCGTGCCCACGATCGCCACCGCGCTCGACGCAGGCGAGGGCGACGGCGATTCCGGGGTGGAGGACACCCAACTCATGCAGGACGTCGACGCGGAATACACCAAGTATTGGACCAACGCCGCGAACCCGAAGCCGAAGGCGGGCTTTAAAAAACTCACGACCGATGTGGAGCAGGCCCGCGAGGAATATGAGGCACGTGTAGCCGAGGTTGAGAGCCTGAGCCGCTACGTCGACGAAGTCGCCCGCCGCGAGGAAGAGATCGCCCAGGTCGACGCCGAACTGCCCGGAGCAGAGGAGGCGTTGGCAAAGCGCGTGCAGGAGGCCAAGGCGGCAGAAGAACTGGCGGAAAAGCTCGGGCAGGCGAACGCGAAGCGCGAGCAAGCCGCGCACGAGCGCAAACGCGCGACCCAGGATTTGGAAGCACGCACCGCGTTGGCCGAGCGCGTCGCGGTACTGCGCAAGGAGGAAGCAGACCTACGCACATCGCTGGAGCCCGCGCGTGAAGCCGCGGAAGACGAGGAGACGCAGGTCACGCAGCTGCGGGAGGGGCTCACCAAGGCAAAAGAAGCCGTGGCTGCGGCCCGCGCTGAAGTGAAAAAGGCCGAGCAGCGCCGCGATTTCGCGCGCGCCACGCAGCGGCATGCGACGGTGGAGGCGCACCTGAAGCGCGTCAAGGAGGCTGAGAAGGCCTACCGCGAAGCGCTCGATGCCACACCTGCAAAAGAGATCACGGACGCCGACGTGCGCGCGGCTGAGACCGCAGAAAACGAGGTCGCGCTGCAGCGCAAGTTACGCGACGCGGCCTCGTCCAAGGTGGAGCTTAGCGGTAAGGACGGCACGGTCACCGTCGACGGCGAGACGGTAGAAGTCCAAGCCACGGAGTCGGCGGAAATCAACGTCTTCGACGGCACCCGCATCGACATCGAAGGCTTTCAGCTGACCTACCGCGCCGCCCAAGGTGCCCAGGACCCGCGCGAGGCGGTCCGCGAGGCGGAAGCGGCGCTCGCCGAGCTGCTCGAGGCCGCCGGCTGCGAGAGCGTCGAAGAGCTGCGTGACCTGCGCGATGCGCACAAGGCGCAGGCCGCCGAAGTAGAGGCCGCGCGCCGCCGACGCGAGGACGTACTCGCCGGTGCCGACCGCGAGGAGCTCGCTTCGGAGCACGAGCGCCTGGCCGCGAGCATTGCAGAGCTCGCCGAGGCGCTGGGCGTGGATGACAAGGCTGAGAGCATCGACGAGGCGGACGCCGAAAACGCGGTCAGGGACGCCCACACCGCACTCGGCGCGGCCGAGCGCGAGGCGGAGCAGGCGGAGGCGGCTCTGAAACCTTACGCAGAGCTCAAAGCAGCAAAGGCACTCGCGGTGCTGGAGGCGCGGGTGGAGGCCAAGGCCACCGAGGCAGCAGGCGCGGACAAGGAGTTCGCCGCTGCGGAAGACGCGCAGCCGCGCGAGGCGCTCGAGGCCGCGCACAAGGAGGCGGAAGCCGCGCTTGAAACAGCGACGCAGGAGGCGGACACGCTCGCCGCCGCTGCTGACGAGGCCGACGTGGAGCTTGCCCACACATTGCTCGAGGCAGAGCAGGCGCGCGTGGCGAACATGCAGCAACGCAAGAACGAGGCGACCATCCGCATTACCGAGCTGCGTGGCCGCATCGAGCAAGCCACCGGTGCCGCCGAGCAGGCCGACAAGGCCGAGGCACGCCTGGAAAAGGCGGAGACCGAGCTTGACAAGGCCACCCGCCGCGCCGAGGCGATCAAGCTGCTGCGCACCACGCTCTATGCCTGCCGCGAGGAAGCGCGAGCGAAGTACACCGCGCCCTTCAACGCGGCCATCCGCAAGCGCGCCCGCGTGATCTACGGCAAGGACGTCGATTTCAACTTCGGCGAAGGGCTGCAGATTACGGATCGCTCGCTTGGCGACGTCACCGTGCCCCTCCAGTCCCTCTCCGGCGGCGCGAAAGAACAGCTCGCCCTACTCACACGCTTCGCCATCGCGGACCTAGTCACCGAAACCGGCGAGACCGCCCCGGTGCCCGTGGTGGTGGACGACGCGCTCGGAGCCACCGATCCAGAGCGACTTGCGCTGATGAATACGCTGTTTACCCAGGCGGGCAAGAACGCGCAGGTGCTCGTGCTGACGTGCTTCCCGCAGCGCTTCGACCGCGTCGCCGCGGCAAAGACGGTGCATATTGATGAGCTGAAGCATGCAGACGAGCAGTGAGAGGTTTTACCTAAGGCATTCATTTCAGGCACCGTGACACATCCACTAAGGTAAGTCGCATGACACTTGATCCTCGCTGGCTCAACGATGATGAGCAGGAACTCTGGCGGCTCATGCTCGCGGCGTCGAGAAAGATCTCGCGTGTAATCGACGACACGCTGCAGGCGGAATCTGACCTGTCTTCCTCGGAGTTCTCGGTGCTGGTGAGCCTGTCCGAGGCCGAGAATCACTCGCTGCGCCTGCGTGACCTCTGCGCGGTCTTGGACTGGGACCGCTCGCGGACTTCCCACCAGGTCACCCGGATGGAAAAGCGCGGGCTGGTGACCAAGGCGAAGAGCCCCGGGGATGCCCGCGGCGTGCTCGTGTGCCTGACCGACGAGGGGATGCGCAGGCTCGAGGCTGCGGCCCCGGAGCACGTAGAAAGCGTGCGTCGGCTTGTCTTCGATCACATGGACCCGGAGACCGCTGCGCCACTGCGCGCGTTTTTCACGAGCGTCTTGGGCGTGACCAATGTGCCGGGGCACGCGGATTACCGCGGCGCGCAGCCAATGAGCCCTTAGGGGTAAAAATCAGGGTAGATGTCCGGGCAAACCCCGTTGTCGCCGCTGGCGTTTTTCCGTTTAATGGGAACCGTACACAACAGCGGCACACAAAGAAGGGGAGTAACCGAGATGACCTACCAGAACTACAACCCGAACAACGCTCCGAAGCGCCTGACCCGCTCCACGACCGACAAGGTGATCGGCGGCGTCTGCGGCGGATTCGCCCAGTACTTCAACATCGACCCGGTGATCGTGCGTGTGATCGCAGTTTTCCTGCTCCTGTTTGGCATTTTCCCGATGTTCCTGGCCTACCTCGCGGCCTGGGCCATCATGCCGGCGGAGTTCTAGCGGGCACTACACAGACAGGGCCAGCCACGTGGATGTGGCTGGCCCTTTTGACGTTTATTGCGGGGGTTGGGGCTGGTACTCGACGATGTTGAGACGAGAGGTCCAGCCGCCGTAGTCGGTGACAGGACCAACGGAGACGTGGACTGAGTTGTCGTCGTATACGCCACAGCCCAGGTAGCGTTGATCGCTTCCGATCGCACAGGAAATCTCGTAAGTCTCCTTGGTGATGGGGCTGGCGACAGTGAGCTCAGCGCCGTAGGCACCATTTCTGTCTGGGCTGAGCTGCCTCCATCGGTACTCGGCGTTTATACCCGCCTCGTACATCGCGCCGGCAAACTCACATGAGGTTGCGTCCGCGGCGCTTAGCGTCATCCCGTCTGCCGTTGTGCCGCAGTCCCCGCCGATCTGGCCCGGGTTGATGGTGTAACCAGCATTTGGGGCAGGGGAGGCAGGTGCTTCTTCCTGTGTTTCCTCCTGCGGCTCCGTCTGCTGCTCGGACGGCGCCGGCTGGTCCGTGGCATCTGGTGAATTGGACTGGACCGTCGTTTGCGTCACCGTGATGGTTGCGGGTTGTTCTTGGGATTCTGTATCACCGCTGCATCCGCTCAAGATAAGGCAGGGGATTGCAACAAGCGAGAGGGCCGGGAGGATTCGCATAGTCTGAGCGTAGCGTACCTGCGAGCCGGTAGTTGTATGTGTTGGGCGTGTATACACTTGGCCCGTAGCGTACTGCTTAGTCTGCTAAGAGAAGGAGACCACATTGGCCAACGAAGAAGCAGAGCGCACGAACCGTAATACGCGCGGGGAGCTCGACATCGTAAAGCTCTCCTGGAATCACGATGAGGTGCGCCAGGGCGGATACGACGCTGATGCGCTGCAAGCAGCAATCGAGCAGCAGCTCAAGGATCACGACTGGACGCAGCTGCCTGCAGAAGTCAGCGTGAGCGATAACCCAGACCAGACGTGGACGATCTTCCTTCCCGCTTCTATGAGCCTTGCCACCTGGGTGGCGGATGCGAACCAGGCGAGGTGGGTCGAGTTCCTCATCTACATGGCGGAAACCTACCTGGATGGGGGCGAGGAGCACTACCGCTTCGACCTCACGTGGCTGATCGAAGCGGCGCTCCACGGCGCCTAAACCGCGGCAGATCCTAAAGATCGGCAATGTTAGCAAGACAACTCAGGAGCGCCCTCGGGGCAGGTATCCTGGCGGCATGTGCGTTTGGGGCTGCTTCGTGCACGGACGAGAGCGCTGCGCCCACGCCTGATTCCGCTTCGTGGCAGTGGGCTGGGATCGCTCGTGCTGTCTCCGCCGCTCCCTCCGCAGACAACCACAACTATGTGTTCGTAGCGAGCGCGGATGAGGCAGGATCCCTCGCGGAGCTTGCACCGGTGTACAACCCATCGATGCAAAGACTCGGCGAAGACTTTGTGGCTCCGGATAGGGACCAGCTGGTTGTTTTTGATTCGCAGTTCAAGAAACTCCACGTGAGGCCGATTGCGAATCTGGGACTGCCGACTCAGTCAACGTCAGCTGGATCGGCAAACGCCGAAACAGCAGTTTTCGTTTTCAACGAAAGCGGGAACTCGAGCGCGTACGCGAGCCGTATCGTCCTTGCCACCAAAGACGCGACAAGCGTGGTCACGCGTGATCTGCGGCCAGTTGCGCTGAGGGCGTGCGATGACAAGACCGCAGTCTGGATAGAACGCGATGAAGATGACGGCAGTGGACTCACACTTGTGCGGATGGGCGAAAGTGGGCTGCTGTCCGAAGCACTTATCGACGGCGACCCGTCCGGCGTCGTCGCATCGGAATTCTTCTCCGCCCTCGGATGCGGAGAAGAGCCCTCCTACATTGCGTTCCCCGATGGCTCCGGCGGCGCAGATGTATTTTCTGTCGATGGCGCTAGCACGGAGCCAGCTTTGCAGCACGAGGGGAAGCTGAAAACACTGCCCGCACCGGGACTCAACAGCTCTTCTCGCTACAGGCAAGGCAACGTGTCGTTTGTTTCTCACCGCGGCACCGTGACGGAAGTAGACCTGGTGAGCCAGGTTGCCAGGGAATCTGAGCCGCTCATTGGCGCGGATCGACGGGCCGTGTCTGTCACCATCGACGGTGAGCAAGCACATGTGGTCACTCAGCCGAGGGACGGTGCGGAAAGCCTACGCGTGCATTCCTTTTCGTTTGCAGATCCCCGCGTTGATGCGGAAGGGAAACGTCTTGCAAAGCTC
The DNA here is from genome assembly GCF_001814825.1 of Corynebacterium sp. HMSC071B10. NCBI lineage: Bacteria > Bacillati > Actinomycetota > Actinomycetes > Mycobacteriales > Corynebacteriaceae > Corynebacterium > Corynebacterium sp. HMSC071B10. The sequence goes on along the minus strand of NZ_KV818004.1, from coordinate 86,829 downwards.
AGCGAACTTGCGCACCGTGGGGCTTCGAGAGGGGCGTATGTGATCCCGATGTCGGTGTTTCCGTTTGATGGGTAGAGGCAACGTCCTCCTGCGAGGCTCCGGTTTGGGTCTTGCATGCATCGGGACCGAGGTGGAGGGTTTGGGCACGGCGACGTGCTCTTGGCCTGGGCGTGGTCATTCGGTGCTGCAACGCACGCATCCATAGCGACGTCTCTCCCGGTAAACCAACATGACCGAAGTCACGACATAGTTGATACTGCGTGCCGGGGAGAAGGGCCCTGATGGTAGACACCTCAGCCGATTTGCAGCACAGCGCGAAGTTCCTCGAACAGCTCCGGGCGCAGCCGGTGTATGACTGTCCTGCCCTGGCGGCTCTTTTCTAGGAGGCCGGCCTCGGTAAGCATTTTGAGGTGGTGGGAAACTGTCGGTTGGCTTAGCCCGGAGCGTTGCGTGAGTTCGCCCACGCTCATCGGCTCGCAGCCCTCTTCGGCGATTCTGGAGAGAAGTTGTAGTCGGCCGGGGTCCGCTAAAACTTTGAACAGGTCCGCGTAACGCGTCGCGTCGTCTTCGGAGAGCAAGCCGGAGCCCAGCGAGCAGCAGTCGAGGCCGGTGTTTTCTGTGGTGGCGACGTAATCGTTCATTCTTCCTACCTCGTCATATTGACAGTGATAAATATGCTGTTTAGTGTTCGTTTTGAATGCTGTCAATAGATAAGGATTCCAGATGGAAGACACAACCTCTCAGCCGGTAGAGCGTATGTCGTTTCTTGACCGCTTCCTGCCGGTGTGGATCATGCTCGCCATGGCGGCGGGCCTCGCCCTCGGCCGAGCGGTGCCGGGGCTTTCGGGCGCACTTGAGAGTCTCGAAGTCGGAAGCATCTCGCTTCCGATCGCGCTCGGCCTCCTGGTCATGATGTACCCGCCTTTGGCCAAGGTGCGCTACGACAAGACCCGCGAGATTGCCACCGACAAACGTCTCATGACCGTGTCCATCATCTTGAACTGGATTGTCGGCCCCGCGTTCATGTTCGCGCTCGCCTGGATCTTCCTGCCAGATGCCCCGGAGCTGCGCACCGGTTTGATCATCGTCGGTCTCGCCCGCTGCATCGCCATGGTGTTGGTGTGGTCCGACCTCGCCTGCGCTGACCGGGAAGCCACCGCAGTGCTGGTAGCTATCAACTCGGTGTTCCAGGTGGTCATGTTCGGCGTACTCGGCTGGTTCTACCTGCAAATCCTGCCTGCCTGGCTGGGGCTGGAAACCACCTCGGTGAAGTTCTCGTTCTGGGCGATCGTGTCCTCCGTGCTGGTCTTTTTGGGTATCCCGCTGTTGGCCGGGCTGCTGTCTCGCATTATCGGCGAGCGCACCAAGGGCCGCGACTGGTACGAAAACACCTTCCTGCCCCGGATCTCCCCACTCGCGCTGATCGGCCTGCTGTACACAATCGTCCTGCTTTTCTCGTTGCAAGGCGACCAGATCCTCTCCCAGCCGTGGACGGTGGCACGGGTGGCGATCCCGCTGCTGTGCTACTTCGTCGGCATGTTCGCTATTGCACTCTTGGTAGCCAAACTGTCCGGCATGGACTACGCCCAGTCGGCCTCGGTGGCGTTCACGGCTGCCGGCAACAACTTCGAGTTGGCCATCGCAGTGGCGATCGGCACGTTCGGCGCCACCTCCGCCCAGGCGCTGGCGGGCACCATCGGGCCGCTTATCGAGATCCCTATCCTCGTCGGCCTCGTCTACCTCATGCGTGGGATCGGCCCGAAACTGTTCCCGGGTGACCCAACCCTGCCCAAATTGTCCTAAGGAGACGTTATGAAGCCCTCAGTCTTGTTTGTGTGCGTCGGCAACGGCGGAAAGTCCCAGATGGCGGCGGCGCTCGCCGAGAAGCACGCGGGTAGCCAGCTCGGCATCCACTCCGCGGGCACCAAACCTGGCACGTCGCTGAACCAGGAATCGGTCGAGGCGATCGCAGAGGCCGGCGCCGACATGTCGCGCGGCACGCCCAAACCCATCGATCCGGAACTGCTGCGCAGCGTTGATCGCGTTGTGGTGCTCGGCGAAGACGCGCAGGTGGACATGCCCGACGACGCACGCGGCACGCTGGAGCGCTGGCGTACCGACGAACCCTCGCTCCGCGGCATCGAAGGCATGCAGCGCATGCGCCTCGTACGCGACGACATTGACGCCCGTGTGCGCTCGCTTATCGACGAACTCCTGTAACGGCCTTTAATACGCCGGAGTCATCGGGATGCGCTGCTTATTGCGGAACCGTGACGCCTGCATGCGTGCCGGCGACGTGCCGCGGTAGTGGGTGGTGGAGGGGGAGGTTGCGTACTTCGGATTGCTGGACGGTTTTCGGGAGCGTTGCTTCTCGATCCTCACACCGCCGCATTGTGGCACGAATTACACGATTGTGCTTTGTGAGTGGTTGCTTTGTGACCCTTCGGCCTGCGCCCGCAGCCCGTCGATAAACACGTCTACGAGCCACCCCCTGCTACGGGCGAACACCTCTTCTGCGATGGTTGGCAGCGGCCGCGACAGTGTGATGATGCCGAAATGGAAGTCTAGGACGTCGAGGTCGCCGGGGCACAGCCCGTACTTTTTCGCCTCCGTGAGGAGGGGACGGTAGAGGGCTTTTACCTTTTCTATCAGTATGTTTCGTTCCTCTTGGCCCATGTGGGGTGCGAACACGGGCAGGAATTCTTGGACGACGGCAGGGAAGCCGTTGTCCACCATCTCAGTGATGGCGCAGCGCCACGTCGCCTCGGGGGCGCCGGGGAGGCGGGGAACGTGCTTGTCTACGATCGCGCGCATCTTGTCGATGATGTTTTCCAGCACCGCGCGGTAGAGGTCATCCTTGGTAGGGAAGTGGCGGCTCGCGGTGGCAACACCCACCTCTGCTTCCTTCGCAATGGTGCGCAGCGAGACCTTCGGCCCCATCTGGGCAATGAGCGTCGTGGCCGCCTCTACAAGCGCTTTGTGGTTTTCAGCAGCATCTTTTCGCATATCCGGCACTTTACCCTTGACAACCGAAAAATGAAACAATATGATCCACTTCGTAAAAGCGAAACAGTCTGTTCCACTTGGAGGAAACGATGAGCACAACCGTGGTGCAACAGGAAACCGCCACCACCGATGGCAGCCGCATCAACAACACCAACAGCACCGTGAAAAAGACCATCGCCCTGATTTTGGGCCTGCCGATAATCCTCGGCCTCATGCTGTGGGCGTTTCTTGCGCCCACCTTCGCCTCCGGCCCGGACGGGGTGCCGGTGGCAGTGGCGGGGCCGGAGCCGGTCGTTGAGAAGCTGCGTGCTCAGGCGGAGCAGCAGGAGGAGCACCCGGACTTCGTCGTGGTGAGCTCACAGGACGAGGCTGAAGATATGGTGCGAAACCGCGACGCGGTCGGCGCGATCGCAATCGGGCAGGGCAGCGCCACGGTCTACACCGCTTCCGGTAACGGTGCACCGTACGTGCAGATGCTCAATGGCCTTGCCCAGAACATGCAGTCCTCCGGCATGCCGGTGGAGACCGAGGATCTCGCCCCCACGACCGAGGATGACCCGCAGGCCCAGGGCCTCGCGTTGCTCGGCCTGCCGCTCGCGTTCGGTGGCGTGATCTCCGGAATGCTTGCAACCGTGCTGCTTCGTGGCCGCAAGTGGTCGAAGGTCGCAGTCATCACGGGTGTGTCCATCCTCGGCGCGGGTGTTGCGGTTTGGATGCTGCACGGCATCTACGGCTCGCTCAGCGGCAGCGTGGGCATGGAGTGGCTGGCTATCGCTGCCGGCATCGCCGCAACCTCGTCGGTCACCGCCGGTCTTGGCGCACTTCTTGGCGTGCCGGGTGCTGGCCTCGGCGTGGTGCTGACCATCTTTGTGGCTAACCCGCTGGCCGGCCTGGCCACAGGCCCATGGCTGCTGCCGGCCGGCTGGTCCGCACTGGGCCAGCTCATGCCGATTGGTGCGACCGGCTACCTCGTGCGCTCGCTGAGCTTCTTCGACGGCGCGGACGCGCAGGGTTCCTGGATCGTCCTGTGCAGCTGGATCGTCGTTGGCCTGATTCTGCTGGCCTTCGACCGTTCGAAGGAGAAGACCGCGTAGGTTGTCTCCACCCAAACACCCGTCGAGCGTCGGCGGGTGTTTCTCATGTCCTGTTAGATTCGGCGCACATGGCAACGACGACACAGCTCTATGTTTCTTTCCCCGGCAACGCACGCGAGGTGCTGGAGTTCTACCAATCCGTCTTCGGCGGCGATCTTGAGCTGCTCACCTACGGCGAACAGCTGGATCAAGGGGTGAAGTTCCCCTTCGACCCGCCGTGCGAGGCTATCGCCCACGCCACGCTTACCGGTCCGTTTTCCATTTCGGGCGGAGACGACCTCGAGCGCAATGAAACCAGCCTCAACCGGGGCGACTTCGGCTTCACCGCGTACGTGGAGACGCCGGAGGAAGGTGAGGCGCTCTACGCAACGCTTGCCGACGACGGCGGCAACACCGTCATGCCCTTCGCCCTCGCGTCGTGGGGCGACCACTTCGGCGTGGTGGAGGACAAGTTCGGCGTGCGCTGGAACGTGACCAAGCAGGGGTAGGGCTGCTGACCACGTTCGAGGACACAAAGGACTAGTCGATAAGGGTGTTAGAGGGCATTTCCCCGTATCGCGCCGGTTGGGTGATTCCTTTCGCGAGCAACGGGTGGTTGTCCAATAGCGGCTCGATTGTGTCTTCTAGCCAGTTGGTCGAAATGCCTGAACGGGTAGCGACGTCGTCAAGAGCAACCCGCTTCCTTGGGAGCCGGTAGATGCTGCGGACGTAGTCGAGGTTCTCTTGGACAGTGAGGTCCTCGAACACGCTGGCAGCCTGGGTCGCGTATGTGACCCGGGTTCGCAGGCTGGGGTCGCCGGCGGGTTGGCCGAGCACGCGAACCTCTCCGCTCACGTTGGCTTGTGTCCCGACAATCATCCGCATGAGTGTCGTCTTACCTGACCCTGACGGCCCGACAAGGGCCGTCATTGACCCCTGGGGCAAAGTAAAGCTGGCGTTGTCGATGATCCGGGCCGAAGCCCGGTCCATCATCACCGCAGCGTTGTGAATGTCTGTATCTTGCATGCTTCGATCATCGGTCTGTTGGTGTTAGGCTGTCGAGTGTGGTGAATAAACGACAAGGGCGACCGCGCGGCGGATCGGATGCCCGTGAACGCATTGTTAGTGCAGCGCAGAAGAATTTTATCCTGTCTGGATATACAGGCGCGACGCTCCGCACCATCGCGCAAGAAGCTGGCGTTGATCATGCGCTGGTGAATTATTACTTCGGCACGAAGGAGAATCTGTTTAGCGAGGCGATGCTTGGAGGGTTCAGTCCTTCCGCGGTCTTCAAAACGGTGCGGTCCGCCGAAGGGGTGTCACTTGCGACGCTGCCGGCGATGCTTGCGCGCGCGTTTGTCGCGTTCTGCGAGACACCCCAGATCCAGCACACTGTGCTCCCTACCCTCCGTCTCGCGTTCGAAGACGAGGACACCCGAGCACTTGTCACCGGTTACATCGAGAGGGAAATCTTCGCAGAGGCGGAACAGCTCCTGCTTGACCTCAAGGAGCGGCAGAATCGACCCACAAAGGCGAGTGCCCACGAAGCCGTCATTGGCATTTCAACCGTGTTGCTTGGTGCACTCGTGTCGCGCTACCTCCTCCGGGCTGGGCCGCACGCAGCGATGTCGGTACGAGAATTCGGAGTGCTGTTGGAGCGGTTGCTCAGAGGCGCGCTGGGGTAGGAGAGGTGGGCCCTAAACGGAGCTAGCTCCATTTGGGGTAGGACGGCTTAGAAAAGCCCAGGTGGCGGTGATCCGCGTGACCTAAATGGAGCTAGCTCCAACTGGCTATCGCACCAACCCAACCAGCTGCGATGCTGAGGGAGTCATACGGGAAAAGAAGTCGGGTGCCTCGGATTTCCGAGGCACCGGTGTGGCAGCCGCGTTACTCGATTTTGTCGTCTTCTTTTTCGCGGACAGTTCTGACGAATTTACCCAGAAACTGAAAGACAGCGGGGGCGAGAAACAACCCGGCGAACAGTTCGGATACACCGCCCAGATAGACACCGATCGCGGCTCCAACCGAAGTGATAAACATGCCGAAACTCAAATATTGGCCGCGCTTTAAAGCGTCGACGTCACCTTTCGCGAGCCACTCCTTCTCGTGGTTCGACGCAGCAATACTCTGCTCAGCCATCTGCATGGCGCGGTCAGCAAAGGACGGGTTAAGCCTCTAAAGTCTCCGGTGAAGGAGCTGGAGCACTCCATAAATACGAGTCAACCCTTCGAGTGAGCTCTTCGACAATTTCAGCGGTGACTACTTCGTCTTCTGTACTAGCTGAATACTGCGATCCAGGGCGTTGAACGTTGCTTTCCATCCGTTGTAAATGGTCGCCCGAGGGTCGTTCTTCGCCATGCGTGCCTTCGTCCGCAGGGGGCGGGGGTTGGTTTCCATCATGTCCACTCCCCGGCGACGGGCTCGGGCTGTGGCGTTCCTCGTTTTGAGAGTCATTGCCCATGCACCTTCTTCCTTTCGGTAGTGAGACTGAGTGGTTTATGTCTCTCTGCCATTCAACCACATACCGCGCGTGCCTATTGCTTTACTGGGGTTCGGACGGGGGGTCGCGCTCGACGCTGCCGGTAATGCTTGCGCGGGCCTACCGGAATCAATCTCTAACTGCCCTATCCTGGCGACACGGACCCGTTGGGTTGCGTCGCGCCTCCGAACAGTGCGAACCAGTGCTAGGGGCGGGTATCTAATCCGGTGAAATCTGCTGAATACCGTGGGCGTAGGCAGGGTTTTGGTCGATTAACTTCTCGAACCCGCTTGCGTAATTCCGAGCCACCGAAGCACCGTGCATACTTGCTAGGTTGTAAAAGGCCACCACCATCGAGCGTGGGTCTACATCTTTCATTTTCTTACGAAATAGTCCGGCTCTCGTCGGTGTGTTCGATGTGGGGCGCATCCACAGCCGGTTATGGTGGGCAGTGAGGTTTCGGAGGAAAAGAATCGACGAGCACCCAACCGCGAAGCGGTCCGCCTTGAAGTTCAAGGCACCAGACACCTCTTTCCAGAGTGGGCCTTGGGTACCAGGTGGGTTGAACGACAAAATGGCGCGGTTCAGGTGACCGAGAGTCAGACTGTCCACGACTGACCAGATCGGTAGGCCCTGGACCAACTGCAACACCTGCTCACGGTTGTCCCTCGTAACCCATCGTGGGGGCTGTGGTAGTCCGATAATTCTGCATTGTCTTTCTATGTGATTGACAACATACGCCTCCCTGTAGTTGAGAATGTCGCGCAACATTCCCTCAATCAGGTCCTCCGGCGTGTAATTGCTATCAAGAAGGAGATAGTTGGACGGTTCCAGATAATCGTCGTAGGGACAGGAACTTTTGCACAGCGCATTTACAAAATGGTGACGCAGTTGGAACTCAACAGTGCGGATGCCTGAGAATATGTACGAAGACATTTGTGAGTCGGCGTCCATGATTCTGAATACTTCGCTGGGGGATTTCTGCACGGTAATTGCGCCGTTGTCGTGCAGGTAGCGGAAGTTCCTGGCGTACCCGATAAAGAAGTGAAAATTGACCGTGGCAAGGCGAGCCACGTCGTCTTCTGTGATTGACGACCTAGGGAAATAGTGTCGCTCTTCTAGGTACTCGATTTTCCCATCTGTGGTGAGGAAAGGTGGTCTATTATCTCCGCTCTTCATTAGACAGTAACTTTACCAATGGAGTGCAGCGTTACCTTTTAGGGAAAGAACAACACCCCACTCGCGTGGGGTGTTGAACAGGGCCGAACAGCGGGGCGCTTCCGGGAGAGGCGGCTGAACGGGGCTGATGACTTCACTATAGACGGACAGGGGGGTTGTGCGTGACTCGGCGTGAGAATGAGTCGCGTTGTCCACCGCCCGAATTGCGTTACCGCTGTTCATCGCCGGTTGGTTTGCCCTATTTCAGGGGTATTCGATCTGGAAGGAGGGACGCGACCACCTGTGTCTCAACGTGCCGTGTATGGAACACGAGGGAGATGTCAGAGCCTTTCGAGACGGTCGGGAGACCCCCTCCGACCCCTCCGGGTAGGTGCGTGTCACCGGGGTAAGTCACCCTCCTCGAAGATACGGTTAAATCACGTCCCCACGCTGCCGGTAATGCCGATACAGTGGGAAAAATGATATTGGAGGTTCCCGTGGCGAGAAGCCAGAAACTAGAACTGACCTGGTTCAACAAAGACAAGGCGCTTATTCCGACGCAGAGTGGGAAGTATGGCTACACCTGAGTTGCCCCGTCCGACCCGCGCTACTGTGAGAGACGAATGGAGCACCCGCAACGACATCGTCGGAACCAACGGCAAAGTCACCATCCGCTACGCCGGAAGGCTCTACCACCTAGGCATCGGACGCGCCTACGGCGGGAAACACATCCTGATGGTCATCACCGACAACCACGTCACCACATCGTTAAAAGAGACCGGCGAAATCATCACCGAGCACTACATCGACACCTCCCGCAATTACCAAAAACCATACTGGCAATAAGGCCAACGTCCACTGACCTAAAAACAAAACCGGCACCTCGGAAAAACAAAAACCGAGGCACCGGTTTGTCCACCATCTCGCGACTGAGTTGTCAACTATGTCGCGACTGAGGACAGCGTGTCCCCGACAGGACTCGAACCTGCGACCTTCGGTACCGGAAACCGATGCTCTAATCCACTGAGCTACGGAGACATCGTTGTGCTTTTTACGCGGAAGCTTCCGCGTGTGAAGACAACAGGATAGAGCGTAGCACCCGACGGTGGTGGGGAGTTAATTGGTGTGTGGGTGGCGTCGAGAAGCGAGCGGGGCGTGGGGGAGTCCGGGATTTCCTAGGCACATCCATGGAACGCGCCAGGGAGTTTTCACTGATTTGCAGGGGTGGTGTCGCATGATGATTGTGCGCCTTTGAGGAGGCGTGACACGGGAAACAATGACAGCAAAGTGGCCGGTACCGAGTGCGGTACCGGCCACTTTGTGTGTGCCGAATTAGTGGACGACCATCACGATCAGGTCGCGCGGGCCGTGCACGCCCTCGACGCGGACCAGCTCGATGTCGGAGGTCGCGGAGCCACCGGAAATCATGGTGGCCGGCTTCTCCGGATCGATGCGGCTGATCATCTCAGGCACGCCGTAGACCAGGGAATCGGGGCGCACGATCACCACGTGGCGGTCGGGCACGAGTGACAGCGCGCGGCGGCCGCACACATCGCCAGACTCGAGCACGATGGAGCCGGTCTGGGCGGAGGTCACCTTGGAGTCGGTGACGACGGCGCCGACGTCGCCAAGCTCTCGCGGGTCCGAGGCCGGGTCATCGGCGCGGGAGGAACCGTCGAACTCGGTGAAGAGGGACTCGTCCAAGCCGGGGGCGTAGACGATGTCCTTGGCACCGCGCTCGGCGAGGATCTTGGCGATGTTGCTTGCCAGATCCGCCTCGGAGGTCTCCACCACGGTGGCCTTGTAGTCCAGCAGGCGGTCGACGAGGATCTCGCGCAGCTGCTCCGGGGTGTGATCCGAGGAGGTGTTGTACTCGCGGACCGGCTCGACGTACGCGGGTGCGTTGGAGAGCTTCTGCGCGTTGCGAATGCGGTTCAGGATTTCCTTCTTCGCGTCCGCGTTACGGGAGGAAACATTGGCTGCCATGATCTACTTATCCTCTCCGGTGTTTGGGTCGACAAAGTCGGTGTTTTCGGAATCGCGGCCGGGCACGCCACGCTTGCGTTCCGCGGCGAGCAGGTCGCGCGCCTCGTCCGTCTCCCACCACTGGCGGAAGGACTTCTTCGGCGGCACTGCCACGTCGCGGTAGTCGGTCCAGCCATTGATCGGGGCAGGCATAGAGGTGATCTCGCCCTTGAAACCGCCGAGGACGCGGCCGAGTGCGACCATGCGCACTGCCTTGTCCCACAGCTTCGGCTTGCCCCACATGGTGCCGATCAGGCCGAAGGCGGCCTTCTCCAGGCGCGGATTGTGCTGCTCCACCTTCTGGTGGCGCATCTCCAGCAGAATGTCGGTGATCGGGATCTTCACCGGGCAGACCTCGTTGCAGCGCCCGCACAGGGAGGAGGCGTACGGCAGCGAGGAGTTCGGGTCGTTGAGATCCTCCATACCCGTCAGCTGCGGGGTGAGGATCGCACCGATCGGGCCAGGGTAGGTCGAACCGTAGGAGTGGCCGCCGGCGCGCTCGTAAACCGGGCACACGTTCAGGCAGGCCGAGCAACGGATGCACTTGAGTGCCTCGCGGCCGATCTCGTTGGACAGGGCAGCGGTGCGGCCGTTGTCCAGCAGGACGATGTGGAAGTTCTGCGGGCCGTCGCCCTCGGTCACGCCGGACCACAGGGAGGTGTACGGGTTCATGCGCTCGCCGGTAGAGGAGCGCGGGAGCAGCTGCAGGAAGACCTCCAGGTCCTGGAAGGTGGGCAGCAGCTTCTCAATGCCCATCACGGAGATCAGGGTCTCGGGCATGGTCAGGCACATACGGCCGTTGCCCTCGGACTCCACGATGGAGACCGTGCCGGTCTCGGCGATACCGAAGTTCACGCCGGAAATGGCGACCTTGGCCTTCATGAACTGCTCGCGCAGGTACTGGCGGGCGGCCTCGGCAAGCTCGGCCGGGTCGGAGGTCAAAGACTCGTCCGTGTTCGGCATCTTGTCCACGAAGATGTTGCGGATCTCGGAGCGGTTGCGGTGGATAGCGGGCACGAGAATGTGGGAGGGGAAGTCCTCGCCCAGCTGCACGATCAGCTCGGCCAGGTCGGTCTCCTGCGCGGTAATACCGCGCTTTTCCAGCTCCTCGTTCAGCGCGATTTCCTGGGTGGCCATCGACTTGATTTTGACCACGTCGGTCTCGCCGGTTTCCTCGATGAGACCTGCGATGATCTCGTTGGCCTCTTCCGCGTCGCGCGCCCAGTGGACGTGGCCGCCGCGGGCGGTGACGTTGCGCTCGAACTCTTCGAGCAGCTCGGGCATGCGCGCGCCTACGTCCTGCTTAATCGACGAGCCGGCGTTGCGCAGCTGCTGCCAGTCATCCAGCTCATCAACCACGTTCTGACGCTTCACACGAATGGTGGTGGTGGCGTAGTTCAGATTGCGGCGCTTGGTGACGTTGTCCAGCTCGTGATGTGCGGCCTTCTGGAACTTCTCGCTGCCACGCAGGTGGTTCGGGCCCTTTGCGTGGGGCGGCATTTGGGGTTTACCGAGTGCGACTTTCACAGCATGCTCTCCTTCGAGTACGCGGCTGATTCAGGGGTCCACGGGTTCGCCTTGGTGGAGGCGAGGATTTCAGCCATGTGCAGGGCGCGCACACCCGTGTGCTGGCGGCTCATCGCGCCAGCGATGTTCATCAGACAGGAGGAGTCACCGGCGGTGACGTACTCCGCCTTCGTGTCCTTGATGTGGCGGGCCTTGTCGGAGACCATCGCCGCAGAGACCTCGGACATCTTCAGTGCGAAGGTGCCGCCGAAGCCGCAGCATTCCTCACGGTTCGGCAGCTCCACCAGCTCCAGGCCCTCGACTGCGCGCAGCAGCTTGTAGGGGCGCTCGCCGACCTCCAGGAAGCGGCGGGAGTGGCAGGACTCGTGGTAGGTGACGCGGTGGGGGAAGAAGGCCCCGACATCCTCGGTGCCGGCGACATCGATGATGAACTCGGAGAGTTCGTAGGTTTTCTTGGCGGCCTTCTTCGCCCCGTCGACAAGCGCGGGGCTGCCGTAGCGGTCCGCGAGGGCAACGTGCTGCTCACGCACGGCGCCCGCGCAGGAGCCGGACGGCGCCACGACGTAGTCGATGGACGGGTCGGCGAACGCGTCGACGTAGGACTCGATAATCGGCACGGCCTGCTTCTGGTAGCCAGTGTTGACGTGCATCTGGCCGCAGCACGTCTGGCCTTCTGGGAAGACGACCTCGTAGCCTAGGCGGGACAGCACAAGTGCGGAAGCCTTGTGCGCGTCAGGGAAAAGAGCGTCGCCGATACAAGTAGAAAACAGTGCTACTCGCAATGTGGACTCCTTATGGTGAATTTCTAGTGAAGGATTGCTCCGGCAGCCGGGCACCTAAGTCTCTAGTTTACGACCGGCGCCAGGAAACTGAGAACGTTGGTCTGCAGGAAGACCATGAGGCAGACTGCGAGCAGGAAGGCGAAGGAATAGCCAACGACTCGCTTGAAGATCTCGGATTCCTTACCCTCCATGTCTACCGCCGTTGCGGCAATCGCGAGCGACTGCGGCGAGATCATCTTGCCCACGACACCACCGGTGGTGTTGGCCGCAAGCATGAGATCCGGGTTGAGGTCCAGCTGCTCAGCGGCGGTGACCTGCAGCTTCGCAAACAGGGCGTTGGCGGAAGTGTCCGAGCCGGTGACGGCGACACCGATCCAGCCCAGAATGGGGGCGGTGAAGGCGAAGAAGCCGCCGAGGTTGGCAAAGAACTCACCAATGGTGACGGTCTGGCCGGAGTAGTTCATCACGTACGCAAGCGCGAGCACGAGCACGATCGTGGCGGCAGACCAACGCATGCGGTACATCGTGTCGGTCAGCTCCTTGCCCACCTGGCCCCAGGTCAGCGAGTAGCGGCCGTTCTCGTTGAAGAAGATGTAAACCAGGGCGACGATCAGGCCAGAGATGACCAGGAGCGTGCCAGGGTTGTTGATGTACTTAAAGCTGTAGTCGGCGACAACTTCGGCCCCGTTGGCGTCGAGAAGCGAGCCCTCCGGCAGACCCGGCCACGGGAACTTGATCTGGAAGGAGTTGAGCCAGCCCGGGATTGCGGTGCCCAGGTTGGCCAGGCCGAAGATGACCACGACGATGGCGTAGGGCATCAGTGCCATCCACACGCGGTTGCCAGGCAGCTCGGTCTCTTCGAGATTTTCCGTGCTGGGCAGTTCCAGGCGCTCGCGCAGTGCTTCGACGCCCTTCGGCGTCCAGAAGCGCAGCAGCGCGAAGGCGGCACCGAGTGCGACGATGCAGGCAATGACGTCGGTGAGCTGGTAGGCGAAGAAGTTCGAGGTCCACCACTGCGCAATACCGAAGGACAGGCCGATGGTAACGGCGGCCGGTGCGGTCTCGCGGACGCCACGCCAGCCGTCGATAATGCCGGCGATGATGAAGGGGACGAAGAACGCCAGGAAGGGGGTCTGGTGGCCGACGATCGCGGCGATGTTCTCGGTCTGCTCAAGCGTGCGACCGCCGACCTCGCCGGCGGTGGTGATCGGGATGGCCACGGCGCCGAAGGCGACCGGCGCGGTGTTCGCAATCAGCACGATCGTGGCTGCGCGCAGCGGCTTAATGCCCAGCGCCAGAATCATCGTGGCGGTAATGGCCACCGGTGCGCCGAAGCCCGCAAGCGCCTCAAGCAGGCCACCGAAGCAGAACGCGATGAGCATGGCCTGGATGCGCACGTCGCCGTGCCCCATCTTGTCAAAGACCAAACGCAGATCCTCGAAGCGGCCGGAGGCGACGGTGATTTGGTAGAACCAGATCGCCGACATGATCACAAAGACGATGGGCAGTAGGCCGAACAATCCGCCGCGGAAGGCGGAAGAAATCGCCATGTCGGCAGGCATATTGAAGCCAAAGATGGCCACGAGGATGGCTGCGATCAGCGCAACCAGGCCAGAGAGGTGTGCGCTGGCTTTCACGCCCAGCAGCATGATGAAGAAGGTGAGCAGCGGAATGGCTGACACCAACGCAGAAAGGCCGAGGCTGCCTCCGACAGCATCGGTAAAGACCTGAAATTGGTCCATGGGTGCGCTCCTTGGTTGGAGGGAAAACGAACTACATGCCTCGCGTAAGGACCGCATCCCACCACCCGCCTCGCTTTATTGCGTCGGTGCATTGTGTAACGCTGGCCCCAAAGCTGTGCCTGCGGCGGCATATTTAGCAATTATGACACGGGATCACACTAGATGCAGCGAAAAGCCATAAGAAATGCATGGGTTTTTCAGCTGCGACTACCTGCGCTTTTGGTGTACGCGGGGGTAATGCAAAGCCCGCGGCGGGGGAGGGGATGGCACCTAGCGAACGGGGGATATGCGGGCTTGGGTTCAGCTGGTGCGGACGGTGCGCAAGGCCATGAAGAGATCGCGCGCGCGGTGAATTAGACTTGCACCCCATGACGCCAGCAGATCTTTCACAGCTCATTAGGCAAGCAGCCGTTTCCGTGCTCACCGCGCACGACCTCGACTCCTCCGTGGTCCCGGACACCGTGACCGTGGAGCGGCCGCGCAACCCGGAGCACGGGGACTACGCCACGAACGTCGCCTTGCAGGTGGCCAAGAAGGCGGGCACGAACCCGCGTGAGCTGGCGAGCTGGCTTGCCGACGCACTCGGCACCGACGCGGCGATCGAGACTGCCGAGGTCGCCGGCCCCGGCTTCCTCAACCTGCGCCTGGCCTCCGCGGCCCAGGGCCAGCTGGTGGGCGAGATCCTCGCCGCCGGTTCGTCTTTTGGTAACTCGCAGCGTTACGACGGGCAGAAGATCAACCTGGAGTTCGTCTCGGCCAACCCCACCGGCCCGATCCATCTGGGCGGCACCCGCTGGGCCGCCGTGGGCGACTCGCTGGGCCGCGTGCTGGAGGCCTCCGGCGCGGAGGTGACCCGCGAGTACTACTTCAACGACCACGGCGGGCAGATCGACCGCTTCGCCCGCTCCCTGGTGGCGGCAGCCAAGGGCGAGCCGACACCGGAGGACGGCTACGGCGGGGAGTACATCAAGGAGATTGCGGGCGCCGTCGTCGAGAAGCATGCGGATGCGCTTGCAGGCAGCGATGAAGAGGTCCAGGAGACCTTCCGTGCGGCCGGCGTGGAGATGATGTTCGCGCAGATTAAGCAGTCGCTGCACGAGTTCGGCGTGGATTTCGACGTGTTCTTCCACGAGAACTCCCTGTTTGAGTCCGGCGCGGTGGACAAGGCGATCCAGACGCTGAAAGACAACGGCAACCTGTATGAGTCCGAGGGTGCCTGGTGGCTGCGCTCGAGCGATTTTGGCGACGACAAGGACCGCGTGGTGCTGAAGTCGGACGGCAACGCAGCCTACATTGCTGGTGACATCGCGTATGTGGCCGACAAATTCGACCGCAGCCACAACCTGGCTATCTACATGCTGGGTGCAGACCACCACGGCTACATCGCGCGTCTGCGCGCTGCCGCCCAGGCGCTGGGCTATGACCCGGAAGCGGTCGAGGTGCTCATCGGTCAGATGGTCAACCTGGTGCGCGACGGCAAGCCGGTGAAGATGTCCAAGCGCGCCGGCACGATCATCACCCTGGACGACCTGGTTGACGCGATCGGCGTGGACGGCGCGCGCTACTCGCTCGTGCGCTCCTCGGTGGACTCCAGCCTGGATATTGACCTGGACTTGTGGACCAAGCAGTCGAGCGACAACCCGGTCTACTACGTGCAGTACGGGCACGCGCGCCTGTGCTCGCTGGCGCGCAACGCCGAGGCCGCGGGCCTGGACAGCACCGAGCTTGCGGACGTGGACTACGGCCTGCTCACCCACGAGAAGGAGGGGGATTTGATCCGCACGCTTGGCGAGTTCCCGGCCGTGGTCAAGGCTGCCGCCGAGCTGCGCGAGCCGCACCGCGTCGCCCGCTACGCCGAGGAGCTGGCCAGCGCCTTCCACAAGTTCTACGACTCCTGCCAGGTGCTGCCGAAGGCCGACGAAGAGGTCGCGCCGATCCACCGTGCGCGCTTTGCGCTCGCGATGGCGACCCGCCAGGTGCTCGCCAACGCGCTTGCCATGGTCGGTGTCTCCGCGCCGGAGCGGATGTAGTTTCTCGTACAGGAGGGTTTTCTTTCACTTATGCACACTCCAGAAACACAGCCGTTTAACCAGCTGCCCGCCCACGTGTGGCCGCGCAACGCCGCGCGCACTGACGACGGCGTGATCACCATTGCCGGCGTCGCGCTGCCCGAGATCGCCGCGCAGTACGACACCCCGGTCATGGTGGTGGACGAGGACGACTTCCGCTCCCGCTGCCGCGACATGGCCGAGGCCTTCGGCTCGCCGCGTAACGTCCACTACGCCTCGAAGGCGTTTTTGACCCGCCACATCGCCCGCTGGGTGGATGAGGAGGGCCTCGCCTTGGACGTTGCCAGCGAAAACGAGCTGCGCATCGCGCTTGCAGCGGACTTCCCGCCGGAGCGCATCACCGTCCACGGCAACAACAAGTCCGAGAGCTTCCTGCGTCTGTGCCTCGAGTCCAAGGTGGGCCACGTGGTCATCGACTCGCGCCAGGAACTCACCGAGCTCGAGGCTCTGGCCAAGGAGCTAGGCCAGGTGCAGGACGTGTTCGTACGCGCGAAGCCGGGCGTGGATGCGCACACCCACGAGTTCATCGCTACCAGCCACGAGGACCAGAAGTTCGGCCTCTCCCTGGCTTCCGGCACCGCCTACGAAGCGGCCGTCGCCGCGATCAACTCGCCCCACCTCGAGCTGACCGGCCTGCACTGCCACGTCGGCTCCCAGGTTTTTGACGCCGAAGGCTTCAAGCTGGCCGCCGAGCGCGTGCTGGGCCTCTACGCCCAGATCTGGAAAGAACAGAACGTCGCGCTGAAGTACCTGGACTTGGGCGGCGGTTACGGCATCGCGTACACGGACGACGAGGCACCGCTGGACGTCGCGGCAGTCGCCCGCGACCTGTTGCGCGAGGTGCAGGATGTCGCCGACGACCTGGGCATCGAGGCGCCGACCGTCGTGGTCGAGCCGGGTCGCGCGATCGCCGGCCCGTCGACGGTGACGCTCTACCGCGTCGGCGTGGTCAAGGACGTGCACACCTCGTACACCGCCACGCGCCGCTACATCGCGGTCGACGGCGGCATGAGCGATAACATCCGCCCTGCGCTCTACGCCTCGCTTTACGACGCCCGCGTGGCCAACCGCCTCACCCACGGCACCCCGGTGCAGACGCGCCTGGTGGGCTCGCACTGCGAGTCCGGCGACATTCTCGTCGAGGACGGTACCTGGCCCGACGACATTGCCGCCGACGACCTCATCGCGCTGGCAGCGACCGGGGCGTACTGCTACTCCATGAGCTCGAATTACAACTCTTTCGGCCGACCCGCGGTCGTCGCCGTGCGCGATGGGGAGATTTTCCCCATGATTCGCCGCGAGACGGTCGAGGATATTTTGGCCCGAGAATATTAAAGTGGTCGCGCACCGCGAGAAAATAGACTAAGCGGTACACTGTGCCGGGTACACACACGCATCAGATAGGAAAAGGAACACGCATGACTGTCGCAAGTGCCGAAGGCCGTAACGGGAACTACCCGGGCAAGGGAATTGGGCAAGCCGTGGGCGTTGCCATTCTGGGCAAGGGCACCGTGGGCACTGAGGTGCTGCGCCTGATCCAGGAGTTTTCCGAAAATCTTGAGCACCGCATCGGCGGCCCGCTCGCCGTTCGCGGCGTGGCTGTGTCCAACGTGGACAAGCACAAGGACGCGCCCGAGGTGCAGGGCATTTACCTCACCGATGACGCCACCGAGCTGATCAACCGTGACGACGTCGACGTGGTCGTCGAGGTCATCGGCGGCATCGACTACCCGCGCAAGCTGGTGCTTGCCGCGCTGCAGGCGGGCAAGTCCGTGGTCACCGCGAACAAGGCGCTGGTGGCAGCGCACGGCTCCGAGCTGGCCGACGCGGCCAACGAGGCCGGGGTCGACCTCTACTACGAGGCCGCCGTCGCCGCAGCCATCCCAGTCGTGGGCATGCTGCGCCGCTCCCTGGCGGGCGATCAGGTCCAGCGCATCTCTGGCATTGTCAATGGCACGACGAACTTCATCCTGGACGCGATGGCGTCGACAGGCGCGAGCTACGAGGACGCGCTCGCCGAGGCCACCCGCCTGGGCTACGCCGAGGCCGACCCGACCGCGGACGTGGAGGGCCACGACGCGGCGTCCAAGGCGGCAATTCTGGCATCCATGGGCTTCCACACCCGCGTGACCTTCGACGATGTGTACTGCGAGGGTATTACCAAGATCACCGCAGAAGACATCGCCGCGGCGAAGAAGTCCAACCAGACCATCAAGCTTTTGGCCATCTGCGAACGGCTTTACGACGAGGACGGCAACACCACCGCAGTCAACGCCCGCGTCCACCCGACCCTGGTGCCGAACGAGCACCCGCTGGCGAGTGTGGACCAGTCCTACAACGCCATCTTCGTCGAGGCGGAAGCCGCTGGCCGCCTGATGTTTTACGGCAACGGTGCCGGCGGTGCGCCGACCGCTTCCGCCGTGCTGGGCGACCTCGTTGGTGCCGCGCGCAACAAGGTCCACGGCGGCCGCGCCCCGGCGGAAAACCCGTATGCCGACTACAAGGTCGTGGGCTTCGACGAGGTGCCGACCCGTTACCACGTGAACATGACGGTGGACGACCGCGTCGGCGTGCTGGCTGACCTGGCCCGCAACTTCGCCGATGATGGAGTGTCGCTTTCGGCGGTGCGCCAGGAGGAGTCCGGTGACGAGGCCCACCTGATCGTGGTGACCCACAAGGCACTGGAGCGCGACCTGCGCGCGATCGTGCAGCGCCTGGAAGAACACGACGCGGTCAAGGCGATCAACTCCGTGATCCGCCTGGATGCTTAAAAAGAAGGGATCCACATGCCTACTGATTTGCAGGTCGGACTGAAAGCCACGGTGACCGTGCCCGGTTCCTCGGCGAACCTGGGCCCGGGTTTTGACACCCTCGGCATTGCCCTGAGCATCTACGACACCGTCGAGGTGGAGGTCATCGCCTCCGGGCTCGAGGTGCACATCTTTGGCGAGGGTGCAGAGGACTTGCCGCGCGACAACTCCCACCTGGTGGTCAAGGCCATCCGCTCGGGGCTGAAAGCCGCGGACGTGGAGGCACCGGGGCTGAAGGTGACGTGCACGAACAACATCCCGCAGTCGCGCGGCCTCGGCTCTTCCGCAGCCGCCGCCGTCGCCGGCGTGGTGGCCGCGAACACGCTCGCCGGAAGTCCCTTGAGCACCGAAGAGATCGTGCAGCTGTCCAGCGAGTTCGAGGGACATCCGGATAACGCGGGTGCCTCCGTGCTTGGTGATGCGGTGGCGTCCTGGACCGAGATCCCCGTCGACGGCCGCTCGCTGCCGGAGTACCGCGCCGTGGGCGTAAAGGTGGACCCGCGCATCCGCGCCTACGCGCTGGTGCCGGACTTCCACGCCTCGACCAACGCCGTGCGCAAGGTCCTGCCGAGCCACGTCACGCACACGGATGCGCGCTTCAACGTCTCGCGCACCGCGGTGATCACGGTGGCCATTCAGAGCCACCCGGAACTGCTGTGGGAGGGCACTCGCGACCGCCTGCACCAGCCGTACCGCTCCGACGTGCTGCCCGTGACCGCTGAGTGGGTCAACCGTCTGCGCAACCGCGGATACGCCGCTTACCTCTCCGGCGCGGGCCCGACCGCGCTCGTGCTGTGCACCGAGCCCGTCGACGACGAGATCCTGGACGAGGCCCGCGAATCCGGCCTGCGCGTCCTCGAGCTCGAGGTCGCAGGGCCGGTCAAGGCCGAGCTCACCGCAGACTAGGGCCTAGCGAGCAACCCGCTCCATCCCGCCGCGCAGGCTCGCCACGCCGCGGATGCCGCGTGCGTTGAGCGCGGCGACCGCCTGCGCCGAGCGCACACCAGAAGCACAGATCAGCACCCCGCCGTTTTCTAATTCCGGCGGGGTGTAGCCGTTGAGGATCTCGCCGAGCGGCACGTTGATGGCGTTCGGGAGGTGGATGGTGGCGAACTCGTGGGGCTCGCGGACGTCGATAAGCGTGGCTCCTTGGGTGAGCTCTTCCACCTCTGCGGGGCCCTGAGGCGGATCCTCGGCGAGTACGCGGGCGGTGACTGCCGGGTCGGGGGCAAGCGGGATGTATTCCCACGTGCCGGCGAGTGAGTCGTAGTAGCCGAGCTTGCCCACCAACGGGGTGCCCTGGCCGGTCAGATACTTCATCGCCTCCATGGCCATGGCGGAGCCGACGACGCCGACGAGCGGGCCGAGCACGCCCGCCTGCGAGCACGACGGCACCGAGCCCGGCGGCGGTGGGGCGGGGAAGAGGTCCTCGTAGACGGGGCCGTGGCCCGCCCAGAAGACCGACATCTGCGCCTCGAAGCCCAGGATGGAGCCCCAGATGTGCGGGATGCCCAGGCGGGCAGCGGCATGGGAAGCGACGTGGCGGGTGGCGAAGTTGTCGCTGCCGTCGAGGATGACGTCCGTGGCCGCGAGCTGCTCGAGCGCGGTGTCCCAGGTCAAGCGCTGCTTTACCGGCGTGATCTGCGTATCTGGGTTGAGCGCGGCGAGCGCTTCGATTGCGGAATCCACCTTGGGCTCGCCCACACGATCGGTGGTGTGGATGACCTGGCGGTGGAGGTTGGAAAGGTCGACGCGGTCGTCGTCGAAAAGCGAAATGCGCCCGATGCCTGCGGCAGCGAGGTAGAGCAGCGCTGGCGAGCCGAGGCCGCCGGCGCCGATGACGGCGACGTGCGCCTCGCGGAGTTGCGCCTGCGCCGCATCCCCGATGAGCGTGGTTTGGCGCAGGTAGCGATCACTCATCAATGCCCACCCACTGCGTCTCGCCGCTGGTTAGGCCCTGCTTCTTCCAGATGGGCACCTCGGCCTTGACCCGGTTGGCCACCTCGGCGCAGGCGGTGAAGGCCTCGCCGCGGTGGGCGCTGGCCACGAGGACGAGGAAGGCGAGTTCGCCGATGGGCACGTCGCCTGTGCGGTGGGCGGCGAAGATGCGGACGGGGTGGGCGGCGGCGACCTCGGCGGCGACGCGTGCAAGCTCCGTTTCCGCGGTGGGGTGCGCCTCGTAGGCGAGGGTAGCCACGGACTGGCCGCCGTCGTGGTCGCGCACGATGCCCTCGAAGCGCACGAGCGCGCCCATCGCCTGGGTGAGCGTGTTGTCACTGGCCTGAGCTGCGAGTTCCTCGAGCGGGGCGTCGGTGATCACGGTGCCGGTGACCACGCCTGTCTGCTCTAAGACGTAGGCGGGGTCGTTGTGCTTAGTGGTCATGGTTGCCCTCCAACTGCTCGATGAGGTGGGGCAGCACCGGTTTCAGTACCGCGCAGCCGTCGCGCACCCCGCCGCGGGAGCCCGGCAGCGTCATGAGGAAGGTGCTGCCGCTGATTCCGGCGACCGCGCGCGAGAGGATCGCGGTGGGCACGTTTGCGCGGCCCTGCTCGTAGAAGGCGTGCACGATGCCGGGCAGCTCCCGCTCGAGGTGCGCGCTTACCACCTCGACGGTGCGGTCGTCGGCGGTAATACCGGTGCCGCCGGAGGTGAGGATGACGGAGGGCCCACGCAGCAGCGCGGCGCGCACGGCGGCATCGACGTCCGCGTCGGCAACGACAGTCGCGTCTGGAGTGTCGAGGCCCATCTCGCGCAAGAACGCGACGGCGATCGGCCCGGACTCGTCGGCGTAGACGCCCTGGGCCGCGCGCGTCGACGCCACAATTACTTCAGCTTTTCTCATAGATATTCCACCTTACAGCGGGTAGACGGAAACCAACTCGCCCGCGTCCAGTTGCGCGCCGGCGGGCACGCGGATCAGACACTGCGCCGCCGCACCCTGGGCTAACAAGTGGGAGCTGGCACCGCCGAGGGGGTGCACCGCGCCGGACTCTATGCGGCCGCGCAGGAACTGTTCGCGGCCCTCGATCCCGGTCACGGCGCAGGCGAGCGGGGCGCGCAGCATCTCGGGCGAGTGCCCGAGCAGGGGTGCGACGTAGAGCCGGAAGCTCACCAGCGTAGAGATCGGGTTGCCCGGCAGTCCGATCACGGGCACGCCATCACAGGCGCTTAGGCCCTGCGGGCCGCCCGGCTGCTGGCTGACGTGCCCGTACCAACCCTCCGGGAACGCGAGGCGCACGACCTCGAACTTGCCGTGGCTGATGCCGCCGGAGGTCACCACCGCGTCCGGGCGGTGCTCCGCAATGGCGGCGCGCACGTGCTCGCGCAGCACCTCCGGCTCGTCGCTGGTGCGCACGTGCTCGACCACCTCAATCCCGTGACGGGCGGCAAGCGCGCGCAGCATCGGCCCGTTGGCATCCGGGATTATGGCCGCGCCCGACTGCTGCGGGTTGTGGGCGACCTCCGCGCCGCCGGTGACAATGACAATGCGGCCTGCGCGCACCACGCTGACTTCCTCGATACCCTGGCTGGCTAGCGCCCCCACTAGCGCCGGGATCACGCGCTCACCAGCCCGAGCGAGCACGTCGCCCGCAGCGATATCGGACCCGGCGGGCCGGACAAACACGCCATCCTCGGTCCCGGGCAGCTGCACGGTCTCGCCCTCAGCGAGGAACTCCGCGGGCTCGCAGCGCTCCACGGGGATCACCGCGCGCGTACCGATCGGCACCTTCGCCCCGGTCATGATGGGTACCGCGAGCTCGCCCAGGCCCTCGGGGTAGGCGGTGGCGGGGTCGTCGCCCGCCGCAACCGTTGCGCCGACGCGCGCCGTCCGCGCCTGAGTCGAGCCCACCGCGTAGCCGTCCATCTGCGAATTATCAAAGGCGGGTTGCTCGCGTACCGCCTGTACATCGCGGGCAAGCACCGCCCCGCGCGCGGCGGCCTCGAGCGGGGAGAGGGTCTCGTGTCCGCGCTCACCGAGCGCGGCCGCGACTGCGTCGAAGTGGGCTTCTGGGGTTCTGCTCATGGGGCCATGGTACGGCGCGCGCCGGGCGGTATGGTGTGGGCATGCAGATCCACTACTTCGCCGCCGCACGCGCCGCCGCCGGCACCGCCGTCGAGCAGGTCGGGGAGTTCGCCACGCTTGAGCAGTTGCTTGCCGACGCCACGTCGCGCCACACCGGCACCACCGATGCCGGCCAAACGCTCGCCGACATCGTGCCGCGCTGCACCTTCCTTATCGACGGCAAACGCGCGGAGCCGGAAGCCCCACTCGTCGGCGCGCAGCGGGTCGACGTGCTTCCCCCGTTCGCGGGCGGCTAAACCGCAGTGACCCGCACCTGGTCTGCGTCGAGCGCGCAGGAGAGCTCCGCGCCTGGCGAGACGCTGGCCTGGATGGCCGTGGCCCGGTCGACGAGCAGGGACAGCGCGTACTCGTCACTGGTGTCGCCCTCCTGCACTGGGCGCAGTACCACGCTGGCCTCCCCGCTGGGCAGGACGCTGACGGTGTGCGCGCTCGCCCCGAACGCGCAGCCGTGCTTGGGCTCCTCGCCTGCGTTGAGCAGCGTGAGCGCGCTCGGGCGGAACGTCGCCCGGACACGCGTGCCTGTGGGGTGGTGTGAGAGGTCGAGGCCACCGATTGCACCGAAGGGAGACTCCAGGTTGCCGCCCTCGCCTACGGTGCCCGCCAGCAGGTTGGCGCCGACGAGGCGGGCGGCGAAGCGGGTGGCGGGGGCTTCCACCTCCGCGGAAGCGGGGCGGAAGGTGCGCACGCGCCCGCGGTCCATCACCGCGATGTGATCGGCGAGCGCGAGCATATCCAGGGCGTTGTGAGTAATCAGCACGGTGGTGCGGTCGTGGCGCGCCGCGTGGAGGACCTGGCGCCATTGGGCGGCGGCGTCGACGTCGATAGCCGCGAGCGGCTCGTCCAGGATGAGCACGGCAGGGCGGGTGGCCAGCGCGCGCACGAGCGAGACTTGGGCGGCCTGGCCGCCGGAGAGTGCGTGGACGGGGACGTCGAGAAGCTCGGCAAGCCCGGCGGCGGTGAGCAACGAGGCGGTGCGTTGCGAGTCGCGCGTGACCATCGTGATGGCGGAAGCCACGGTCGCCGTCGGCGGCAGGCCCGGGTTCTGCGTCAGTAGTACGACTTCGCGCTGGTAGGCGGGGACCGGGCGGGTGTCGGTGGAGTCGACGAGCCGCTCGCCGATGCGCACCTGGGTGCCGCGTAGCCTGCCGGCGATGCGGCCGACCAGCGTCGTTTTGCCGGCACCGTTTGGCCCGACCAGCGCGGTGAGCGTATTGGCGGGGAAGTGCACGTCGTCGACCTCGACATCACTGCCGCCACTGGCAGGGCGGGTCAGCTCGCGCAGGCGCGCGACGTCGATCGTGCCGGTGGCGCGGGCCTGCTGCGCCGGGATGCGCCGCTTCAGCAACGCGGGCAGGGCGGTGGCGGCGAGTGTGAGCACCGCCAAACCGATGAGGATGGCGGAGAGCCCGTAGGCTACCTCGGCGTCGACCTCGCGGGCGAGGTAGATGCCCAGCGGCATGGTGCGGGTGGTGCCGGGCATGGAACCGGCGAAGGTGAGCGTGGTGCCAAATTCCCCGAGCGAGCGGGCAAAGGCGAGCCCGGCAGCCGAGACCAGTGAGGGCGCGATAGCGGGAAGGATGATCTGCCGCACCGTCCGCGCGGGAGAGATACCCACCGCGGCCGCGGAGTAGGTGATTTCGGGGTCGAGTTGGCGCAGTGCCGCATCCAAGGTGATCACCACGAAGGGCAGCGCGATAAAGACGTGCGCGGCCACTACACCGGGGAAGGCGAAGGCGAACTGCCAGCCCAAAAAGTCCAGCAGTGGGGCGGCGAGGCCGCGGCGGCCGAGGAATGCGGACAGGGCCAGGCCCGCTACGACCGGCGGTAGCGCGAGCGGCAACAGCACGAGGAGGCGGGCGACTCTCCCGCCGCGCTTGAGGTGCTGTAGCCATAGCGCGAGCGGGACGCCGAGCACCATGGCGATGACGCTCGCGCACACCGCAGAGCTAAGCGTCACGCGCAGCAGGTCGCGGGTGTCTGTGCTGGTGAGGATCTCGCCGAGTCGGTCGAAGGGGACCCGGACGCCGAGTGCGAACACCGGCAGGATGATCAGCGCCAGCGCGAAAAGCGCGAGCGTCCCCACCGCTTTGGTGCTGGGCTGTGGAAGCGGCGTGATCGGCGAGGCAGTGCGCGTGCCCGTCATGCCGCGGGGGTAAATCCGTGCTTCTCCCAGAGGGATGCAGCCTTATCGCTGCCCAGCAGCTCGACCAGCGCAGCAGCATCGTCCGGGTGCTCGGTGGTAATTACTACTCCGGCGACGAGCGAGTTCGGGAATTCTTCCGCGTGCGGGATGTCAATGACCTCGACCTCATCTCCCGCGGCCGCGGCGTCGGTGCGGTAGACAAAGGCGGCGTCCGCCTCGCCGGTCACGACCTTGCCCAGCGTGTCGGCCACGTTGTGCTCAAGCGAGACCGGGGTAAGGTCCAGCGAGTTCGCCTGGCTGAGCTGCTTGGACACCGCGCCGCACGGGACCTGCGAGTCGCACAGCACCAGCTTCACGTCCTCGTTCTCCAGGTCGTGGATGCTTTCGATGCCCGCCGGGTTGCCCTTAGGCACGACCAACACCATCGAGTTGGTGGCCACGACCTGCGGGTCGCGCACGAGGCCCGCCTCGACGGCGTCGTCCATGTGCTTCTGGTCGGCGGAGATGAATACGTCGCCCGGGGCACCGTCGGCAAGCTGCTGCACGAGCGCCGAGGAGCCGGCGTTGACGAAAGTCAGCGATTCCTCGGTCAAGCCATCGAGGTCCTCGTTGAGCACACGCGTCGACGCGGCACCCAGCACCGTGAGCTCGGTGGCGGCATCCGGTGCCTCGCTAGAGGCCGAAGTGCCCGTGGTTTCGCCGCTTCCGCAGGCAGCGACGGAAAGCGCGAGCATGGCTGCCGCCGGAAGGGCAACGGCGCGAGAAAAACGCATGTCAACTCCAACTAGGACTGATAGGTAGTGGATGCCTACATGTTAGAGCATCTTTTCGCGCTTGAGCTGCGCCTCGTTCGAGCGGATCGGTCTCCACTGATCCTCGGTACGGCGGCTCTGCACCTCCGCCCCGCGGGAGCGGTAGACCACGTACGGGCGGGTGGAGTAGCCGACCGGCACGGAGAACGCGTGCACCAGGCGGGTAAACGGCCACACCGCGAGCAGCGTGAAGCCTGCCACAACGTGGAGCTTGAACTGCCACGGCACATCCGCCATGAGTTCCGGCTGCGCGTTGAAGATCAGCAGCTGGCGGATCCACGGCGAGATGGTCTCGCGGTAGTCATACCCGCCGGCCTGGCCGAAAACCTGCGTGGACACGGTGGCAATGAAGCCGGAGAACAGTGCCGCGACCAGCAGGACGTACATCACCTTGTCGGAGGTGGCGGTGGACAAAAACACCGAGCGATTCACCACGCGCCGGTACAGCAGGCCGAAGATACCGAGCACGACGGCGATGCCGGCGATGGTGCCCGGGATGGTGGCGATCAGGTGGTAGGCGTGGTCGCTAATACCGATTGCGCGGGTCCAGCTCTTCGGGGTCGCCAGGCCCATGAGGTGGCCGATGATCACGAAGAGCATGCCCCAGTGGAACAGCGGGGAGGAAAGGCGCAGCAGTTTCGACTCGTAGATTTGCGAGGAGTGCGTGGTCCAGCCCATCTGGTCGTAGCGCCAGCGCCAGATGATGCCGATGACAAAAGCGGCGATGGCCAGCCAGGGGAAGGCCACCCACAGGAATGCTTCAATGCCGGTCATGGTTTCTAAGTCCTAACTGTGTTGGGGGACTGCGGTGGGGAAGGGAAGGGGTTGGGTCTCAATACCGACGAGCTCGGCGGGAGGGCCTTGCCGGATCAGGTTGACGTAGCTTTGCACCGTCTCCGGAGCCATTTCGGGCAGCGCCATGCACAGCGCGGTAATCACGTGCGCGTACGGCGAGCCCAGGTCGCTCAGCGCGCGGCGGAGTACCTCGATGCCGTCGCGGTGGCTGGCCACCATGGCGACGGCGTTGTCGGTTACGGAGGCGTCGGCACGCGCGAGTGCTTCGAGCACGACACACAGGTGGTCGGGCAGCTCATCAGAGAGCTCCTCGACGCCGAGCGCGGCCAGCTGCTGGCGAAACGCCAGGATAGCGGCACCGGGCTCGGCCCCAGCAACCTCACCCCGGAGGTGAGCCTGGAGCGCATCTCAACGCGCCTGCACGGGGTGGAGACCAACATCCTGATCGAGGGCCTTGCGCACTCAGAGCGCGCCGGGCTATGCCGCGGGGTAGTGGGGCTGACCTCTCGGGAACCCGGCGGCAGCCTGATCGTCAACGCGCCCAGCTCGCGCGGCGGCATCCGCGACACGCTGACCGTCATCCTGCGGCTGTGGCCAAGCCTGACTGAGTGGGTGAGCTAGAGCTCGACCTCGCCGAGTGCGCGGAGTGCTTCGGGGGTGTCGTAGTCCTGCTCGTTGCCGTCGCCAGGCACCTGCACGATGCGCGTCGGCGGCTGCAAGAGGCGCTTGGCTGCGACGTCGCGCGTGCCGGTGCGCGCGAGCGCGTCGAGAAGCGCGGCGCGGCGCCAGATGGCGCACAAGGGTTGGAGGTAGCCGTCGGCGGCGCGGGTGACGGCGGCGTGTGCGCTCGCCTCGCGCAAAAGAGCCTCGCGCAGGGTGGGTAGAAGCGACCCGGAATCGGGTGCGTCGACGGCGAGGATACCGATCAGGTCGGTGTCGAGAACCTGGACTCCGGCGTGGATGCCGGCGACGGGGCCGCCATAGGGCGGGTCCTCGGTGACTTGGCTCAGGGGTAGGTCGAGTGGGAACGGCGAGACCACCACGGCCTGATCGTGTGCCGGGAGGGAGGCTAGGGTGCGGTCGATGAGGCGGCACCCGTCCACCTTGACCTGTGCCTTCTCCGCACCCATGCGGGTCGAGCGGCCCCCGGCCAGGATCACCACGCCGAGCGAGTGTTCGGGCTGCAAGGAAGTTAGGCCTCCGGCAGCTCGCGGGACCAGTCGCCGGAGCGGCCGCCGGACTTGGCGGTAATCCCGCAGCGGCGGATGTAGGCGGAGCGATCCACGCCCTTGACCATGTCCACCACCGACAGGGCGGCGACGTTCACCGCGGTCAGCGCTTCCATCTCCACGCCGGTGCGGTCGGCGGTGCGGACGGTGGCCTCGATGAACACGTGGTCCTGCTTGATCTCGAGGTCGACCTTGCAGCCGTGCACGCCGATCGTGTGCGCCAGCGGCAGCAGGTCAGGCACGCGTTTCGCAGCGGCAATACCGGCCACACGCGCCACGGCGAGCACGTCGCCCTTGGGCACGGTGCCGTTGGTGAGCGCCTTGAGCACCTCTGGCGAGCAGGCGACCTCGCACTGGGCCGTGGCGGTGCGCACCGTCGGCTGCTTTTCAGTCACGTCGACCATGTAGGCCGCGCCGGATGAATCCAGGTGGGTAAATTGCATTGTTGCTCCTTTAAACATAAACCTTGACCGGGCCTTCGGGCGCATCCACGAGGGCCAGCCCATCTATCCCCGACAACGATGCCACGAAACTCGACGCAGTCGCCGGGGCGAAGGACTCCGCCACCGTGCGCGCACCGTCCTGGCGAAGGCGCACCGGCACAGCGTGGGTGATCTCCGGCTTTGCCGTGCTGACAAAACCCGCGGCCCGGTCGGCGAGGATATGCGGGCGCTCTGCAAAACGCAGGCCGCGAGTCACGCCAGCCTGCGCGGCGATAAGCGGGGCACCGTAGAGCAGGAAAGAAACGTAGGCCGCGACCGGGTTGCCCGGCAGGCACACAAGCGGGGTACCGGCAAACATCCCCGCACCCTGCGGGGTGCCCGGGCGTTGCGCGACTTTGCCGAACCACATGCCGCCGTCGGCAGAGGTGACCTCGCGCACGATGTCGAAGGCACCGGCGCTGACCCCGCCCGAAGTAATCACCACGTCCGCCTCGGACGCGGCACGGCGCAGGGTGGCCTCGGCAGCGGCGTCGTCATCAACGTGGTAGCGCAGCACGCGGGCACGGTGCTCGCTTGCCGACGCCGCGAGCTCCCCAAGCATGGGCAAATTCGAATCCGGGATCTGCGCCCCTCGCACCTCGCCGGGCCAGGCCACCAGCTCGCTGCCGGTGGAGACGACGGCGACGGTGGGGTGCGCGTACACGTCCACGGTGCGGACGCCGGTGGACACGCACGCGGCCAGTGTGCCCGCGTCGACCCGGACCCCGGCCGGCGCGATCGTGTCCTCGGGCTTGGCGTTCTCCCCGGCGGCGCGGATATGGCTGCGGCCTGGTTCCGCATCCGTGATGGTGACCTGGCTGGGCAGTGGGTGCGGCCCGCGGGGAATGTCTGTCTGCTCGACGGGGATGACGACCACGTCGGAGCCAGCATCCGCCGGGGAAATGGGCGCGCCCGTCATCACACGAATCGCGTGTCCCGCCGGGCAGTCGATTGCGGGCGAGCCCGCCGGCACGTCGCCTGCGACCGGGAGCGTCCACGGTCCCTCACCGCGCAGGTGAGCTGCGTGGACGGCAAACCCGTCGACGGCGGAGTTCGCAAAAGGCGGCACCGCGAGCCGACCTTTTACTGGTGCCGCGAGCACGTGGCCTGCCGCTTGATCGAGCGGGACCTCGCGGGTGATCCGCGGTGCGGCGAGCGCGAGCACTCGCTCGAGGTGTGCAGCGATGCTGGGTCGGTCGCTCATGGTCTAGCCGCCGATTTCGCTCATGGTGCGCTCCGGCTGCAAAAAGCCGACGTCGTCGATGCCGTGGCCCGGCTTCTTCAGCCACATCGCCTGCGCCCAGGCGTCTGCGAGCTCTTCGTCGCTCGCCCCGGCGCGCATGAGGTCTCGCAGGGAGACC
Source organism: Corynebacterium sp. HMSC071B10 (assembly GCF_001814825.1). Taxonomy (NCBI): domain Bacteria; kingdom Bacillati; phylum Actinomycetota; class Actinomycetes; order Mycobacteriales; family Corynebacteriaceae; genus Corynebacterium; species Corynebacterium sp. HMSC071B10. Next base: position 57,251 of record NZ_KV818004.1, on the reverse strand, counting down.
TCGTCGGCGGTCTTGGAGAAGAGGCAGGCGCGGATCGCGCCGTCGGTGGTCAGCCGTGTCCGGTCGCAGGCACCGCAGAATGGGTGGGTCACCGAGGCGATGACACCGAGCGTGCCCTCGCGGGTCTCGTCCGAGATATTCCACAGCGCTGCTGGCGCGGAGCCGCGGGGCTTTTCCGCAGGGGTGAGGGTGAAGCGTTCTTCCACGCGGGAAAGGATTTCGTGGGCGGTGACCATGTCGCTGCGCTTCCATTTTTCGCGCGGGCCGAGCGGCATCTGCTCGATAAAGCGCAGCTGCAGGCCCTTGTCCAGGGCGAAGTCGACGAGGTCGAGGATGCCGTCCTCGTTCACGCCCGGCATGACCACGGCGTTGACCTTGACTGGGGTCAGGCCTGCGGCAAGTGCGGCGTCGATACCCGCGAAGACGTCCTGGATGCGGTCCCTGCGGGTCAGACGGGCAAACAGCTCGGGGCCGGTCGTGTCCAGGGAGACGTTGATGCGGTCGAGGCCTGCCTCGGCGAGTGCGTCGGCGCGCTTAGCTAGCCCGAGCGCGTTCGTGGTCAGCGCGGTCGTCGGGGCGGTGCCGCTGCCGTCGATACGTAGCTTCTTTGTTGCCGCAATAATCTCTTCGAGCGATTTGCGCAGCAGCGGCTCGCCGCCGGTAAAGCGCACCTGGTGGATGCCCAGTGTTTCCACCGCGAGGCGGATCAGGCGGATGGTTTCTTCGTCGGTCAGCGCCTGCTCGGTGGGCATCCACTCGAGGCCGTCTGCGGGCATGCAATAGGTGCAGCGCAGGTTGCAGCGGTCGGTGAGGCTGACGCGCAGGTCGCGGGCGGTGCGGCCGTATTGATCATCCAGCGTGCGTGTAGTGGGCATAGTGTCCCCACTATAGCTTGCCGAATATCTACGAGAAGACGGGGTAAAAACCTTATTCCTTGGCGGGGTGCGCGGCCTCCACCTCGGCGGAGGACGGGTTGCCGTGCGAGCGGTTGCCCGGGCCGGGCAGCGCGATGATGTCGAATTCTTCGCGCGCCAGGTGCTTGCGCAGATCCTTCTTGTCAAACTTGCCCACCGAGGTCTTATCGATGGTGTCCACGAACGTCCAGTACTCGGGTGCCATCCACTTCGGCAGCACCGCGGACAGGCCTTCGCGCAGGCGCTCGGCGGTACGCGCCGTGCCCTCAATGCCCGGGATCAGCTTGGTCACCGCGAGCGGGCGCTCGCCCCACTTCTTATCTGGGATGCCGATGACGGCGCACTCGATGACCACCTCGGATTCCATGATGAGGTTTTCCACCTGTGCGGAATAGATCCACTCGCCGCCAGAGCGGATGACGTCGCGGGCGCGGTCGTAGAGCGTCATGAACCCGTCGTGGGTCACCGTGCCCACGTCGCCGGTGCGCAGCCAGCCGTCGGCGGTGAAGTGCTTGCGCGCATCCGTAATCGTCTCACCGCGGAACTCGGAGGCGATCTCGCCCGGCTCCTGTGTGGGCGAGTGGTAGTAGCCCTTGGCCACGATGTTGCCGCGCACCTGGATCTCACCCTGGGTGAGGTCGGTGGAGGCCATGACCTCCCCGTCGTTGACCACGCGGTACTCCAGCGAGGGGGCGAAGCGGCCCTGGGAAATCCGGTAGGCCCAGCGCGCCTCGCCGGACACACCCGAGGGCGGACGCGCGACCGTGCCAACCGTCGAGGTCTCCGTCATGCCCCAGACGTGCACTACGTCCACGCCGTAGCGCTCCTCCCACATCTTGATCAGCGCCGGTGGGGCAGGGGACCCACCCACGAAAAGCTCTTGCAGACTCATGCGCTCCGGCGGGTTGTGCAGGTAGTGCACCATGAGCTGGATCCACAGGGTAGGCACGCCGTGGGCCACGCGCGGGTGGGTAGAGGCGATAAGCCTGGCGAGGTTAGGCGCCGACATGTCCGAATCCGGCAGTACCAGCGGTGCGCCCGCGAGGAAGGCGGCAAAGGGCACGCCCCAGCTCAACACGTGGTAGATCGGAATGCAGCACAGGAAAGACTCGCCGTGGGTGACAGCAAGGGAATCCATCGCGCGCAGGCTCGTCGCCTCCAGCCACAGCGAGCGGTGCGAGTACGCGACTCCCTTCGGGGCACCCGTCGTCGCGGTGGAATACACCAGCGCGGCGGCCGTGTTCTCTGGCAGGGTGGGCCAGGGGAAGACGGTGCTGCGGCCGTCGAGAAGCATTTCATAGCTCTCGAGCTGCACCCACTCGGGCATCGGCGCGGACTTATCGGTGACCTCCGAAAGTGGGTCTGCGCCGGTGAAGACCACTTTTTCCACCAGCGGGCACAGCTGCAGCAGCCGGCCCAACTTGGGGGCGAGCCGCGGGTCGGCGACGATGACCTTCGCCTCCGAGTGGTTCACGATGTAGGCGATCTGATCCTCCATCAGCTGAATGTTCAGCGGGGTAAAGACTGCGCCCTTGGCCGCCACCGCGAACATCACCTCGAGGTGCTCGGCGCAGTTATACATAAAGGTGGCCACCCTCTGGTCGCCGTCGATGCCCAAATCATCGTGCAAGGCGTTGGCGAACGCGCCTGCGCGCGCCCCGATATCCGCAAAGGTGCACTCCTCCGCGCCAGTGGCGCGCCACGTCGTGCACTTGGTCGAGCCGTGCGTCTGCGAGCCATAACGCAAAATTTGCGCGACAGAGAAGGGTACTTCCTGCATCGTTGAAAGCATGCGCTTTAGTCTAGCCCGTAGCGTGCAGGGCAAAAGTGGGGGCGAAGCCGCGGGGCCAAGATTACGATCTGGCAAAGATGCGTTACACTAACTCCCGGGTTTGCAACCGTGCCCAGAGATGCCGCAGCACCGCTTCACGCCAACACCGGTGAGAGATGCGCGTACTGCTTGGCCTTCAGACGCAGATTTCGCGCCACTGGGCAATGCTGTAACGGGCGCACCCGCCTCACCCCGCTACCTCCCAGGGCGATTTGAGCTGTGATGGGCCGCAAAGGTCTTCACGGGGAGGGCAGACCGGCACACCACACTGCTGGGCCATGTTTTCAAGGGGTGGGAGTGTGGCGGCTTTGCCCGTCATCAACAGCTTCACAGTTTTTCCATACTGCACACGGAAAGCTTCCAGTTTGCCCGTGCGGGACACGCCCGCGGGGTAGGAGAAGAAACTGGTTAAGCGACGAAAGGACATTCGTGACCGACACGAGTAACGCGGCAGCTACCGGCAACACTGCCGAACTTTCCGCACTGAAAATCCCCGAGCTGCGCAAGATCGCCGCAGAAAAGGGGCTCAAGGGCGTCTCCGCGCTGCGCAAGGGGGACCTCATCCAGGCCATCGTGACCGGCGAGGTGCCGCGCAAGGCACGCGCCGCAGCCGCTGAGGCCGCGGGGGACGCAAGGGACGCAGACACCGCTGAGCAGAACAACGACGCGCCCGCTGCCAGCCAGCGCCGCCGCGCGTCTCGTCGCGCCGCTGGCCCCGCCGACGGGGACGCTGGGGACAACGCCAACGCTGCCGCGCCGCACGCTGAGGACAAGAAGTCCGACAAGCCTGCGAAGGGCGACAAGCCAAAGAAGCAGGATCGCGAGCAGGACAGCGATCACGAAGGCCAGAACGAGAAGTCTGAGCAGGGCGGCCAGAAGTACGAGTCCCGCTCCGCCGCGCGCCGCGCACGCCGCAACCGGGCCCGCCACGACAACGATCAGCACGGTGATCACCAGCACGGAGACAACCAGCACGGCAACGATCAGCACGGCGACAGCGAGCAGGACCACGGGGGCGACGGGAAGCAGCGCGACCGCGACAACCGGGACAACAACGGCGGCCGTAACAATAAGCAGAACAACCGCGGCGGGCGCAACAACAACCGGGACAACAATGACGACGGCAACCAGGGCGGCCGCCGCGGGCGCCGCAACCGTCGGAACCGGAACCGCAACCGTGATAACCAGCACAACCAGCAGGACAACAACCAGCAGCTGGACCCGGAGGAGCTGCAGGAAGTCGCCGGCATTGTGGACATCGTGGATAACAATGCCGCGTTCATCCGCACCACCGGCTACCGCAAGAACAACGCTGACGTCTACGTCAACCAGAAGCTCGTGCGCCAGAACGGCCTGCGCGCCGGCGACGCGGTCATCGGTCAGGTCCGCCAGAACGGCCAGGGCCACTCGCACGGCTCGGGACGCAACCGCCAGCGCTACAACCAGCTCGTCCGCGTTGACTCGGTCAACGGGATGAACCCGGAGGAAGCGAAGCAGCGCGCCGAGTTCCACAAGCTCACCCCGCTGTACCCGAACAAGCGCCTGCGCCTGGAGACCGAGCCGAAGATCCTCACCACGCGCGTGATCGACCTGGTCATGCCGATTGGTAAGGGCCAGCGCGCGTTGATCGTCTCCCCGCCGAAGGCCGGTAAGACGACGATCCTGCAGAACATTGCCAACGCGATCGCGACGAACAACCCGGAGTGCTACCTCATGGTCGTGCTGGTGGACGAGCGCCCCGAGGAAGTCACCGACATGCAGCGCAGTGTGAAGGGCGAGGTTATTGCCTCGACCTTCGACCGCCCGCCGTCAGAGCACACCGCGGTTGCGGAGCTGGCGATCGAGCGCGCGAAGCGCCTGGTGGAGATGGGCCAGGACGTCGTCGTCCTGCTCGACTCGATCACTCGCCTGGGCCGTGCGTACAACAACTCCTCGCCGGCGTCCGGCCGCATCCTCTCCGGCGGTGTGGACTCGAACGCTCTGTACCCGCCGAAGCGCTTCCTGGGTGCTGCCCGCAACATTGAAGAGGGCGGCTCGCTGACGATTATCGCCACCGCGATGGTGGAGACCGGCTCGGCCGGTGACACCGTGATCTTCGAGGAGTTCAAGGGCACCGGCAACGCGGAGCTGAAGCTGGACCGCAAGATCGCGGAGCGCCGTGTCTTCCCGGCAGTGGACGTCAACCCCTCCGGCACCCGCAAGGACGAGCTGCTGATGAGCCCGGAGGAGGCGCGCGTGATGCACAAGCTGCGTCGCATCCTGTCGGCGCTGGATCCGCAGCAGTCGATCGATATGCTGATTAAGCAGCTGAAGAAGACGAAATCCAACGGTGAGTTCCTCATGGGCGTGGCTAACTCCGCGCCGATGGTCGCTGACCAGGACTCGGAGGAGTACAAGTAAATGGCAAACGAAGTCTCACTGGTTGATGACTACGTCGCTGAATACCAGGGCATCCAGGCGCAGATGAGCGACCCGGAGGTGACCTCGGACCAGCAGCTCTTCCGCAAGCTGTCCAAGCGCTACGCGGAGCTGCAGCCGATCATCAAGGCCAACGACGCGCTCCAGCAGGCCAAGGACGACCACGAGGCCGCCTCCGAGATGGCCAGCGAGGACAAGGAGTTCGCCGAGGAGGCCGAGCGCCTCGCCGCAGAGATCGTGGAGCTGGAGGAGCAGCTCGCTGACCTGCTCGCGCCGCGCGACGAGCACGACGGCGACGACGTCATCATGGAGCTCAAGGCAGGCGCAGGCGGCGAGGAAGCCGCGCTCTTCGCCGGCGACCTGGCCCGCATGTACCAGAAGTACTGCGAAAAGCACGGCCTGAAGTGGGACGTGCTCGACGCAGCGGAAACTGACCTGGGCGGCATCAAGGACATGACGGTCTCGGTCAAGGCGAAGAACCCTTCGCGCGACGGAGCCTGGTCGAAGCTGAAGTTCGAGGGTGGCGTGCACCGCGTCCAGCGCGTGCCGGTCACCGAGTCGCAGGGGCGTATCCAGACCTCAGCGGCGGGCGTGTACGTTTTCCCGGAGGCCGACGAGGTCGAAAGCGTCAACATCGATGAAAAGGACATTCGCGTGGATGTCTACCGTTCCTCCGGTAAGGGCGGCCAGGGTGTGAACACCACCGACTCGGCGGTGCGCATCACTCACCTGCCCACAAACATCGTGGTGACCTGCCAGAACGAGCGTTCGCAGATTCAAAACCGTGCGCGTGCGATGCAGGTGCTCCAGGCCCGCCTTGAGCAGCTGGAGCGCGAGAAGCTCGAGGCTGCGGAGGCCGAGGGCCGCGCGTCCCAGGTGCGAACCATGGACCGCTCCGAGCGCATCCGCACCTACAACTGGCCGGAAAACCGCATCTCCGATCACCGCATCAACTTCAAGGCCAACAACCTGGATTCGGTGCTGGACGGCAACCTGGACGACCTGATCACCGCCCTGCAGGCCCACGAGCGCCAGGAGCGCCTTGAAGCAGAGTAGGCCCGCGATGCGGGAGGTACTCGCGCGGGCGTCGGCATTGCTTGCCGACGCCGGCGTGCCCACCCCCGACGTCGACGCCCGTTTGCTCGCCGCCCACATCGCTGGCACCAGCCCGATGGGCGTGCTGTTTGCCGAGGTCACACAGGAGTTCTCCCAGGCCTTCGAGGCCGCCGTCGCGCGACGCGCCACCCGCGAACCGCTACAGCACATCACCGGCACCGCGCCCTTTGGCCCCCTCGAGCTCGAGGTTGGTCCGGGCGTGTTCATCCCGCGCCCCGAGACCGAGGTGCTCGCGGACTGGGCGGTGCGCACGCTCGCGGATACGCCGCGTCCGGTCGTGGTGGACCTGGGCACTGGCTCCGGGGCGCTGCCGATCTACATCGGCCACCACATCCCCGAAGCCCAGCTGTACGCCGTCGAGCTTTCGGCCACCGCACGCGAGTTTGCTGCGCGCAATGCGGCCAGCCACAACGTGCGCCTTTCGCTTATCGACGCCAACATGACCGACCCGGGACTCCTCCCGGAGCTGCGCGGACGCGTCGATCTGGTGGTGGCGAACCCGCCATACGTGCCGGAAACGCCCGACCTGGACCCTGAGGTCTACCACGACCCGCACGATGCGGTCTTCTCCGGGCCCGATGGCATGGACGCCATCCGCGGACTCGTCCCGGTCGCAGCACAACTGCTGCGTCCGGGTGGCTGGTTGGGCGTGGAGCACGACGACGCGACGTCGGAAAGCACGCGCGCGGTCATCGCCGCATCCGGTGGCTTTTCCGCCCCGGAGCCGCTGCGCGATTTGGCCGGGCGGGAGCGGTTTGTGTGTGCGAGTAAGCTTTAACGCGATACGGGAGTAAAGGAGCCCAATGGGGAGCAAAATCTATCACTGTCTCGAGCCGGACGAGCGCGAAGCAGGCCTGAGTGCCGCGGTGGACGCCGTGCAGGCAGGCCAGTGCATCGTGCTGCCGACCGACACGGTCTACGGCATTGGCGCGGACGCGTTCAACAACGACGCGGTGGCGAAGCTGCTTGCCACCAAGCGACGCGGCCCGGACATGCCGGTGCCGGTGCTCGTCGGCTCCTGGACCACGATTCAGGGGCTCGTGCGCGAGTTTTCGGACACCGCGAAGATCTTGGTTGAGGCGTTTTGGCCCGGAGGGCTCTCCATTGTTGTGCCGGAGGCGCCGAGCCTGCCGTGGAACCTCGGCGATACCCGCGGCACCGTGTTGCTGCGCATGCCGAACCAACCGCTCGCGCTCGAGCTTTTGCAGCGCACCGGGCCGATGGCGGTGTCTTCGGCGAATATCTCGGGCAACCCGCCCGCGCTCAACGCCGCGAACGCGAAGCAGCAGTTCGGCGACGCCGTTGGCATCTACCTCGATGGCGGGGACGCGCAGGTGGGGGAGCCGTCGACGATCGTGGATATCTCCGGGCCGCAGCCGGTGGTCTTGCGCGAGGCAGCGATCAGCGCCGAGCGCATCGGTGAAGTCTTAAACCTTGACCCGGAGCAGTTGCGGAGGCACTAGGAGATGACCGGAGCGGGAGTGCCGCTGCGCGAGCTCGGCCTGGTGCTCCTGGTCGCGGCGGCAATTACCTACTTAGCCACGGGGCCGGTGCGCTCGCTGCTCGTGCGCACCGGGAGGGTTGCGGAGATCCGCAAGCGCGACGTGCATACTCAGCCCACCCCCTCGGTTGGCGGGCTCGCCATGTTCACTGGCTTCGTCTGCGCGGTCTTTCTTGCCCAGCAGCTGCCCGCGTTGACCCGCGGGTTCGCGCCAATTACCCCGGAGATGACGGCGGTGCTCGCGGGAGCTTTCGCCATCGTGGTCGTGGGCATTGTCGACGACCTCTACGAACTCGGCGCGCTGACGAAGCTGCTCGGGCAGTTCCTCGCCGCCATCGTCATGAGCGTCATGGGCATTTCCTTTACCGTTTTCTTCCTGCCCTTTGGTGAGGGAACCACCTTGATTCTGGACCAGGTCCAAGGCATGGCGCTCGGAGCGATCTTTACCGTGCTCTTGGTCAACGCCGTGAACTTTGTCGATGGCATCGATGGGCTCGCCGCAGGCGTCGGCATGATCGCGGGAAGCGCGATCCTGGTCTTTTCGCTCACCGTGCTGCACGAGCAGGGCGGCGCGGTCTCGGCCTACCCGCCAGCGATCATCTGCGCCGCGCTGGTGGGGATTTGTGCGGGCTTTCTGCCGCACAACTTTGAGCCCGCGCGGATCTTCATGGGGGACTCCGGCGCGATGCTCATCGGGTTGCTGCTCGCCGCGGCGTCGATTTCTGCCTCCGGCAAGATCAACATGTCCCTCTACGGGACTGCTGATCTGGTGGCGCTGGTCAGTCCGATCATCGTGGTGCTCGCCGCGATCGCGCTGCCGGTGGTGGACCTGCTGTGGGCCGTCGTGCGGCGCACCGCTCGTGGCCAAAGCCCCTTTGCCGCGGATTCGGGCCACATCCACCACCGGCTTTTGCGGCTTGGGCACACGCACCGTCGCACAGTAGTGGTGCTCTACCTCTGGGTCGCCGCTGTGGCCTTCGGTGCGGTGAGTTTCTCGGTGGTGCCGACCCGCGCGGCGGTGCTCTTTACGCTGGTGCTCCTGCTCGCGGCGTTCCTGCTCACTCTTGTGCCGCTCCGCGCGGGCAAGATCGGGCCGACGCGCATCCCACGGGGGAGCACGCAATAGGGAAGTGCTGGCCGTTGGGTAAGATGTCGCTTCGTGAGTACTTCCACGCCGGACCCCAGCAATGCACAGCCCGACCTCGAGGTGCGTGACACCGAGGAATTCCTCGACCAGCGACTGCCTATTACCCGCGCCCTGAAGATCGCTGCGGGTGCGCTGGTGGCGCTGACGTTGATCAGCCTCATGGCATGGGGCGCGGCGCGCGAGTTGCCCGGCATCTGGGGCGTGCTCATGGGTGTGGCGATCGGCGGCGGCTTCGTGCTCGCCACCGCGGCGACGGTGCTGGCCACGTCGAACTCGACCCCGAGCATGACCATGGCGGTGGTGCTCGGCGGCTGGCTAGTCAAGATGGTGGTCTTGATTCTGCTCTTCGTGTGGCTGCGCGGGTTCGACTTCTACGACAACACCGCATTCGGTGTGACCACGCTGGCCGCCCTCGTGGTGGCGCTCACCGCAGAGGCGTGGGGTGTGATCACCTCGCGTACCGCTTACCTGAGCTAGGAGACGGGGGCAGCGCTCGTCGACAAGTGCCTTGGGCACGTGCGACGGCGGGGTAGCGCATGGCCGCGAACAACTACCCCTGTTTGGCGGTATGTGACAGACATTACAAGGGGGTAAACATGCTGGTTATGGTGGCACTTTACCCCGAAAACGGGTGGGAGGCAGTGACATATAGGTGGCACGACCCCCAAAGTCCAGGAAACTCACGACGACCTGTTAAAGTATCCGACGGGCATACTTGAGGCAGGGGACTGCTCAGCGAAAGCTGGCTCACGCTGCCTTTTAAAGACTCCCCTGTCCCCGCGGTAGCAGATGTGCGACGGAGTCCGCCGCGGGTGACAGCTTTGATGAAGACGTCCATCGCACCGCATTCACACCGGATGCGGCCCGAGAACGGGAGAGAACGCTGAGCGTTACAACTTTGGCCATGAAGGGTAGTTTTCACGCACCCGAACTTGGTCCAGAATTTTTCCCGGGGCACACGTACGGCCAGTTCATTGGTGAAGACTTTGCCAATGGATGGTTCGCGCTGGATCGCATCATGCTCGTTCGCCTCCTTGTGGCAGCGATCCTTGTGATCCTCTTTGCTATTGCCTTTAGGAAGCCACAGCTGGTTCCTAAGGGGCTGCAAAACTTCGCAGAAATGGGTGTGGACTTTGTTCGCATCCACATCGCAGAAGACACGTTGGGGAAGAAGGACGGCAAGCGATTCCTTCCGCTTATCGCCACCATCTTCTTCACCATCCTGTTCATGAATGCTGCGACGATCATTCCTTTCCTCAACATCTCGCCTAACGCGCGTATCGGTATGCCGATCGTGCTGGCTGGTGTTGCCTACATTGCGATGATCTACGCAGGCGTGCAGCGCTACGGCATTGCTTACTTCAAGCACTCCACCGTCATTCCTGGACTGCCTTGGTTCCTCCACCTCCTGGTGGTGCCGATCGAGATCTTCTCGACGTTCATTCTGCGTCCGGTCACCCTGGCACTTCGTCTCATGGCGAACTTCCTGGCCGGCCACATCATTCTGGTCCTGCTGTACTCTGCCACGAACTTCTTCTTCTGGCAGCTCAACGCATGGACCGGGCTCAGTGGCCTGACCATCATTGCAGCGATCCTGTTCACGCTCTACGAGTTGATCATCATCTTCCTGCAGGCATACATCTTTGCTCTGCTGACGGCGGTCTACATTGAGCTCTCGTTGCACGCGGATGCGCACTAACAAAGGCGCGACCAACTGGCCTAACTGAATAACCCCTCCACATTGTCACTCGCCCTCCTGCACTAAGGACGCGGGGGAGCACCTAGAAAGGGAACGACTTTCACATGAACGACATCATCCTCGCCCAGGCAAACGAGACTGTCACCGCTTTCGACGGTCTGCAGTCCATCGGCTACGGCATCGCAACCATCGGCCCTGGTATCGGTATCGGTATGCTCGTCGGCAAGACCGTCGAGGGCATGGCTCGTCAGCCGGAGATGGCTGGCCAGCTGCGTACCACCATGTTCCTGGGTATCGCCTTCGTTGAGGCACTTGCCCTCATCGGCCTTGTTGCCGGCTTCCTGTTCTAAGAAGAGCTAGCCAACCTAGCGATAAGAGTCCATTTTTTAGAACAGGAGCAACCAATGACTAACGTCAACGAATTTCTCGTGGCGGCTGAGGGGTCGGAGGACATTCCGTTTACGTCGGAACCTTCCATTCTCTTCCCCGCTGCGTACGACGTGGTTTGGTCGCTTGTCGTCTTCATCATCGTCTTCTTGCTCTTCTGGAAGTATGTGCTTCCGAAGTTCCAGGAAGTGTTGGCGGAGCGCGAAGACCAAATCAAGGGTGGCATTGAGCGCGCTCAGGCTGCCCAGGCTGAAGCGTCGGCTGCCCTGGAAAAGAACAATGCAGAGCTCGCCGAGGCACGCGCCGAGGCCGCTGCGATCCGTGAAGCTGCCCGTGCAAAGGGCAAGGAGATCGAGGCGGAATCCCGTGAGCGCGCTGAGGCCGAGTCCAAGCGCATTGTAGAAGCTGGAGAGAAGCAGCTTTTGGCTTCCCGTGAGCAGGTCGTTGCCGAGCTGCGTAACGACTTGGGCCAGAACTCGATCAACCTCGCCGAGCGTCTGCTGGGCACCGAGCTGTCGGATTCGACCCGTCGCTCGAACACGATCGACTCCTTCCTCTCTGAGCTCGACAACGTCTCGACGAGAAAGTAGGCGAGATGAAGGCAGCGAGTCGCGAAGCACAAGCAAAGGTCTCGGAACAGCTCGATCAGCTGATCCAGAACTCCGACAACGCCGTCGCTACTGCGATGAACGTCGGCGCGGAACTGTTCCTCATCGTTGATCAGCTCGACGGGGAGCGCGCGCTGCGCATCGCCGTTGCCGATAGCTCGGTCACCGGCGAACAGCGCACCGGCGTCATGCGCGACGTGTTTGGTGGGAAGGTCGCGGAGCCGACCCTGCAGATTCTGCTGGCAGCAGCGGAGCAGGAGTGGTCCACGCCGCGCGAGTTCCGCACCGGGCTTGTCAACCTTGGGCGTCGCGCGATTGCGCGCGGTGCTGAGAAGGACGGCAAGCTCGAGCAGGTAGAGGAGGAGCTGTACCAGCTCTCCACCCTGCTGGAGCGCGAGAAAGATCTGACCCAGCTGTTGTCGGACCGCACTGCGGTGTCCGAGAAGAAGCGAGGGCTGCTGGCTAACGTGATTTACGGCAAGGTGACGATGTTCACCGAGGCTTTGGCTTTGCAGGTCATCGGCCGGCCGCGTCACAACCCGGTGGACGACCTGGTGGCACTGGCCACCGAGTTCGCCGACCTGCGCGGCAAGACCGTGGCACGTGTCGCCACTGCTGAGGGACTTAATGACTCTCAGCGTGACGTCCTGACGCAGAAGCTTGAGAAGATTTACGGTCGTGAGATTGCTATCCACTCCGAGGTTGACCCCAGCCTCCTCGGCGGGATGGTTATCCGTGTTGGCGATGAGGTAATTGACGGTTCCACGCGCGGCAAGCTTGCCCGCCTGCGCACCGACGTTGCCGCGAACGCGACCCTCTAAGAACGAAGATAATGCTGGAAGAAACTACCGAGAGCAGGAAGAACATGGCGGAGCTGACGATCTCCTCCGATGAGATCCGTAGCGCGATAGCGAACTACACCTCGAGCTACTCCGCGGAGGCCTCCCGTGAGGAGGTCGGCGTGGTGACTTCGGCTGCAGATGGTATTGCCCAGGTTTCCGGGCTGCCAGGGTGCATGACGAACGAGCTGCTCGAGTTCCCGAATGGCGTCATTGGCGTCGCACAGAACCTTGAGACCGATTCCATCGGTGTTGTGGTTCTGGGTAACTTTGAGTCCCTGACAGAAGGCGACGAAGTCAAGCGGACGGGCGAGGTCCTGTCCATCCCCGTTGGGGAGGACTTCCTTGGTCGCGTAATCAACCCCCTGGGTCAGCCGATTGACGGCCTTGGCCCGATCGAGTCCAAAGAAGAGCGTGCCCTGGAGCTCCAGGCCGCAGGCGTGCTCGACCGCCAGCCGGTCGAGGAGCCGCTGCAGACGGGTATGAAGGCGATCGACGCCATGACCCCGATCGGCCGCGGCCAGCGTCAGCTCATCATCGGTGACCGTAAGACTGGTAAGACCGCGGTCTGCATCGACACCATCCTCAACCAGAAGCCGTTCTGGGAGACCGGTGACCCGTCGAAGCAGGTGCGCTGCATCTACGTGGCGGTGGGCCAGAAGGGCTCCACCATCGCTGGTGTGCGCAAGACCCTGGAGGATCACGGTGCGCTCGAGTACACCACGATCGTGGCTGCACCGGCGTCCGACTCCGCAGGCTTCAAGTGGCTCGCACCGTTCTCCGGTGCCGCCCTGGGCCAGCACTGGATGTACCAGGGCAAGCACGTCCTGGTCATCTACGATGACTTGACCAAGCAGGCTGAGGCCTACCGTGCCATCTCGCTGCTGCTGCGTCGTCCGCCGGGCCGCGAGGCTTACCCGGGTGACGTCTTCTACCTGCACTCCCGTCTGCTGGAACGCGCAGCGAAGCTGAACGACGAGCTGGGTGCCGGCTCGCTCACCGCGCTGCCGATCATTGAGACCAAGGCTAACGACGTGGGCGCGTTCATTCCGACCAACGTCATCTCCATTACGGACGGCCAGGTCTTCCTGCAGTCCGACCTGTTCAACCAGGGCGTGCGCCCGGCTATCGACGTGGGTATTTCCGTCTCCCGTGTCGGTGGTGCCGCACAGACCAAGGGTATGAAGAAGGTCGCCGGTAACCTCCGTCTTGACCTTGCCGCGTACCGCGATCTCGAGGCCTTCGCCGCCTTCGCTTCCGACCTGGATGCTGCTTCCAAGAAGCAGCTGGAGCGTGGTCAGCGCCTCGTCGAGCTGCTCAAGCAGTCCGAGAACGCGCCGCAGGCAGTCGAGTACCAGATTGTTTCCATCTGGGCCGCGAACGAGGGCCTCTTCGACGTCGTTCCCGTCGAAGATGTGCGCCGTTACGAGGTCGAGCTGCAGGAGGCGATCCGCTCCTCCGCTCCCGAGGTCTACTCGCAGATCGAGGGCGGCCAGGCGCTGGACGACGCTTCGAAGGACGCCATCAAGCGCGTCAACGAAGAGTTCTCCCGCACCTTCCAGGCATCTTCTGGCGAGCGCATCGTGCGCGAGCCGGAGGCACAGCCCCTGGATGCCGGCGAAGTTTCCAAGAACCAGCTCAAAGTCAGCCAATCCTAGTTCTGCGGCAAGCGGAATTTAGGACCTACATAAAGGAAGGGAGGAACACACACCATGGCAACACTTCGCGAATTGCGTGACCGCATCCGGTCAGTCAACTCCACGAAGAAGATCACCAAGGCCCAGGAGCTGATCGCGACTTCGCAGATCACCAAGGCCCAGGCTCGCGTCGCTGCGGCGAAGCCGTACGCGGACGAGATGCAAGACGTCATGGAACGCCTCGCGGCTGCGAGCTCCCTCGACCACCCCATGCTCCGTGAGCGTGAGAACGGTCGAGTCGCAGCAATCCTCGTGGTCACCTCCGACCGCGGTATGGCTGGCGGCTACAACCACAACGTGTTGAAGAAGGCGGCAGAGCTTGAGCGCATGCTCAAGGACGCCGGCTACGAAGTGGTTCGCTACATCACCGGAAACAAGGGCGTGACCCACTACCGTTTCCGTGACATGGATGTCGCTGGTGCATGGACCGGCTGGTCGCAGAAGCCATCGTGGGAGGGCACGCACGACGTGCGCCGCCACATGATCGATGGTTTCATGGCCGGTTCCGAGGACTCCGCCAAGTGGCGCGAGGGGCTCAACAGCCCCGAAGGGGAGGCAGTGCGTGGTTTCGACCAGGTACACGTTGTCTACACCCAGTTCGTGTCCATGCTCTCGCAGGAAGCACACGTTCACCAGCTGCTCCCCATCGAGCCCGTCCTCGAGGAATTCGAGTACGAACAGAAGAGCATGCTGGAGCAGACCGGTGCCGTGCACCCGGATATGAGCTTCGAGCCGGATGCGGACACGCTCATTGCTGAGCTGCTTCCGGCATATGTTTCCAGGTCGCTCTACTCGATCTTCTTGGAAGCATCGGCTGCGGAGTCCGCTTCTCGCCGTACGGCGATGAAGAACGCGACGGATAACGCCACCGATCTGGCGAACAACCTGTCGCGTGAGGCTAACCAAGCCCGTCAGGCAAAAATCACCCAGGAAATCACCGAGATTATCGGCGGCGCTGGCGCGCTGTCCGGTAGTGGAGAAAGTGACTAAATCATGACTACTGCTCAATCTTTTGATGAGCGCAACGATGAGCCAACGGGCGAGGCCGACACCCAGGCACAAGCCCGCGAGGCACAGTCCGCGCAGAACCCGGCGGGTTCTGACAACGGGCGCGTCGTTCGCGTAATTGGCGCAGTCGTCGACGTGGAGTTCCCGCGCGGCGAGCTGCCCGCTCTGTACAACGCACTCGAGGTCGACATCGAGCTCGAGGGCATGTCCCGCACGATCGTGCTTGAGGTTGCCCAGTTCCTGGGCGACAACCTCCTGCGCACCATCGCCATGGCTCCGACCGACGGCCTGGTGCGTGGCGCGAAGGTGCGCGACACCGGCAACCCGATCTCTGTCCCGGTCGGCGACCAGGTCAAGGGCCACGTGTTCAACGCACTCGGCCAGTGCCTGGACGACCCGAGCGTGGGCCAGGACGGCGAGCGCTGGGGCATCCACCGCGAGCCCCCGGCGTTCAAGGACCTCGAGGGCAAGACCGAGATCCTCGAGACCGGCATTAAGGTCATCGACCTGCTCACCCCGTACGTGAAGGGTGGCAAGATCGGCCTCTTCGGCGGTGCTGGTGTGGGTAAGACGGTGCTCATCCAGGAGATGATTACCCGTATTGCCCGCGAGTTCTCCGGTACCTCCGTCTTCGCCGGCGTCGGCGAGCGTACCCGTGAGGGCACCGACCTCTTCCTCGAGATGGAGGACATGGGCGTCCTTCCGGATACCGCCCTTGTCTTCGGCCAGATGGATGAGCCGCCAGGGGTGCGTATGCGCGTCGCTCTGTCCGGCCTGACCATGGCGGAGTACTTCCGCGATGTGCAGAACCAGGACGTGCTGCTGTTCATTGACAACATCTTCCGCTTCACCCAGGCCGGTTCCGAGGTCTCGACCCTGCTGGGTCGTATGCCTTCCGCCGTGGGCTACCAGCCCACCCTGGCTGACGAGATGGGTGTCCTGCAGGAGCGCATTACCTCCACCAAGGGCCGCTCCATTACCTCGCTGCAGGCTGTCTACGTGCCGGCCGATGACTACACCGACCCGGCACCGGCAACCACCTTCGCCCACCTGGATGCGACCACCGAGCTTTCGCGTTCCATTGCCTCCAAGGGTATTTACCCGGCAGTGGACCCGCTGACCTCGACCTCTCGCATCCTGGAGCCGGGCATCGTCGGCGAGCGTCACTACGCTGTCGCGCAGAAGGTGATCGGTATTCTGCAGAAGAACAAGGAGCTGCAGGACATCATCGCCATCCTCGGTATGGACGAGCTGTCCGAAGAGGACAAGATCACCGTTATGCGTGCACGTAAGCTGCAGCGCTTCCTCGGCCAGAACTTCTTCGTCGCGAAGAAGTTCACCGGCGACGAGGGATCCTACGTGCCGCTCGAGGAGACCATCGAGGCCTTCGACAAGCTCTGCGAGGGCGAGTTCGACGCCTACCCGGAGCAGGCCTTCAGCAACCTTGGTGGTCTCGACGACGTCGAGGCTGCGTACCAGAAGCTGCAGGGCTAGGAGGCAGACATGGCTGAACTTACCGCTCAACTGGTGTCGGTGGATCGTATGCTCTGGTCGGGTCCGGCCAGCATCGTCACCGCCCAGACCATCGAAGGTGAGATCGGCGTGCTGCCAGGTCACGAGCCGTTCCTTGGCCAGCTCAAGGAGAACGGTGTGGTGACCATCCGTCCCATCAGCGGCGACCGCATCGTCGCCGCTGTGCAGGGCGGGTTCCTCTCCGTGCAGGGCGATAAGGTGACCGTCCTTGCTGACTACGCGATCTTTGCCGACGAGGTGGATTCTGCTGAGGCAGAATCCGGCTTGGAGGCACAGGACGAGGACGTGAAGCACAGGTCCGAGGCGGAGCTCGCTGCGGTGCGCCGCAACGAGTCCCGCTAGGCCACTCGCCTTACAAGGAGGGGCGTCACACGCCCGTACCACCGCAAGCACCCCCGCATACCGCAAGGTAGGCGGGGGTGATTCGCATTGTGTTGCACGACAAGTGTGCGGTTGGCAACCGTCGAGGCGCGAAGTAGGATTACTGCTAAACGACGAAGTACCGGCTGAGTCGACGGGGTCGACGCCAAATATTGAAATCTTGCGGGGAGGTTGTCATGGAGATCATCCTCTCTGTGGTGCTGCTTATCGTCGTTGGCGTCGCGGGCATCGCCATTTGGCGTTTTGCCATGTTCCGCAACGCGGGGGCGCGCGGGTTGATCCGCAAGCTGCCCGCCACGGGTGTGCGGGGCTGGCGCCACGGGGTGGTCAAATACACGGGGGAGGAGCTGCAGTTTTATAAACTGCGCTCCCTGTCGTCGAATTACGACGTGTCTTTTGATCGTCGCGAGCTGACGTTCAACGGCGTGCGCGAGCTGAGCGCGGACGAGCGGATGATCATGCCCGGCGTCACAACAGTACTGGAGCTGACCTGCCCGGAGGGCGATTTCGAGTTCGCTGCCGAGCGCCACGTCGAGATGGCGCTGATTTCTTGGGTGGAGTCCGCGCCGGATCGTCGACAAGAGCGGATAGACATCCGCGCGCTGACGCAGCGGGTGCAGCGCGGCAAGGCCTAGCCTGCTTGCCCTCACCGCCTGCCCGGGCGGTAGTCTGTGGGACATGCGTCTTGTCATAGCTCGTTGCTCTGTCGACTACGTCGGCCGCCTCGCGGCACACCTGCCGTCTGCACTGCGGTTGATCCTGCTCAAGTCTGATGGGTCGGTCTCTGTACATGCCGACGACCGTGCCTACAAGCCATTGAACTGGATGACGCCGCCGTGCACGGTGAAGGAAGAAGCAGTGCTTGATATCGACGGTGAGGACACCGGCGAGGCGCTCTGGATTGTAGAGAACCCGAAGGGCGAGCAGCTGCGCATCACGATCGAAGAGATCGTAGCGGATTCGACCTACGAGCTCGGCGAGGACCCCGGCCTGGTCAAAGACGGGGTGGAAACCCACCTGCAAGAGCTGCTTGCGGAGCACATCACCACGCTGGGAGAGGGCTACAGCCTTGTTCGCCGCGAGTACCCCACAGCGATCGGCCCGGTCGACCTGCTCGCGCGGGATGCCGACGGTAAGACCGTGGCCGTAGAGATCAAGCGCCGCGGGGGCATCGATGGCGTAGAGCAGCTGACCCGCTACGTGGAGCTTCTGAACCGTGACGAACTGCTCCGGCCGGTGGAGGGAGTATTCGCCGCCCAGGAAATCAAGCCGCAAGCACGCACCCTTGCCGAGGACCGAGGCTTCCGCTGCCTGACCCTGGACTACGACGAGCTGCGCGGCATCGAATCCGACGAGCTGCGCCTATTTTAGAAAGGGGGCTCTCGCGATGCCGAGGAAGAACCGCCGCCAGAACATCACCCCGTCGTATGTGCTCCCGCGCGATGGCTCGACGTTCATTGGCACCCAGGAGGTTGAGGGGCCGAGCTGGAGTAACGGGGAGATCTACCTCGTGCGGCTGATCGGTGCGAGCGCGGCGAACAAGTTCTACGTCTGTCCCCGGTGCAACCAGAATATTCCGCCGGGTGTTGCGCACGTGGTGGCCTGGCCCCGTGATGCAGGAGGCCGTGGCGACGATCGGCGGCATTGGCACAAACACTGCTGGGCGAGGCGCTAGGCTGGGCCCATGATCGCAGCATTTTCAGTCGCACCGACGGTGACGAATAACGCCACCGCAGAGATGTCAGAGGCGGTTTCGCGCGCAGTGCGCGTGGTCCGCGAATCAGGCCTACCGCACGAGACGACGGCCATGTTCACCACGATCGAGGGGGAGTGGGACGAGGTCATGGACGTGATCAAGCGCGCAACGCAGGCGGTCGAGGCCGTTTCGCCGCGGGTATCGTTGGTGATCAAAGCGGATATCCGTCCTGGATACACCGACATGTTGCACCAAAAGGTAGCGTCGCTGGAGAAGCACTTCTCCCAAGAACAATAGAACCTATACAAGGAGTACATAAATGCCGGATTTTGGTCCCGGGGCAGTAGACCTGAACAAGCTGGTCGAGCAGAAGGAAGCACAGCAGCAGCTCAAGGAAGGCGGCTTCGAGCCGTTTATTACCGTCGATGAGAAAGACATCGAGGCGCGTGCGTTCCAGCGCTCGATGCAAGTGCCGGTTGTGCTGATGTTCGGCACGCAGCGCTCGGAGGACTCCGAGACGCTCAAGGAGACGTTCAAGACGCTTGCCGCCAACCAGCGCAAGTTCATGGTCGCCTACGTCGACGCTGACGCGACGCCGCAGGTGGCCCAGATGTTCGGCCTGCGCGCGCTGCCCACCGTCGTCGCGCTAGCGGCCGGGCAGCCGGTGACGAACTTTGAAGGCAACCAGCCCGTAGAGCAGCTCAAGCAGTGGGTGGAAGCCCTGGTCACTAACGTTGGCCCGCAGCTACAGGGCTTAGGCGAGGAACCCGAGGCTGAGGAGGCCACCCCCGAGGATCCGCGCCTGGATGAGGCGACCGCGGCGCTCAACCGCGGCGACTTCGACGCAGCCACCGCCATCTACGACGCGATTCTGACTGAGGAGCCGGACAACCAGCCGGTCAAGCAAGCAAAGGCGGCGGTTGCAGTGCTGCGTCGACTTGACCCGCAGAACCGCACGACTGACCCGATCGCTGAAGCGGAGCAGGCCCCGGATGACGTGGAGAAGCAACTCGCCGCCGCAGACGCAGAGGTCGTCGCGGGGGCACCGGAGAAAGCCTTCGATCGCCTGCTGCGCTACGTGAAGACGGCACCGGAAGCGAAGGAGCGCCTGCTTGAGCTGTTCACGCTGTTTGCGCCCGATGATCCGCGCGTGATCCAGGCGCGTACCAATCTGGCCAGCGCGCTGTTTTAGTCTGGCTGGGGTGGGTTGCCCCGCCGCTGGTTGTCCAGCTAACTGCCAGACTAATTCCGCAGGGGCGGAAAACGGCGCCCCTCCTCGCGACGCAGCCCCAAACGAACCTGGCCCGCCGCACTACTCGAGCACGGCGGGCCAGGGGGCGTAACTCGGGTTAGCCCCGCAGCTTGTACAGCTGCACGCTCATCGCCGGGATGTGCAGGCTCAGGGACTGGTCGAACTGGTCCCACGCAGTCGGCTCGGTGTGTACCTCACCGGCGAGCGGGTTGTCGGCACCGCCGTAGATGCCCGCGTCCGTGTTGATCAGCAGATCCCACGTGCCGGCCTTCGGCGAGCCCAGCCGGTAGTTGGGCTGGGAAGAGCCGGAGAGGTTGACCACGGCGAGTACTGCGGAGCCGTCCGCGCCCCAGCGGATGTAGGACAGGATGTTGTGCTGCGCGTCGTCGCCCTTGATCCACTGGAAACCCATCGGCGTGTTGTCCTGGGAGAACAGCGCCGGAGTGTCGCGGTAGACCAGGTTGAGGTCGCGGACGAGGCGCTGAATGCCGCGGTGGTACTCGTGCCCCCAGCCGTCGCCGATGTTGTCCCAGTTGATGGAGTGGGCCTCGTCCCACTCCGTGGTCTGGCCCCACTCGCAGCCCATGAAGAGCAGCTGCTTGCCCGGGTGGGAGAACATGTAGCCGTAGAGGGCGCGTAGGCCGGCGGCCTTGTTCCAGTCGTCGCCAGGCATGCGGGTCCATAGCGAGCCCTTGCCGTGGACGACTTCGTCGTGGCTAAACGGCAGCACGTACTTCTCGCTAAATGCGTAGACCAGCGAGAAGGTGATCTCGTTGTGGTGGTAGGAACGGTGCACCGGGTCGAGGGAGAAGTACTCGAGGGTGTCGTTCATCCAGCCCATGTTCCACTTCAGAGAGAAGCCCAGGCCGTCCGACTCGGTCAGGGCGGTCACGCCCGGCCAGGCCGTGGACTCTTCGGCGACGGTGACCACGCCCGGGTGGGTGCGGTGGACCGTGGCGTTCATCTCCTGGAGGAACTGCACGGCGTCCCAGTGCTCGCGGCCGCCATACTGGTTGGGCAGCCACTCGCCGGGCTCGCGGGAGTAGTCGAGGTAGAGCATGGAGGCCACTGCGTCAACGCGGAGCCCGTCAAGGTGGAACTCCTCGCACCAGTACAGCGCGTTAGCCACCAGGAAGTTGCGGACCTCGTTGCGGCCGAAGTCGAAGACGTAGGTGCCCCAGTCCTTCTGCTCGCCGCGGCGCCAGTCCGGGTGCTCGTAGAGCGCGGTGCCGTCGAAGCGGGCGAGTGCCCAGTCGTCCTTGGGGAAGTGGGCGGGTACCCAGTCGACGATGACGCCGATGTTGTGGGCGTGGAGCTCGTCGACAAGCGCGCGGAACTCATCTGGGGTGCCCCAGCGCGCGGTCGGCGCGTAGTAGCCGGTGACCTGATAGCCCCAGGAGCCGCCGAAGGGGTGCTCGGCGACGGGGAGGAACTCCACGTGGGTAAACCCGTTCTCCACGAGGTAGGGAACGAGCTCTTCGCGCAGCGTGTTGTAGTTCGCGCCCTGCTTCCAGGAACCGATGTGGCACTCGTAGACGCTCATCGGCGAGTTGGTCGGGTCGATGCCCTGGCGCTTCTGCATCCAGTCGGCGTCGCGCCACTCGTACTCGCTGGGCGCGGCGACCACGGAGACGGTCTCCGGCGGGGCGACAGTGGCCTTGGCCAGCGGGTCAGCCTTGTCCTTGCGGTTGCCGTCGGCAGTTTGCACCGCGAACTTGTAGTGCGCGCCGGCGGTAATGCCGGGGATGAAGATCTCCCACACGCCGGTCGAGCCGAGCGAGCGCATCGGGTACTGGTTGGGGTTCCAACCGCAGAAATCACCCACGACGGCGACGCCGCGCGCGTTCGGGGCCCACACTGCGAAGGCAGTGCCGGTGACCTGCCCGAGGTCCGTGGTGTAGGTCTTGACGTTCGCGCCGAGCGCTTCCCAGAGACGCTCGTGGCGGCCCTCGCCGATGAGGTGGAGGTCGAGGGAGCCGACCGAAGGCAGGAAGTAATAGGGATCCGCGACGATTTGCGGCTCCGCCTCGGGGTAGGTCACGCGCAGGCGGTAGTCGCTGGCGTGCTCGCCGTCGAGCTCGGCGATCCAGATGTCGTCGCCAGTATCAACCATCTGGATCATGTCGTTGTGGATAAGCAGTTGCACGTCCGTCGCGCCGAGCAAGCGGGTGCGCACCACGGTGTTGCCCGCCACAGTGTGGCGGCCGTAAAAATCGTGCGGCGCGTGGTGCTTGCACTGGAGCAGGCGCGTGCGGTCGTGCTCCGGGATGAGTGCTTCCGGGGAGAGTTCGTGGCCGGTCATAATTGTCTTTCTTTGTGGGGTTCCAGGTATGCGTGTGGGGCTTAAGGCCGGTAGTCGTGGTCAGAGATCTGGCGGTAGGCCAATGCTTCTCGACGCTCCGGTGCCACCTCCGGCAGGCGGAAAATGTGCGCCACGTTGTTCTGGGGCGTGAGCCGGACGTAGTTGTGCGTCCCCCAGTCGTAGCGGTTGCCGGTGACAAGATCGTGCACCTGGAAGGGCTCGCCCTCGTCGCGTCCGACCGCGGCGGCGTCGATATGCACCATGCCCTCCTGAGTGTGCCAGGGATCCAGGTTGACCACCACGACGATGGTGTTGCCGGTAACGGCGTCGACCTTGGAGTAGGCGAGGATCTGGTCGTTGGTCACCTCGTGGAAGCGGATCTGCCGCAGCTGCTGGAGCGCCGGCTGCTGTTTACGGATGGAGTTGAGCAGCGTGAGGTAGGGCTCGAGCGACTCGCCGCGCTCAAGTGCCGCTTCGAAGTCGCGGGGGCGCAGCTGGTACTTCTCGGAATCCAGGTACTCCTCGGAGCCGCCGCGCACGGGGATGGACTCGTAGAGCTCGAAGCCGGAGTAGACGCCCCACAGCGGGCTCATCGTCGCAGCCAGGGTCGCGCGGATGGCAAAAGCGGCTGGCCCGCCCTGCTGGAGCGAGGCGTGCAGGATATCCGGGGTGTTGACGAACAGGTTGGGGCGCGAGACATCAGCTACGTCGACGCACAGCTGCGCAAAGTCGGTGAGCTCTTCCTTGCTCACCTTCCAGGTGAAGTGGGTGTACGACTGCGAGAAACCGGCCTTGGACAGGCCGTACATGCGCGGCGGGCGGGTAAAGGCCTCGGCGAGGAAGATGACGTCCGGGTGCGTCTCGTGCACCTTGGAAATCAGCCAGTGCCAGAAGTTGACCGGTTTGGTGTGCGGGTTGTCCACGCGGAAGGTGGAAATGCCCAGCTCCACCCAGTACATGATGACGCGGTAGACCTCGTCGTAGAGGGTCTCCGGGTCATTATCAAAGTTGATGGGGTAGATGTCCTGGTACTTCTTCGGCGGGTTCTCCGCGTACGCGATCGTGCCGTCCGCGAGCACGGTGAAGAACTCGGGGTGCGCCTCCGCCCACGGGTGGTCCGGGGCGGCCTGGAGGGCGAAGTCGAGCGCGATCTCCAGGCCGAGCTGCTCGGCGTGGCGCAGCATCTCCAGGAATTCCGCCTCGCCACCCAGCTCGGGGTGGAAGGCGTCGTGGCCGCCGTCCTGCGAGCCAATGGCCCAGGGCGAGCCGACGTCGCCCGGCTCGGCGGTGACCGAGTTGTTGCGGCCCTTGCGGTTGACCTCGCCGATCGGGTGGATCGGCGGGAAGTACACGGTGTCAAAGCCCATCGCGGCGACGCGGTCGAGCGCGGCGGCGGTGGTTTCCCAGGTGCCGTGGACCGGACGGCCGTCCTCGTCCCACCCGCCGGTGGAGCGGGGGAACAGCTCGTACCAGGAGTTCACCAGTGCGGCGCGGCGCTCGACGGCCACATCACAGGTGGGGCCGTGGGTGACGAGCTCACGCAGCGGGTAGGCCGCCAGCACGTCGAGGACATCTTCGTTCAGGCCGGCGTGGATGCGGTCGGCAAGCGGCAGCGTGTCGTCGGCAAGCGCGGTGGCGACATCGCGCAGCACCTCGCTATCTGGCGCCGGGGTTTGCTCCGCGGCGGCCTCGAACAACTCGATGCCGTGGGCGATGTCGTTGGCTAGCTCGGCTTCGGACTGCCCGGCGTCGAGCTTCTTGGTCACGGCGTTGCGCCAGGTGGCCATCACATCGGACCACGCGTCGACGCGGAAGTGCCACAGGCCCTGCTCGTCCGGCACGAAGACGGAGTGCACGTAGTCCGGGCGGAAGGGCTCCGGGTGCATGTGCACCGAGTACTGGTCGCCGTCGGGGGAGGTGATCACCAGCGTGGCCGCGATGGCGTCGTGGCCCTCGCGCCACACGAGCGCGGAGACCGGCACCACCTCGCCGACGACCGCCTTTGCGGGGAGCGTGCGCCCGCTGACCTGGGGGCGAACGTCATCAATTCCGAACCTTGCAACCATGCTGTATCTCTACCTCGTCCGTCGCGTGTGTATCACTGCCAAGAGTAGCGAAAGACGTCGCGCTCTACCTGCCTAAGATGGGCCTAATTACCGGGGGTGGCAAGAGATGCCCTTTGGCGCGCCGGATGCAACTTCCACATATGGGAGAGAAAATAGGACAGAATGGGAACCGTGAATGATGCACGAGCGACTGAACCAGGAACGGACCCGGACCTTCTCATCGACTTTCGCGGGGTGGAATTCTCGCGCGGCGGCGCACGCCTCGTCGGTCCGGTGGACTGGCAGGTAGAACTTGATGAGCGCTGGGTCGTCATCGGCCCCAACGGGGCGGGCAAGACCACCCTGATCCGCATGGCGTCTGCGCTCGAGTTCCCGTCCAAGGGCACCGCGTTTGTGCTTGGCGAGCAGCTCGGGCGCACCGACATGCGCGACCTGCGCGCCGCCATTGGACTCACCTCCTCGGCGATTGCGCAGCGCGTGCCGGATGACGAGAAAGTCGGAGACCTGGTCGTCTCGGCCGGATACGCCATCGTCGGGCGCTGGCGCGAGGACTATGACGAGATGGATTACGCCCAGGCGATGGACGTGCTCGAGCAGGTCGGCGCGATGCACCTGATCGACCGCCGCTGGGGCACGCTCTCCGACGGGGAGAAGAAGCGCGTGCTCATTGCCCGCGCAGTGATGATCAACCCTGAGCTGCTCATCATGGACGAGCCCGCCGCCGGCATGGACCTCGGCGGCCGCGAGGACCTCATCGCCTACTTGGGCGAACTCGCCTTGGACCCGGACGCCCCGGCGATGGTGATGATCACCCACCACCTGGAGGAGATCCCGTACGGCTTTACCCACGCGATGCTGCTCGACGAGGGCGATGTCGTCGCCCAGGGCCTCATCGAGGATGTGCTCACCAGCGAGAACGTCTCCAAGGCCTACCACCAGCCCATCGAGGTGACCCGTGACGAGGGCCGCTTCTTTGCGCGCCGGGCGCGTTCGGCCCGTGCTGGGGCGCACCGGAAGTAGGGAGAGTGGGGCGTCGAGAAGCACTCGGGGCCCCTTCAAGGATGGGTCGAGGCATGCAGCGCAGCGTTGGGGCGTTCTCTGCTGACCGTGGCGACGAGATCGACGTCACCGAGGTCAGCGGGTTTCACGGTGCGCGAATGTCGGCGACCGTGCTGCTGCTGCGCGACACACCCCAGGGGATGGAAGTGTGGATGCAGGAGCGCGTGCTCAGCATGAAGAACTATCCCGGGGTCACCGTTTTCCCCGGCGGCGGGGTGGACAGCCGCGATTTCCCGGGCCGCGCCTGGAACGACGGCGACCTGTGGCTCGGTCGTAGCGCGATTTCCATGGCCCGCCAGCTCGGCGTGACCAAGTACAAGGCGCACGCGCTCGTCTTCGCCGCCGTGCGCGAGCTCTTCGAGGAGACCGGCACGCTGCTCGCAGTCGACGATGCGGGCCAGCTGCTTGACGACGCCCGCCCGTTCCACCACCAGCGCCTCCTGTTGGAATCCCACGAGATCTCGCTGACCGACGTACTGCGCGCCCACGACCTCAACGTGTGTGCCGACCTGCTCAAGCCCTTCGCCAGGTGGGTCGGCCAGTCCGAGCGCGGCAACTGGTTCGACACCTTCAGCTTCCTCGCCGCTAACCCGACCGGCCAGGAACCAGACGGCAATACCGGGGAGGCCGACGACGCCAACTGGTTCCCGCCCTCGCTGCTGCTGGAGGGGTGGCGGCACGGGCTCGTGCGCTTCGCGCCCGCCACCTGGGCGCAGCTACGCCTCATCGAGGGCTTCAACACCGTGGAAGAAACGCTGGAAAGTGCGAAGCACGCCACGATCTCCCCGGTGATCGGCGACCCAGTCGACGACGAGCGCTTCGCCGAATTCTTCACCTTCACACCAAAAGACCGGATTGGACGCCGCTATGGCATTTCACCCGACTGAGGTGGACTATCTCGCCGCCAACGCCGAACGCATCCGGGCGATCGCCCCGGAGCTGGCGCTGACCAAGGCGAGCGTGTTCGCCGACCGTGCGCGCTTGGACGCCGAGTTCGGCGAGCACGCCCGTGCGGTCTCCGCGCTGATCGCGGCTCAGCGGCAGGCTGCGGGCAAGTTCCCCGAGTGGTGGCTCACTGACTCCGACGCCGCCCAGCAGGCCACCCCCGCCCTCGTTGCCGCCCACCGCGCCCGCACGCTTGCGTCCGCGGGGGCAAGCTTCGTTCACGACGTGACCTGCTCCGTCGGCTCGGAGGCACCGCACATGGTCGAGGCGGGGCTCGGCTGGCTCGGCTCGGATCTTTCGGCCGCGCGTCTGCGCATGGCGCGCTTCAACCTGAGCGAGGACGCCTGGCTCGCGCGTGCCGACGCACTCGCGCCCGCCAGCACGATTGCTGGGGTATCCGGCGGGGTCGTCGTGGCGGACCCGGCGCGTCGCAAAGATGGCCGACGTATCACCGACCCAGCTCAGCTCGAGCCACCCCTGCCGGCACTCGTCGCGGCCTACCCGGGCGCGGAGCTGGCGATCAAGTGCGCGCCGGGGATCGACTACGCCGAGTGGGAGGGCCTGGTTAGCGTGGTCTCGCTCGACAGCGGGGTGAAGGAGGCCTGCCTGTACACGCCTGGGATTGGGTGCGGGCGCGAGGCGGTCGTGCTGCGCAGCGACGGCTTTGCCGAGACAGTGCGCGGGCTTGGCGACGAGCACGCATCGGAGTCGGAGGAGGTGCGCGACCCAGGCGAGTGGATCATCGAGCCCGACGGGGCGATCATCCGCGCAGGCCTTGTGCGCACGTGGGCGGAGAAGCACAGGCTGTGGCAGCTCGACCCGCACATCGCATTCTTGAGCGGCGCGGAGATCCCTCCCGGCTACAGCGGTTTCCGCGTGCTTGACGCGGTCCCGCTCAAGCGCCTGAAGGCGGCGCTGCGCGAGATGGATGCGGGCGCGGTGGAAATCCTCGTGCGCGGGGTGAACGTGGATCCGGACGCGCTGCGCAAGAAGCTCAAGCTCAAGGGCACGCAGCAGCGCGGGGTGGTCATCGCGCGCGTTGGCGACGACGCGCTCGCATACGTCTGCGATGCGAGGGAGCACCGGCCGCTACCATAAGCGGCATGGTGTATCTCGATCACGCAGCAACAACCCCCATGCGCCAGGTGGCTATCGACGCCTGGGTCGAACACGCAGCCGCCGTCAACCCCGGCGGCCAATACGCCTCGGGACGCGCGGCCAATGCGGTGCTCGCGCAAGCCCGCGAGGACATCGCGGAGCTTTTGGGCGCAGACCCGGTCGAGGTGGTCTTCACTGGCTCGGGTACCGAGGCGGACAATATTGCGGTGCGGGGTCTGTACCGGGCGCGTCGAGAAGCGGCGGGCACAAACCGGGTGGTGGCGAGCACGATTGAGCACTCGGCAGTCCTCGAGACAGTCAAGTCTCTAGCACAGACTGAAGGGGCCGAGGTCGCGTGGCTGGAGCCGGATCGCGGCGGGCACCTCCGCGACTTGAGCGCCTTGGATACCCCGGCCGCCGTGGCCACCATGATGTGGGCGAACAACGAGACCGGCGCGGTACAGCCCGTGCGCGAGGCCGCCGAGCGCGCCGCGGAGGCTGGCACCCCGCTGCACATCGACGCGGTGCAAGCCGTGGGCAAAGAGGACGTGCACTTCCATGACAGCGGCGCGACCACACTCGCGGCTAGCGCGCACAAGTTTGGCGGACCGCGCGGCAGCGGCATCCTGCTCGCGCGCCGCTCGCCAGTGCCGGCTCCGGTGTTGCTTGGCGGCGGGCAGGAGCGGGGCCTGCGCCCGGGCACGGTCGACGTGGCGGCAGCAGCTGCCACCGCAGCCGCGCTGCGCGAGGCGCTGGCTGAACGCGAGGCGGAAA
Organism: Corynebacterium sp. HMSC071B10; assembly: GCF_001814825.1. NCBI lineage: Bacteria > Bacillati > Actinomycetota > Actinomycetes > Mycobacteriales > Corynebacteriaceae > Corynebacterium > Corynebacterium sp. HMSC071B10. The sequence continues at coordinate 28,980 of NZ_KV818004.1, read as the reverse complement.
ATGCACGCCTGGCGAAGCTGCGCGACGAGTTCATCGAGCGCATCGTCGCCGCTGTGCCGAACACGCTGGTCACCACCCCGGAGCCGCGCCTGCCTGGGCACGCGCACCTGATGTTCCCGGGCGCGGAGGCGGAATCCATGCTCATGCTGCTCGACTCGCTCGGCATTGAAGCCTCCGCCGGTTCGGCCTGCTCGGCGGGCGTGCACCGCCTGTCGCACGTGCTCGAGGCGATGGGCGTGGCCACCGAGGACGGCATGGGCGCGCTGCGGCTTACGCTCGGCCGCACCACCACCGCTGCGGACGTGGACAAGGTGGTCGCCGAACTGCCCGCAGTCATCGAGCGCGCCCGCCTCGCCGGCTCGCTCTAGCGCGCTTTTCGACGCCCACCGGTGTGTCAGGTGTGAAAGTTGTGACTTGAGTGCGCTAAAGTGCCGGATATGCACGCACCTCGGACGCTTAAGCACGCGCGCAACGCGCACCAGAACACACTCAAGGCGCTTCTCGCCGCCGTCGTTACCGCCGCCCTGACCTTTACGCTGCTGGTCGTCAGCCCGTTTGGGCAGAAGTCTGCCGACGCGCAGGCGTTGCCCGGTCTGATTAACGGCGTCGACGTCGCCGCCCACCAGCACCCGGGCGGTGGTCCGATCGACTGGCGCATGGTCGCAGGGCCGGGCGGCCAGCAGTTCGCCTTCATCAAGGCGACCGAGGGCACAAGCTACGTCAACGACTTCTACGCTCAGGATGCGCAGGCTGCTAACGAGGCCGGCATCAAGGTCGGTGCCTACCACTACGCCCGCCCGGCCACCGACCCGATCGCGCAAGCGCGCCACTTCGCCGACACCATCAACGCCGGCCCGCGTAACCAGCTGCCGCCGGTGCTCGACCTCGAGGTCAACGAGGGCCTCGGCCCGGTGCAGCTCGCGGCGTGGACCCAGATCTTCATGGCCGAGCTGGAAGCGCGCACCGGGCGCACGCCGATGCTGTACACCTACCGCTACTTCTGGTACGAGCGCATGGACAACACCAACGCGTTCACCCGCTACCCGCTGTGGCTGGCCGCTTACCAGAACCAGCCGCCCGCACCGGTCGGCGGCTGGGACCACCTGAGCTTCTGGCAGCGCTCTGACTCCGGGCGTGTACCCGGCATTGATGCCGTCGTAGATATGAACCTGTTCAACGGCAACGCGGGCCAGTTCATGAGCTTCGCGGCAGGCAACCTCAACGCAGGCGGCGGCGTGCTGGAGAAGTTCCAGGCCTCCGACTCCGGCGAGCTCGCAGTGCTGGAGCAGGACAACACCGCGCTCGTTGTGGCGATCCTGGCGCTCGCCGGCGGTGCACTCGGGATCGCGGGCCTGGCCGAGGCTGCGGACCAGGCTGGCTTTAGCGACCAGGACGCGCGCAACATCGCCAACATGGTCGGCCAGCTTGCCGAGAACGGTGAGCTGCCCGTCGAGGACCTGCGCAACATGATGATCGGCGACTACCAGATCGGCGACCTACTCATCCTGCTGGATAACGCGACGAAGTAACGCGCGCGTCAACGGTCCGAGCACCGGCACCCCATTTGGGGCGCCGGCTTTTGTTTATGCGTGTGAGTCGTGGCGCGGGGTGGTGGCCAGGCTACGCGCCCATTTCTCGCCCTTGAAGTGGGCAGGCACTGCGCCCTTGAGCAGGTTGCGGGTGAGTTGCGGGCTCGCTTCGAGCGGGGTGTTCGCGCCGATCAGCACGATGTTGCCGTAGCGTCGCCCCTTGAGCATCGGCGGATCCGCGATCGCCGCGACGTGCGGGAAGACCTCGCACATGCCGGCGAGTTCCTCCTTCGCCTCCTTCAGGTCGGCGTGGGAGCCGCAGTTGGCCACGTAGACGCCGTTATCACTCAAAGATGTGCGCACGTGTTGGTAGAACTCCACCGTGGTCAGCTCGCGTGGGGTGAGCGACTGCGCGAAGACGTCGCGGATCATCACGTCGCGCGTTGAAGGCTTGAACGAGTCGGTGACCTCGCGCGCGTCACCGACGCGGATTTTGACGGCGGGGGAGCGCGGGACGTCGAAAAGCTCGCGCGCGAGCTCGGCGAGCTTGCCATCGATCTCCACGACGGTGTTGCGCGAGCCGGGCCAGGCGGCGGCGAAGTAGCGCGGCAGCGAGCAGGCCGCGCCGCCTAGGTGCGTCAGGCGCGGCTTCGGCCAGCGGGGCGAGCTGCCGAGTTGGAGCGAGTCGAGGAAGTCCGCGATCCAGCGCATGTACTCGAAGTCGAGGCGCTGCGGCTCGCCGGGCACGATGTGCGAGCTGGGCACTCCGTTGACGAGCAGCACCATTGAGCCGTCGGGCTCGTGGTGGACCTCGGCTTCACCGGTGTCGATCGGGTACGTCTCGCTTTTCGCAGCCATGTCTTGGCAGGGTAGTCGTTAGGCGTGCACGTCGACGAAACGCAGGTACGCGATTGATGCGAGCCAGCCTGCCGCGGTGAGCAGCAGTGCGCTCGCACCAATGCTGGCGAGCGTGCCCAGGTCGAGCGCGTCTGAACCTGCGACCGCGGTGCTGCCCATCCACAGCGCCTTCGTCACGCCGACGGGCGGGAGGAAAAATTGTGCAGCTGGGACGCCGGCGGCGAGCGTGCCGAAGGCAAAAATGCTCGCGATCACGCCGAGCGCGACCGGCATGGCGAAGTTTCGAATCACCATGGAGGCGAAGCTCTGCCACGCGGCCACTGCCGCCGCCGGGATGACGGCGAGCAGCGTCGCGGTAAGCAGTGCCCGGGGAGGCAGACCCGACAGCCCCGAAACCCAGCCGCCGATTGTGCTGAAGAGGATGAAGACGCACTGCATGATCGCCGTGACCGCGACAATGACGCCGAGCTTGGCGGTGACCAGGCTCGCCGCCGAGCGGGAAGAGGTAAGCAGCGTGTGCCAATTGCCGCCGCGGTGTTCCACCCGCCATACGGCGGAGGCGAGGATGGCGATGCCGGCCACCATGAACAGCATGCCGTAGAACAGCGTCGCCTGAGACCAGTAGCTGTGCCAGCCGGAGTCCAGTGTCTCTGCATTTGCGGCGTAGTTGCCGGTGCCGAAAACGACTGCGATCAGGGGGATAGCAACCGGGACGATAGCGACGTGTGCGCGCCGGAGTTTGGCGAATTCGTTGATGAGCATGGCTAGATTTCCTTCCCGTTGAGTGCGCGCGTCGCGAAGTAGAAGCCCGCACCAAGCAGCGCGATGTAGGCGCACCACAGCGCCCACCCCGGCTGCGTCGGTACGGGACCTGCGTCCGCGAAGGTGTAGGGGAGCAGCACCGCGAAGTAGCCGAAGGGGTTGATCGCGGCGAGCCAGGCAGGGGACAACAGCGAGACGATGCCGCAGAATCCGCCGACGACACCACACGCGAGCACCCCGATCTGTGATTCGGTCACGGCCGCAAGCAGGACCATGGCGCAGGTGAGTGCGATACTCGTGATGACAGTCGCGAGCGCGTAGAGTGCCCAGGCCCCGGCGGTGCTTCCGCTTGGCAGCGGTGCCCCGAGCAGCACCGGAAGGGCGACGCACCCGCCGAACTCCAGCAGTTTCAACGCAGTAACAAGCGGTGCGAGCACGTACAGCTTGCGGCGCAGCAACGATCCCTGGCGGGTGCCCGCTACCGCGTTGAGCAGCCAGCCGCCGCTTGCGTGCTCGTTATCCACCGTGCGGCTGGCCAGCAGCGCCACCTGCAACGGGGTGAGAAACGCCAGCGCCATCGCCACGCCGATGAGCTGCCCAGACCATGCCCCGGCTGGATCAGCGACAAACGTGTCCACCTGCCCGTCGGCGAAGAGGCTCATCGACGCGAACAGCACGATGCCGAGCGAGAGCACACCACCGAGCAGCAGGATGTGCGTGCGCCGCAGCTTCAAGATTTCGACGTTCATGCGCTCAAGCCCTCCCGCCCCGTCATGCCGATGAAGATCTCTTCCAGGCTGCGGCGCGCGCGAACCACCTGGTGGATCGGGACTTCGCGGGCGACAAGCTGTGCGCACACGGAGGCAACGTCGTCGTCGCTGAGCCCAGCCAGCTCCACACCGCCGGGAACGATGCGCGGCTGCCGCTCGCGCAAAACCGAAGCGGCCGCGGTGGTGGCAGGGGTTTGGATGAAGAGGTCGGGGAGGTGGGCGTCGAAAAGCTCGCGCTGCGAGCCCTGAAAGACCAGCTTGCCCTGGTTGATGATGCTCAGGCTGGTGGCCATCTTCTCAATTTCCGAAAGCAGGTGGCTCGACACAAGGACCGTGCGGCCTTCGTCGCGCGCGAGGCTGATGATGAGCTCGCGGATTTCCTCGATGCCGGCCGGGTCGAGGCCGTTGGTCGGCTCGTCGAGGATGAGCAGCTGCGGGTCGCGCACGAGTGCGATCGCGATGCCGAGGCGCTGCTTCATGCCGAGCGAATACTTCTTGACCTGCTTATCCATGTGGCGCTCAAGCCGCACGAGCCGCACCGCGCGCTGGGCATTCGCCGGGTCGGCCTTGAACAGCCGTGTCACGATTCGCATGTTCTCGGCACCCGTGAGGTGCGGGTATGCCGCCGGCGACTCGATGAGCGAACCGATGTCTTTCAGCACCTCGCCGCGTGTGGCGCGCGTCATCGGCCGGCCCATGATGGTGATCTCGCCGGCGGTGGGAGTGGTGAGCCCAAGCAGCATCTTCATCGTCGTCGACTTGCCGGAGCCGTTCGGCCCCAGCAGCCCGTGCACCGCACCCTGGGGTACTTCGAGCGCAAGCTTATCGACGACCGCCTGCTTACCGTAGGTCTTCGTCAGACCTCGCGTAGAAATGATTGGTGTGTCCATGGCTTCCACTCTCGCGGGGCGGGGCCGGGAAAACGTCGGAGCCAGGGACGATCTTTCGAGTCATACCCCGGGATGAGTGAGCAGATCGGCGCGGTCGACGAGACCGGTGCGGTATGCAAACAGCGCTGCGTGCACGCGGTCGCGCGACTGCGTCTTCGCCAGGATTCGCCCCACGTGTGTTTTCACCGTGGGCATGGAGATGAACATGCGCTCGGCGATCTCCGCGTTGGACAAGCCGCGGCCGATTGCGACGAGGACTTCGTGCTCGCGGGCGGTGAGCTCGTTAAGCGCGAGGCGGTCCGCCTTCGGGAGTGCGGGTGCTGTCTCCGTGTGGTTGGCGAGCCGGCCGATGATGCGCTTGGTGGCGCGTGGGGAGATAACGGCGTCGCCGGCAGCGACGGTGCGGATGGCGTCGAGAAGCACTTCGGGCTCGGCGTCCTTGAGCAGGAAGCCGCTTGCGCCGCCGGAGAGGGCGTTGATGACGTAGTCCTCGTCGTCGAAGGTGGTGAGGATAACCACCTTGGCCTCCGGGAAGCGGCGGGCAAACTCGGCGGTGGCGGCGATGCCGTCGAGCACCGGCATCTGTACGTCCATGAGTACGAGGTCGACCGGGTGCTGTGCGTGTTGTTCGAGCGCCTCGGCGCCGTTGGCCGCCAGCCACTCCACGGACAGATCCGGCTGTGAGTCGATCACGAGCTGGATCCCGTGGAGGAAGAGCGCTTGGTCGTCGACGATGCCGACGTGGATTGTGGTCATTCCTGACTCCTCGTGTCATGTGCGGGGTATGGGACGCGCAGCGTGGCGGTCCAGCGCTGCGGGGCGCTCGGGCCGGCGTCCACCGACCCGCCGATGAGCGTGGCGCGCTCGCGCATCCCTTGCAGCCCGTGCCCTTGTTGGTGTGTTGGCGTGTTGGTGAAGGGGTTGGTCACCGTGATCACCAGCGCGTCGCTGCGCCACACGACTTCGAGCGTGGCCGTGCCGTCGCCGTGCCTGAGCGCATTTGTCAGCGCCTCCTGCACCACGCGCCGGGCAGCGAGCGAGGTGGCTAGCGGTAGCTGCGCAGGTGCCGCACCGGTGACCGTGTATTCTACGTCGAGACCGCCGAGCCGACTGGAGCGCACGAGCTCGTCGAAATCCAGCGAGGCAGGCGAGGGGGCGACCGGGCGCGACTCGGGTGCGCGAAGCAACGCGACGACCTCGCGCATCTGGGTAAGCGATTCCCGGCCGACCTCGCCGATGGTGCGCAGCGCCGCGTCCTTGTCATCCGGCGCGCCGTAGCGGCCGCCGTCTGCCTGCGCGACCATCACGGTCAGGGAGTGGGTGACTACGTCGTGGATCTCGCGCGCGAGGAATGTGCGCTGCTCGGACATCGCGTGCTCAAGCTCGACCCTTTGTTGCTGAAGGGCCTGCTCCAGCTCGCGCGCAGCGGCCTCTTCCGTCCGCCTGCGCAGCTCGCCGAAAAGCCCGGCCGCGACAAGCAAGGTGACGCTCCACGCGAGGTAGGGGAGGCGCTCGTCGTAAGGCATGCTCCGCAGCACAGGCGAGACCAGCGAGATCGCGAGGATATCGCCCAGGACAAGCACGGCAGCCATCACATCGCGGAGCACGGGCCGCAGGTTCCGGCGGACAAGGTACGCGGCAAACGTCGCCACGACGATGTCCGTCACCGTTAGAAGCGGGCTCATCGCCCGCACCGCAAGCAGTGCCACCGCGGCGACCACTGTGGCCAACGGCCAGCGCCAGCGGGTAAACGGCGCGACAATCAGCCACACAACCCCGGCCGCAATCGTCCACACCGGGCCCGAGGCGCTGACAACGCCAAGTAACGCACACGCCGCCAGCACGCCGGCAAGGAAGAAATCGCGTGCGCGGAGCGACGGTGGGGGAGACTTTGGCATAGCCTCAACCTAGCGATACGGCGTGCCGCACGCGTCATGCCCCAGTATGATTCGCCCGCGCGCTGCGGGTACACTTCCGCCACATGCGAGTACTAGCGGCGATGAGCGGGGGCGTGGACAGCTCGGTGGCGGCTGCGCGCCTGGTAGAGCAAGGCCACGACGTCGTCGGCGTGCACCTTGCCCTGTCCAAGGACGCGCAGCAGACCCGCGAATCGGCCCGCGGCTGCTGCTCGCTCGAGGACTCCGCAGACGCGCGCCGGGTGTGCGACAAGCTGGGCATCCCGTTTTACGTGTGGGACTTCTCGGATCGCTTCAAGGAAGACGTGATTGATAATTTCGTCTGGTCCTACGAGCACGGCGAGACCCCGAACCCGTGTCTGCGCTGCAACGAGAAGATCAAGTTCGCGGCCCTGCTTGAGCGCGCGGTCACCCTCGGCTTCGACGCGGTGGCCACCGGCCACTACGCAATTATCGACGGCGACGGCAACCTCCGCCGCTCCACCGACCCCAACAAAGACCAGTCCTACGTCCTCGGCGTACTCACCCGCGACGAGCTCAACCGCTGCCTGTTCCCGGTCGGCGATACGGAGAAGCCGCAGATCCGCGAGGAGGCCGCCGCACATGGCTTCTCGACGGCCACGAAGCCGGACTCTTACGACATCTGCTTCATCCCCGACGGCAACACGCAGGCCTTCCTCGGCCGCTCCATCGGCATGCGCCCCGGCCTGATCAAGGACCAGGACGGCACCGAACTCAAAGAACACGACGGGGCGTTCCAATACACGATCGGGCAGCGCCGCGGGCTGGATCTACGCGTGCCGGCCGCCGACGGCAAGCCGCGCTACGTCACCGACGTCGACACCGCCACCGGCACCGTGACCGTCGGCCCGCGCGAGGCGCTCAAGGTCCACCGGATCACCGCCGATCGGCTCAAGGTGCTCCACCCGGCCATGGAGGGTGAGTTTGAGGCGAATGTGCAGATTCGGGCGCACGGTGGCGTCGTCAAGTGCACTGCCCGCATCGACGACGACTCAATGACCCTTGACCTGCACACTCCGCTCGAGGGCGTGGCGCGCGGCCAGGCCGCGGTGCTCTACCTGCCGGATCCGGACGGGCTGGGCGATGTCGTGCTCGGCTCGGGCACGATCTGCGCGACGGCCTAGGAGGCGCCGAACACGCAGGAGGCGATCAAGCGGTCGATGCCGCGGATATCGATCTCCTTGCCCAGGTTGATCTTGAAGTGGCCGACGTTGGTCCACAGCTCAAGCTCCGCGTTCCAGTCGAGCATGCGCCCTGCGTTTTCGGTCGACCACATGGTCACCGATTTGAAGGGGATGGAGTACATCTCGACCTTCTTGCCTGTCATGCCCTGTGCATCGCGGATAATCAGGCGCTTGTTGGTAAACACGGCCGCGTCGCGGATCGTTTTGAACGCCTGGATCGGCTGCTCGCCGTGTGCGAGGATGTCCTGGATGTCGTTGGGCACTGGGCAGGGGGAAATGAAGGTCCAGCCAGTAAATTGTTCGAGAGCCATGCACAGAGCATACCCGCCCGCCCGTATCATCGGTGCCGTGAATGCAACTGCTTTTGGGCTCGGGCCCTTGCCCGGTATGGATCTCGCGCAAGCCGCGGACGTCGTGCTTTCCGAGTCGCCCCTTCCGCATATCCCGCAGCTGCCGGAGCGTGGCGTGGGCTCGGACGCGATCGGTCGCACGGCCGCGCTGCTGGAGATCCCGATCGGGCCCGGCCCGCGCGGGTGGCGCGTCGCTGCCCGCAAACGGACCGACGCCGACCGCATGGCACGCGACCTCGACGTGCTCGAGGAGGCGTGGCACGGCAAAGCGGCTGCGGTCAAGGTGCAGCTCGTCGGCCCGTTTACGCTCGCCGCCGAGGTGGAGATGCCCAACGGCCACCGCATGATCACTGATGCCGGCGCGCTGCGCGACCTCACCGACGCGCTGCTCGAAGCCTGCGACGCGCACCGCCGCGATGTCGCAGCTCGCTTCGGTACAACCGTGCTGCAGCTCGACGAGTCGCTGCTGCCGGAAGTCACCGCCGGCACGCTCAAGGGCGCGACCGACTACGAGACCATCCGCGCGATCCCCGAACCGCAGGAAACCTTGCTGCGCTTCGGCGAGCATCTTTTACACACACCGAAGCTTCTCGACGACACTCCGTGGCTCACCGTCGACCCTCGCACCTGCGACAAGGACGCGCTGGCACGCCTGCTGGATAAGGGCAGTCGCATCGCGATCCCGACGATGGCACCGCGGGAGCTCTACCGTGTTTTCGACGAGCTGCAGATCGATCCGGCGCGCACGAGCATTGACGTGTACGCGGAGCCTGCGGCAACGCTTGTGGGCACCGCCGCGAACTACCGCGCCGCCCGCGAAATGGCGGAAGAACTGAGCAAGAAGGCATGAGCGAGCCGCTGCACTGGAGTAAGAAAAGCCACGACTATTCGACGGGCGTCACCTTCGGGGTGATGTTCTTCGTTGTCTTTGGCCTGGTGCTGGACGACCTCGTTTTAGGAGTCGCCATCGGTGTGCTGTTCTTCATCGCATTTTCTGGGTTTCCGGAAAAGCTTGAAGCCCACTTCGACGGGCAGACGCTGCGCTTGGTGGAAGACGGAGAATCCACGGAGCTGCCCGCAGAGAGCATCGAGTCTGTGGTCCTGACCGACGGCGATTTTGTCGTGCGAACGAAGGCCGGTGAGGCACACGTGCTGGAAGCTGATGATGAGGAGCTGCGTGCGTTCGTCGAAAAGCTGCGAGACGCGCTTTAGCCCACCATCGGCCAGCCCATGCTCACGTTGGACGCGTCGCGGTCGCGGGATTCCAGCCACTTCTTCAGGTCGGTCTGGATGCGGTAGTTCTCCACGGCCTGGTATTCCATGAGCTCGTCGGTGTCCATCTCCGCGAGCTCCGGCCACACCTTGCGCACCTGCTTCCACGCGATGCGCGCCGCCGCCATCGCGTCCGAGGTGGCCTCGTGCGCGTTGTCCAGGCGCACCCCGTAGTGCTCGCACAGCGCGCCCAGGTTGCGCTTGCCTTTGCGGTAGCGGTCGCGGGCCCTGTCGATGAGCAGCGGGTCGAACACCGGGCCGGTGACGGTGAAATCGCCGGTCAGCGCGCGCAGCACGCTCAAGTCGTAGGGGGCGTTAAACACGATGAGGGTGAGCCCGTCCTCCCAGCCCTGTTTGATCGCGTCGACGGTCTCGCGCAGCACCTCGTCGTGGTCGCGGCCCTCGGCGCGCGCCTTTTCCGTGCTGATCCCGTGGACCGCGGCGGCCGCCTCCGGGATCTCCACGCCGGGGTCTGCCAGGGTCTCGTTGGCGGTGACCTCGCGCCCGTCGATACGCACGAGCGCGGAGGTGACAATGCGAGCCTCGCGCGGGTTGACCGAGGTAGTTTCCAGGTCGAAGGAGAGCATGCGGGACGCGTCGAAGAAAGCCATGACTGCATGATAGCGGGGGAGGCGAACACGCCGGGGCGAAAAGCTATGCTGGCAGGTTGTGAGCGAGATTTCTGCAGATTTGCACCGTGAATGGACCGAGCTGGCAAACGGCGTGCGCCACCACCGCGACCTGTACTACAACGGGCAGCCGGTGATCACCGACGGCGAGTTCGATGCGCTCTTCGAACGCCTCAAGGCGCTCGAGGCCGAGCACCCGGAGCTTGCCGTCCCCGACTCGCCGACCAAGGAGGTTGGCGCGCCGACCGCTGCCACCTCCGCGTTCGCCGACGTGACGCACCTCGAGCGCATGTACAGCCTGGATAACGTCTTTTCCCCCGAGGAGCTCACTGAGTGGCTGGAGAAGACTCCGGGGCCGTACCTCACCGAGCTGAAGATCGACGGGCTGTCCATCGACCTGGTGTACCGCGACGGCGTGCTCGAGCGCGCCGCCACCCGCGGCGACGGCACTGTCGGCGAGGACATCACCGCCAACGCGCGCGTGATCGAGGACATCCCGCATAAGCTTTCCGGCGACGCGCCCGCGCTGCTGGAGGTGCGTGGCGAGGTGTTCATCCGCCCGGAGGACTTCCCCGAGCTCAACGAGCAGCGCATCAAGGAGGGCGGCAAGCCCTTCGCCAACCCGCGCAACACCGCCGCCGGCGGCCTGCGCCAGAAAGACCCCGCGGACGTGAAGAAGCGCAAGCTGCGCATGATCTGCCACGGCATCGGCGCCCGCGAGGGCTTCGAGCCGGAAACGCAGCACGAGGCCTACCTCAAGCTCGCCGAGTGGGGCCTGCCGGTCTCCGAGTACACCAAGCGGGCAGAAACGGCCAAGGATGTGCAGGAGGCGGTGAAGTACTGGGCGGAGCACCGCCACGACGCGATCCATGAGATGGATGGTCTGGTGGTGAAGGTGGATAGCGTCGCGAAGCAGCGCCAACTCGGCTCGACCTCGCGGGCTCCGCGCTGGGCGATTGCCTACAAGTACCCGCCGGAGGAGGTCACGACCAAGCTCAAAGACATCCAGGTTTCGGTCGGCCGCACCGGGCGCGCGACCCCGTACGCGGTGCTTGAGCCGGTCTTCGTCTCCGGCTCCACGGTGTCCATGGCCACCCTGCACAACCAGCACGAAGTCAAGCGTAAGGGCGTGCTCATCGGCGACACCGTCGTGGTGCGCAAAGCCGGCGAGATCATCCCCGAGGTCCTCGGTCCCGTCGCCGACCTGCGCGACGGCACCGAGCGCGAGTTCGTCTACCCGAAGGAATGCCCCTCGTGCGGCACCACGCTTGCGCCCGCGAAGGAGGGCGACGCCGACTGGCGCTGCCCGAACACCCGGTCGTGTCCCGCGCAGCTTTCGACCCGCCTGGAATACCTCGCCTCCCGCGGCGCCTTCGACATCGAAGCGCTCGGCGAGAAGGGCGCCCAGGATCTCATCGCCTCGGGCGTGCTTATCGACGAAGCCGCCCTCTTCAACCTCACCGAAGACGACCTGAAGAAGTCCACCGCCTACACGCGCAAGGACGGCCAGGTCAACGCCGCCGGCAAGAAGCTACTCGCCAACCTCGAGACCGCAAAACAAGCTGACTTCTGGCGCGTACTCGTCGCCCTGTCTATCCGCCACGTCGGGCCCACCGCCGCCCGCGCGCTCGCCGCGCGCTATAGGAGCATGCAGGCGCTTCTCGACGCCGACGTGCACGACCTCGCCGAAACCGATGGCGTCGGCGACATCATCGCCGAGTCCTTCAAGGACTGGTTCACCGTGGACTGGCACCGCGACATCGTCGATACCTGGGCAGCAGCCGGCGTGCGCATGGAGGACGACCAAGACGCCGAAGCGACCCCGCAGACCCTCGAGGGGCTCACCGTCGTGGTCACCGGCACGCTCGAGGGCTTCAGCCGCGACTCCGCGAAAGAGGCGATCCTTACCCGCGGCGGCAAGGCCTCCGGCTCGGTGTCGAAGAAGACCGACTACGTGGTGGTGGGGGAGAACGCCGGGTCCAAGGAGCAGAAGGCGCGCGACCTGGGCCGCCCGATCCTCAACGAGGAGCAGTTCGTCACCCTGCTGGAGCAAGGCCCCGACGCGCTCTAGTGCGCCTCCGCCGCCGTGATGATCGCCATCAGCGGAATCACGCGCGCCGGGCGGAGCACGAACGCGCCGTGTTCTTTGTCCACCCAGCCGGCCGCCTGCAGCGCGTTGAGGTGGTGATACGCCGTGCCCGTGGAGGTGACTACTTCTGCGGCGACCAAGTCGGCGGCGGTCGCGGGCGCGGCGAGCAAATGCCGCAGGATCGAGCCGCGCACGGGGTGGGCGAGTGCTGCGAGTCGTTCGATCTGCTCCGACCAGTCGTGTGCTGTCACCCACTCCGTCGGCCGGGCCCACTGGTAGTCATAGGTGCCGGAGTCTGTGGTCACCGAGCCGCCGAAGGTCACCGCGCCGTTGTCGCAGCCCTCAAGCGAGCGCATCGCCGCAGGCAGGTCGGGCAGATCCATGTCGCGCTCAGGGGTGTCCGGGGTGCCAGCAAGCGCGGATTCCAGCGCCGCCACGCGTGCTTCGAGCGCATCGAGGCGTGAAGCATCAGAGGTCATTCATGTCTTCTTTCGAGAATTCTAGAATCGTTGCAGCGCCAAACGCCCGGCGGCAACGCCCACGAGCACCGACGCCCACGCTACGATCGCCCACCACAGCCACATCGGCAGCGCAGCGCTAAAGTCCAGCGGACTTACTAGCAACCACACCACAACTGCGGTGAGGATCACGCTGAGCAGCGCGCGGCCGGGGCGCTTCGGCCCTCGCGCAAGTTTGATCGTTTCCCACGCCAACAGGGCGATGGAGATAACGACGAAGGCGATCATTCTTCCTCCTTAAGCAGGTCAATACCGAGCTCGTCGACCCAGGCTTCCGTGTCGCCGGCGACGTACACCGCGCGGTGCGGGTCTTTCGGATCCCACACCAACATGGTGCGAAACCCGCCGGTCCCGCCGTTGTGGAAGGTGTATTCGTCGAGAGTCGCCCAGCCGTAGTCGGGTCGGCCGTGCTCGTCAACCCACTCGATGTATTGCGCCATGTCGGCCGCAGTCGAGCGGATCGCGCCCGCGGGAGCCCAGCCGTCCATGTCCCAGGGTTCGGCCGCGCGCCCGTTGCTGGCGAGGCCGCGCCCGAGCTGCTGCTTATCGACGCCCCCTGGCCCCGCCACGTACGTGTCATCCATCCCCGCCGGCTCGAGGATCCGTGTGCGCACGAGTTCCTCGTAGGGTGTGTCAGTCGTGCGCGATAGCAGCTGGCCGAGTAGCGCGTGCCCGTAATTGGAGTAGCCGTCCTCGCCGCGGCCTTCGAGCTCCATTTCCGGCGCGGCGGCGAGGATGTCTTCGGGGGAGTCGTTGCGGTACGCGTTGCCGCCCTCGGTGAGGTTGGCCCAGAGAATGTCGCCAAAGCCGAGCGGCCCCATCGGCTCGAGCCCGGCGGTGTGGCTGAGCAGCTCCTCGAGGGTCACCGTATCGATCGGTGCCCCGGATTCTCCGAGGATGTCGCCGACGGTGGTGTCGAGGGTGAGCACGTCCTCGTCGATAAGCTGGCGCACCAGCTCCGCGTTGAATGTCTTGGTGATCGAGCCGATCTCGAATTCGGTGTGCTCATCGGCCCCGAGCCCGCCGAAGGTGACCTCGCCTTGGTCGTAGACCAGCGCGGAGAGCGTGTGGTAGCCCGGCTCCGCCTCGGCCAAGCGCTCGAGGTCGGTGGCAAGCTGCGCATCGCCGGTGTGTTCTGTGGCTAGGGTGATCTGGCGCGGGCCAAAGCCGACCATGAGCCCGGCCGTGGCCAGCGCCGCGAGTGCACCGACGCCGAGTGCACCGTACATGGAATTCTGCATGAATTCCATAATTCCAAAAGTTTAAACTTGCGGCAAGGGTCTAGCTCAGGATCGTACCAATGATGCTGCCGAGGTCACCAATCTGGGTCACCTCGGAGGCTAAGAAGTCCGGCCCGCCCACGCGGCCGACCACCAGCACCAGGTCGGTGCCGGGTAGGCGGGTAATGGACAGGGCAGTGTCCAGAAGCCACCAGGCCTCGGGGACCCACGGGTCGGAATCTGGTAGCAGGATGCGCGCCTGGTTCACTTCCCCCATCTGGGGGCGGGACCCGTCGTCCTCGGGTGCGGCTTGCGACGCCGCGACCCTGACCAGGCCGTCCTCGGTCTCGCGCAGCGCCACCGCCCACGAGGAGGTCATCGAGCGCGGGATCGCGCCGACGAGCTCTTCCATCGCGCGCTGCTCGTCACCCGCCGTCGCCACGATGCGCGAAAGCATCTGGATCTGGCCGCGGCGATCCACACGCCCGGTAAACGGCCGGATCGAATCCACCTCGGCACCCTGCACGGACGCGGCGGCGGTAATCAGCGTGTCCACCATCGTGCCGGTTGGCAGCTCCACCACGATGTCGTCGGTGACTGTGCCGCCGCCCTCTGATCCCGCCGCAGCCACGGTGTCCACAATGTCCACGGACTGGATGTTGGCGTCGATCATGCCGAACGCCTCCGCGAGCTCGCCGAGGCTGCCCGGGACGTCCGGAAGGGAAACGCGAATAAGGTAAGACATGTCCACAGTTATATCAGCCAGCCCGTACATATTGGTCAGAAAGGCCCCGTATGCTGGCGAATCTTAACGGAAAGAAGGGATTGGAATCATGCACGCGAGCAACCTGCCAACCGCACCTACCGCCGACACCGACCCGCGAGCGTACGGCGACACCCAGCTCGCCGCCGGCCACCGGCTTGTACGCAACGGCAACGAGGTCGTGGTGCTCGGCAACACGCAGGCCCGCGCCGTCGCCGAGGATCCGGTCCGCTTTTCCTCCGGGGTGTCCCGCTTCATGCAGCTGCCCAATGGCCTCGATGGTGGGCGGCACGAGCAATTCCGCTCGCTTATCGACGCCTACCTCACCCCTGACGCACTCGACCCCTTCGAACCGGCGTTTCGAAAGGCCGCACGCAGCGTGGTGGCCGATATCCGCGACGGCAGGCCAGCGGGCGCCGCGCTGTTCGCCCCTGTCGACGCAGTAGCCGACATCGGCGCGCCGTTCGCGGTGCGCGCCATGCTCGCGTGGCTCGGATGGCCGGAGCAGATGGAAGCCCGCCTGATCGAATGGGTTGCGGAGAACAACGCCGCGACCCGCTCCGGTGAGCTCGCGCGCACCGCCGCAGTGGCAGGGACCTTCGACGACATGATCCGCGAAGTACTCCAGCCATTACAGTCCGGTACGGAAACTGCCACCGCAGCACGCGAGGCACTTCCCCGCTGCTGGGCAAAGAGGACGCCTTCCCGGCGCCCAGTGTGACTGCACAGCTCGTCAACGATACGAGCCTCGGACGCCCCCTCGAATTCGAGGAGCTCGTCTCCATCCTGCGGAACTGGACCGCCGGCGACCTCAGCTCGATGGCGTACTGCATTGGTGTGTTGATCCACGCGCTTGCCGGCAACGAGCCGGTGCGTCGCCGCCTGCAAGCCGGGGTCTCCCACGAGGAGTTCACCGCCATCGCGGATGAAATCCTGCGCCAAGACTCGCCCTTTGTGAGCAACCGGCGCGTGACCACCTGCCCAGTCACTCTGGATGGAGTCGACCTGGACGAAGGCCAGCGCGTGCGCATCCACTGGACCGCGGCAAACCGCGACCCGCAGGCCGTCGGCGAGCCGGAGGCATATGCGCCAGGGGAGGGCGGCAACGTGAGCGCAAACCTGGTCTGGGGAGCGGGCCCCCACGCCTGCCCGGGCAAATACCTGTCCATGCTCGAATTGAAGTGTTTCACCGAAGAGTTCCTCGCAGTCTTTGAACTCATCGAGGTCGACGAGGACGCGGCGCGCCGGGAGGTGTACCCGGTCGGCGGCTGGGCCGAGCTGCCGACCTACCTCAAGGTGCGGGAGTAGCGGCGCTCGCAGCCTGCTACTCGCCGTGACGTAAGATGAGTGGCGTTTTACTAACCACGTACACAAGAGATTGGAACCGTTTTGGCTGAGATTTCCCGCGAGGAGGTCGCCCGCATCGCCCGGCTTGCCCGGATTGCGCTGCAGGACGACGAGCTCGAGCAGATTTCCCAACAGCTCGACCAGATCGTCGACGCTGTCTCGAAGGTGCAGAGCGTCGACACGGAGGGCGTGGAGCCGATGAGCCACCCGCACTCCATCGAGGCAGGCATGCGCCCGGACGTGGAGAAGAAGACACTGACGCAGGCACAGGCGCTGGACCAAGCGCCCGAGGTGGAAGAGGACCGCTTCGTCGTGCCGCAGATCCTGGGGGAGGCTGACGAGTAAATGACCGAGCAGACGAACTACACCATTCCCGCCGAGGGCCTTGTGTCCAAACCCGCCCACGAGCTGGCGCGCATGATTCAGGCCGGCGAGGTCACCTCCCGCGAGGTCACCCAGGCCTTCCTGGATCGCATCGCGGAAACCGACGAGACGCTCGGTGCCTTCCTGCACGTCGGTGCGGACGAGGCGCTCGCGGCCGCCGACGCCGTCGACGCGCAGGTCAAGGCGGGCGAGGCCCCAGCCTCCGCGCTCGCCGGTGTGCCGCTGGCGCTGAAAGACCTCCTGGTCACCACCGATGCGCCGACGACCGCTGCGTCGAAGATGCTGGAGGGCTACATGAGCCCCTATGACGCGACCGTCGTGAAGCACTTGCGCGAGGCGGGCATCCCGATCCTGGGCAAGACGAACCTCGACGAGTTCGCGATGGGCTCTTCCACCGAGAACTCCGCCTACAAGGTCACCCGCAACCCGCACGACATCGAGCGCGTGCCGGGCGGCTCCGGCGGCGGCACCGCGGCGGCACTCGCGGCGGGCCAGGCACCGCTGGGCATTGGTACGGATACCGGCGGCTCGATCCGCCAGCCGGCGTCGTTGACCGGCACGGTCGGCGTGAAGCCGACCTACGGCGGCGTGTCGCGCTACGGCGTCGTGGCCTGCGCCTCTTCGCTGGATCAGGTCGGCCCCTGCGCCAACACAGTGCTGGATACTGCACTGCTGCACGAGATCATCGGCGGCCACGACGAGTTCGACGCCACCAGCGTTGATCGCCCCGTGGGCTCGCTTGCCGACGCCGCCCGCGAAGGCGCATCCGGCGACCTCAACGGCGTGAAGATCGGCCGCATCAAGCAGTTCGCTCGCCCGGGCACCCAGGACGGTGTCAACGCGCGCATCGACGAGGCGTTCGCTCAGCTTGAGGCCCAGGGCGCGGAGATCGTCGAGGTCGACTGCCCGCGCTTCGACGACGTGATGGGCGCTTACTACATCATCCAGATGTCCGAGGTGTCCTCGAACCTCGCGCGCTTCGACGGCATGCGCTACGGCCTGCGCGCAGGCGACGACGGCAAGCACTCCGCCGAGCAGGTCATGGCCGCCACCCGCGGTGCCGGCTTCGGCGACGAGGTCAAGCGCCGCATCATCCTGGGCACCTACGCGCTCTCGGTCGGCTACTTCGACGCCTACTACCTGCAGGCGCAGCGCGTGCGCACCTTGATCGCGGAGGACTTCGCCCGCGCCTTCGAGCAGGTGGACGTGATCGCGGGGCCGACCGTGCCGTCGACCGCGTTCAAGATCGGGGAGAAGGTCGACGACCCGCTGGCCATGTACAACTTCGACCTGTTCACGCTGCCGCTGAACCTCGCCGGTCTGCCGGGCATGTCCGTGCCCGCGGGCGTGACCGAGGACACCGGCCTGCCGGTCGGCCTGCAGCTGATCGCCCCGGCCTTCGAGGACGCGCGCCTCTACCGCGTGGGTGCCGCTTTTGAAGCCGGCCGTTAATCCCTGGAATACCCTCGCAGCCCTGGCTGCGGGGTATTTTCTTGTCCTGATCGATCAGGGCTTCATGCCCGTGATCACGCCGCTTTTGCCTTTCGACGTAGGCTCCGCCGTGTGGCTCACCAGCATTTACCTGCTGTGCACGGTGGCCCCGATGCCGGCGACGGGCAAACTTGGCGACGCCTTCGGGCAACGCGGCGTCTTCCTCATCGGCCTTGCCATTTACGTGGCCGCGCTGGTGCTCGCGGGCGTGTCCTGGTCCTTCGAGTCGCTGATGGTGGCGCGCGGTCTGCAGGGCGTGGGCGCTGCAGCGTTCTTGCCGCAGGCGTTCGGGCTGATCCCGCGCGTGTTCTCGCCGGACACACAGGGCCGGGCGTTCGCCGCATGGGGCGTGATCGGCTCGGTGGCATCCCTGATCGGCCCGGTAGTCGGCGGGGCAGTGGCTGACAGTCTCGGCTGGCGCGCGGCGTTTTTTGCCCAGGCGGCACTTGGCGCGGTGGCGCTGATCGCCGGACTGATCGCGCTGCCGCGACTGCCGCGCAGCGGCGAGCGGGTCACCCTGCTGCCCGTGCTGCTTTCCTTCGGAGGGCTGGGGCTGCTGGTTTACGGCATCCAGTTCGGGCAGTGGCCCTCGATCCTCTTCGGCGCGCTGCTGCTCGGCGTGCTGGTGCGCTCAGCCCGCGACGGCACCGACAACGGATTCCTACCCGTGGGGCTCATACTGCATCGCTCCTTCGCGCTAGGAGCCCTGGGCGTCGCCGCGATGGGCTTCAGCGTGGCGTCGATGTTCATCCCGCTGATGTACTGGCTGCAGACCGTCGCCGGTGCCTCACCGACCGCATCCGGCGCGATCACCGCGCCCATGTCAGTGTTCGCGTTGGTGCTGACCCCAGTCGCCGGGTACCTGACGGACCGGCGCAACCCGGGCAAGCTCTGCGCCGCTGGCTTCAGCATTTCCGCGGCCGGGCTGGCGCTCGCTATCGCGCTGATCCACACTGGGGCGGGTGTGTGGTGGTTTACTGCCGTGACCTCGCTACTGGGCATCGGCGGCGCGTTCGTCTGGGCTCCCAACGCGGCGGTGACCATGCGCGGCATCCCCGAGCACGAAACCGGGGCCGCCTCCGGGCTCTACAACACCATGCGCCAGGTCGGCAGCGTGCTCGGCGTCGCGCTCGTGGGCGCGGTGCTTGTGCGCGGCGACATCGCGCAGACCGCGCACGTCGCGGTGCTGCTGCCGCTCGCGGCGATGGTGATTGGCGCGGCGAGCTCGCTTGCTTTGCGACGCGACGACGCTTGAGGTCACTCGGCCTCGCCGCAGCGAACGCGCTAGGGTGGACGGTATGCGACTTGCGACACTGACTTCCGGCGGCGACTGCCCGGGCTTGAACGCCGTCATCCGTGGAATTGTCCGCACTGCCAGCGCCGAGTACGGCTCGACCGTGGTCGGCTACCAGGACGGCTGGGTCGGTCTCATGGAGGACCGCCGCGTCGACCTGTACGACGATGCGTTCATCGACTCGATCCTGCTGCGCGGCGGCACCATCTTAGGCACCGGCCGCCTCCACCCCGACAAGTTCAAGACCGGGCTGGACACGATCAAGGCCAATCTGGCGGACGCGGAGATCGACGCGCTCATCGCCATCGGCGGCGAAGGCACCCTCAAGGGCGCGAAGTGGCTCTCCGACAACGGGATCCCGGTGGTCGGCGTGCCGAAGACCATCGACAACGATGTTGCGGCGACCGACTACACCTTCGGTTTCGACACCGCTGTCTCCGTGGCCACCGACGCGATCGACCGCCTGCACACCACTGCGGAATCGCACAACCGCATCCTCATCGTCGAGGTGATGGGCCGACACGTCGGTTGGATCGCCCTGCACGCGGGCATGGCCGGCGGCGCGCACTATACCGTCATCCCGGAGGAGCCCTTCGACGTCGCCGATATCTGCAAGGCGATGGAGCGTCGTTTCCAGATGGGGGAGAAGTACGGCATCGTCGTTGTCGCCGAGGGGGCGATCCCGAAGGAAGGCACCATGGACGGCGGCCTGGGCGAAGAGGACGAGTTCGGCCACATCACCTTCAACGGCATGGGCCAGATCGTCGCCGACGAGATTAAGAAGCGCCTGGGCTACGACGTGCGCACCACCGTGCTCGGCCACATCCAGCGCGGCGGCACGCCGACCGCCTACGACCGCGTGCTGGCCACCCGCTACGGCGTCCACGCGGCGCGCGCTGCGCACAACAACAACTTCGACACATGCGTGGCTCTGCACGGCGAGAACATCGAGCTCGTCCCGCTTGAGTCCGCGATCGCGCAGCTGAAGACCGTGCCGGAGCACCGCTACACCACCGCCAAGGCGATGTTCGGCTAAATGCGCGACCGGATCCCCGATCCCTGCCGCCTGCTGGTGGTGGGGATCAACCCCGGTCGCTTGAGCTACGCCCACGACGCCCCCTTCGCACATCCCGGCAACCGTTTCTGGCCCGCCCTGGAACGCGCGGGCATCACTCCGTACCGGGTCGACGCGACGGGCGGCATTTCGGAGGAAGACGCGGCGATGCTCGCCGAGCTGGGCATCGGCTTTACGAACTTCGTCGACCGCATGACGCCGCGCGCCGCGGACCTGAAGCGCGAGGAGCTTGTTGCTGGCGGAGAAAGGGTGCGGGTGTGCGTCGAAAAGCATAAGCCTCGCGCGGTGATGGTGGTGGGCATCGGTGCCTACCGCGACGCGTACCGCAAGCCTGGCGCCACCCGCGGGCTGCAACCGGAGCTCCTTGCTGGCGTACCTGTGTGGGTAGTCGGCAACCCGAGCGGGCTCAACGCGCACGAAACGGTCGACACGCTGGCGGAAAGTTACCGCGAGGTGTGGGAGGCGAGCGTCGGGAAGTAGGATAGAGCCCATGACTGCCTACGACTTGATGGATTACGACGAAGTACTGGAAAAGTACGACCCCGTGATGGGCCTCGAGGTGCACGTGGAGCTGGCGACGGAGACGAAGATGTTCTCCACGTCCTCCGCGCACTTCGGTGCCGCGCCGAACACGAACATCGACCCGGTCTCGCTCGGCTTGCCGGGCGCGCTGCCCGTGGTGAATGCGAAGGGCGTCGAGTGGGCGATCAAGATCGGCCTGGCGCTGAACTGCCAGATTGCCGAGAGCTCGCGGTTTGCCCGCAAGAACTACTTTTACCCGGACCAGCCGAAGAACTACCAGATCTCGCAGTACGACGAGCCGATTGCCTACGACGGCTACCTCGACGTGCAGCTCGAGGACGGCACCGAGTGGCGCGTGGAGATTGAGCGCGCGCACATGGAGGAGGACACTGGCAAGCTGACGCACCTCGGCTCGACGTCGGGCCGCATTACCGGCGCGACGGCCTCGCTGGTGGACTGCAACCGTGCCGGCGTGCCGCTGATCGAGATCGTGACCAAGCCGATCATCGGCGCCGGCGAGCGCGCGCCCGAGGTGGCCAAGGCGTATGTCGGTGCGCTGCGCGAGCTGGTCAAGGCGCTCGGCGTCTCGGACGCACGTATGGACCAGGGCTCCATGCGCTGCGACGCGAACGTCTCGCTGCGCCCGGTAGGCCAGGAGGAGTTCGGCACCCGTACCGAGACGAAGAACATCAACTCGCTGAAGTCCGTCGAGCAGGCCGTGCGCTTCGAGATGCAGCGCCAGGCCGCCGCGCTTGAAAACGGCGAGGAAATCGTCCAGGAAACCCGCCACTACCAGGAGAAGGACGGCTCCACCTCGAAGGGCCGCCCGAAAGAGGAGGCGAGCGAGTACCGCTACTTCAACGACCCGGATCTGCCGCCGGTGATCGCGAAGCCGGAGTGGGTCGAGGAGATCCGCCAGACGTTGCCGGAGCTGCCGTGGGTACGCCGCGCGCGCATCCAGGAGGAGTGGCAGCTGCCGGAGAAGGAGTTCCGCGACCTGGTCAACGCTGGCGCGCTCGACCTGGTGGTGGACACCGTCGAGGCCGGCACCACGCCGGACGAGGCGCGCGCCTGGTGGGTTTCCTACATCCAGGCCAAGGCGAATGAGGCGGGCAAGGAGCTCGACGCGCTCGGCGTCGAGCCGGCGGACGTCGCCCGCGTGGTGGAGCTGGTCAAGGAAGGCAAGCTGACCACCAAGCTGGGCCGCCAGGCCATCGACGGCGTGATCGCGGGCGAGGGCCGCGTGGACGAGGTCGTCGCTGCCCGCGGGCTCGAGGTCGTGCGCGATGACGGCGCGATCGAGAAGGCCATCGACGAGGCGCTCGCCGCCAACCCGGACATCGTGGAGAAGTACCGGGCGGGCAACAAGAAGGTCACCGGCGCGATCGTCGGCGCGGTGATGAAGGCGACTCAGGGCAAGGCCGACCCGGGTGAGGTCAACAAGATGATCGCACAGAAGCTCGCTTAGCGACGACAAAAGAGGCGCTCCCGGTTTGGGAGCGCCTCTTTTTTGTTACTTATTTATCCTCGGGCTTGACCGCGGGGAAGCTGCCGGTCTCGTAGACCTCCTTGTAGGCGTCCCAGTCGATGCCTTCGCCGTCGGACTCGGGAGCACCCTCGTAGTCGGCGTGCTCCGGGTCGAAGGCGGGGGCGTCCTCGAGGGTGAACTCGCTGTCGCTGTCGGCGTCGAGGTCTGCTGCGACTTCCTCCTGGACGGAGTGCCACAGGTCGGCGTCCTCGACGTGCGACTCTGCGACGAGCGTGTCGACTTCCTTGCGCTGCTTGGCAGACAGGTCGTCCTCGGTGGGGTCCAGGGCGGTCTCGGCAAGCTCGGCGAGGCGCTCGCGCCGCTCGGTTTCTTCCTTGATGTTGCTGCGGTCGCGGAACCAGCCGACGAGGATCGCGATGGTCAGGATGATGCCCAGGTAGCCGATGGCCGGGTAGACCCAGCTGATCAGGTCTGCGAACCCGACGAACGAGAGCAAAAAGCCGATGCCCACGACGGTGAAGTACACGGGGCGGAAGCGATCCTGGTGCTTGTGGGTGAGGCGGCGCGCCATGGCATAGAACATGCCGACGGCGGTGTTGTAGATCATCATGTAGATGATGATGGACACGATCACGCCCACGGTCGGGTGCATCGAGTCAAACACTGCCAGCAGCGGCATGTCAGCGCCGGCGACCTTATCCATGTTGAAGAACAGGATGAAGTTCAAAATGACGAGCAGGATGGCGAAGATGAGGCCGCCGAGCAGGCCGCCGACGCCAGCGGTGCGCGGGTTCATCTGGGAACCTGCGATGACCAGCATCATGGACACGGCCATGATGTTGACCAGGGTGCCGTAGTTGACGGCGGCGAGCAGCCAGTTGTTAAACACGCCGTCTGCGGGCGACTGCTGTAGCGCGATCTCGTTCATCTCGTTCAGGCTGTCCGGCATGTTCATGATGGTGATGCCGAACGCCACGATGATCGCCACGATGAGGAAGGGCGTGATGACAGAGATGACGTCAGTGATGCGGTCGACGTCCAGGAAGCCGGAGGCCACGAGCAGCACCGTCATGATGGTCGCGCCGATCCATGGGGCGAAGCCGAACTGCTGGTTCAGGTTCGAGCCCGCGCCGGCCACCATGACGAAGCCGAAAGCAAAGAGGCTGAACATGGTGGCGTAGTCCATGTACTTGGACACGATGGGGCTGGAGACGCGGTTGAACACCGCGGAGTGGTCGTCGGCAAGGTAGTAGGAGCCGAGTTGGAAAATCGTGGTGCCCACCACGAAGATGATGGTGCCGGAAATGACGGCACCAACGATGCCGATGTAGCCGAAGGACAGGAAGTACTGAATGACCTCCTGTCCGGAGGCGAAGCCTGCGCCGACCAGAAGGCCGACGAGCGCCATCGCCACTTTGATTGTTTGTCTCATAACGGTAATCCTTGGTGTTTCGATAATCTAAGAAAATGAACCGGGGGCGATGTTAACAAAGCGCCGCACGGCCCGCGAATGTGCATTGTGCGTGAGTACGGGGCATTTTTGCGCCTGTGCCCGAGAGAAACGCCAGCGTATCCACCCCCGCGCGCATCCAGCCTCACGTCAGTTTTGCGTTTCGGCACCCAGGAAAACGTTATGAGTTTGTAATCAATGGTGTCCGAATGTGTGGCTTTGGGTTGCCGTCCTTTAGACTTTGCACCCATGACCAAGATTCGCGAAGCCGTCGAGGCCGACACCCCCGTCATCTACGAGATGATCAAGGAGCTCGCCCTCTACGAGAAGGAACCGGACTCCGTCACCTCTACCGAAGAGGACGTGCGTACCCACCTTTTCGGCGAAAACCCGAGCGTCTTCGCCCTGGTTGCGGACAACGACGGCGTGCTCGAGGGCATGGCCCTGTGGTTCTTGAGCTACTCTACCTGGGAGGGCCGCCATGGCATCTGGCTCGAGGACCTCTACGTCCGCGAGGAACACCGCGGCAAAGGCCTGGGAACGGCGCTTTTGCAGGAGCTCGCGCGCATCGCCGTCGACAATGACTACCGGCGCGTGGAGTGGACCGTGCTGAAGTGGAACACGCCTTCGATCGGCTTCTACGAGGCCATGGGCGCCGGCGACATGGGCGAGTGGTCCACGATGCGCCTTGACGGCGACGCGCTGCGCGTCCTCGGCAGCGCTCGCGGCTAGCGCTGGAACGGCGCGGGGTGTTTGACCTCCTCGCCCGCGCGGACGGGGCGCGGCGGGGTCACGCCGTCGGCGAAGGGGGTGCCGGGGAGGCGGTTGCGGTCGTGGGCGTCGACAAGCCAGCGCATGTCGGGCCCCACCGGGACGACGCTGGTCGGGTTGATCTCGGAGTGGGTGATGTAATAGTGCTCCTTGATCTCCTGAAAGTCGGTCGTGTCGCCGAAGCCGGGAAGCTGGAAGTGTTCCTGGAGGTAGCCGCGCAGGTTGGGCATCTGCGCGATGCGGTTGCGTGACGCCTTGAAGTGGCCGACGTAGACGGGGTCGAAGCGGACGAGGGTGGGGTAGAGGTAGATGTCGGCAAGCGTGATGTGCTCGCCGACCAGGTAGCGGTGCCGCCCGAGGTGATCCTCCAGCCAATCCATGTGCTCCCACAGGTCGGCGTACGCCTCCTCGTAGGCGTCCTGCGAGCCGGCGAAGCCCGCGCGGTAGACGCCGTTGTTGACGTGGCGGTAGATCCGGTCCGCGATCTCGTCGATCTCCGCACGCAGCTCGCGCGGGTAAAGGTCGGGCGCGCCGTCGCGGTGGTGCGCGCGCCAGGCGTCCTGGAAGTCGATGGGGATGCGATGGAAGTCGTTGGTCACCGCGGCGCGCGTTCGCTTCTCGACGACCACCGGCACCGTAATCCCCCGCGGATAGCCCGGAAAGCGCGCCTCGTAGGCGTCCTTGAGGAAGTGCAGGCCCGTCTCGGGGTCCTTGCCGTTGGGGTCGAGGTCGAAGACCCACGAGCGCGCGTCGTGGGTAGGCCCGGCCAGCCCGAGCGAGATGACGTCCTCGAGGCCTAAGAGGCGGCGGACGATGATGGTGCGGTGGGCCCACGGGCAGGCGCGCGCCCCCATGAGTCGGTAGCGCCCCGGTTCGACGGGCCAGGCGTAGCTGCCGTCCTCGGTGGGCTGCGGATCGCTGCCTGGGGCGATCTCGGCGCTGAAGTAGTCGTTGATGTAGGTGGTGTCGCGGACGAACTCGCCGTCCGGGGAGGCGTTGCGTGCAGGTTGAGCGTTCATGGACTCGAGTATTCCCACAAAACGGTGACGCGTCAACCAAGTTTTGTGGGGGCGCGCCGAGGACATTGCCAGCTGCGGCGGAGCGCGTGGCATAGATTTACAGACATGGACAAGAACAACGCACGCGACGTCACCCCTGAGGATTTCGACCCGATCGACGGCCTGCCGTACGCCCCGCTTGGCGATAAGGAACCTGCTGGCGGGAGTACGGCGGTGGGGGCGTCGAGAAGCGAGGAGTCCGCGACGCTCACCGGCAAAGCCGCGCCGACCGAGGTCATGCCG
The DNA here is from genome assembly GCF_001814825.1 of Corynebacterium sp. HMSC071B10. Classification (NCBI taxonomy): domain Bacteria; kingdom Bacillati; phylum Actinomycetota; class Actinomycetes; order Mycobacteriales; family Corynebacteriaceae; genus Corynebacterium; species Corynebacterium sp. HMSC071B10. The sequence continues at coordinate 3,085 of NZ_KV818004.1, read as the reverse complement.
GAAAACCCGACCGAGACCGTGAGCCTTGCGCAGCCCGAGCCGGAGCCGGTCCCCGTGGAGCCGCCCGCGAAGCGCGGAACGATGGACTTCGGGCTGCTGCTGCGCCTGCTGCTCGGCGGCTGGCTCATCCTCGAGTCGCTGACCACCCTGTTCCGCCTCGGCGGCTCCGACGGCATCAGCGCGCTGCGCGACGCCTTCGACGCCTACGCTTTCGCCAGCGGGCTCTCCGTGGTCGTGCCGGTGCTGCAGCTGACGGCGGGCGTCTTCCTTGTGCTCGGGCTGCTCGCGCCGATCGCCTCGCTGGTGGCCGTGGTGGTCACCGGGTTTATGGCGCTGCACGGCATCGTCGACGGCACCGACAGCTGGAACGCCTTCGTGTGGGAGGCCGACGTCTGGCTGCCGATCGTGCTCTTCGGCCTCGCTCTCGGGCTGCAGTTCACCGGCCCGGGCTTCTACGGCGTCGACGCGAAGCGCGCCTGGACGCGCCGCCCGCTCGGCTGGGCGTGGGCGTGCGCGCTACTCGGCCTCATCATCACCGGCGCCGTGTGGTGGTTCGGCACCGGTGTCAACCCGCTGAGCTAGTCGACCTGGCGGACCGCGCCCTTGTCAGCGCTGGTCGCCATCTTCGCGTACGCGCGCAGCGCCTTCGACACTTCGCGTACGCGGTTCGGCGTCCACGGGCGCTCCGAAGCTTCCATTGCTTCTCGACGCCGCGCCAACTCAGCCTCCGGCACATCAAGCTTGAGCTCGCGGTTGGCCACCGAGATAGCAATCGTGTCTCCGTTCTCGATCAGGCCGATGAGCCCGCCGTGTGCGGCCTCGGGGGAGATGTGGCCGATGGACAGGCCGGAGGTGCCGCCGGAGAAGCGGCCGTCGGTAATCAGCGCGCACTTTTTGCCCAGGCCAGCGCCCTTGAGGAAGGACGTCGGGTGCAACATTTCTTGCATCCCCGGCCCGCCGGCGGGGCCCTCGTAGCGGATGACCACGACCTCGCCTTCGAGCACCTCGCGGTTGAGAATCATCGAGACCGCCTGCTCCTGCGAATCCACCACGCGGGCCGGGCCGCTGAACTCCCACAGGCCCTCTTCCACACCGGCGGTTTTCAGGATCGCGCCGTCGGGGGCGAGGTTGCCGCGCAGGACGACCAGGCCGCCGTCGGAGGTAATCGGGTGCTTGACGTCGTGGATGACGCCGTTCGCGCTATCCGTATCCAGGGACTCCCAGCGCGCGGACTGGGAAAACGCCTCCGTGGTACGACTCCCGCCGGGAGCCGCGTGGTAGAGTTCGATGGCCTCGTCGCGCGGGTTCTCGCCGCGGATGTCCCAGTCGCTGAGCCATGCGGAGAGGCTGGGGTAGGCGACTGAGTGGACGTCGTCAAGCAGAAGGCCCCCGCGGTGCAGCTCGCCCAAGATGGCGGGGATGCCGCCGGCGCGGTGGACGTCCTCGACGTGCGCCTCGCCGTTTGGGGCGACCTTGGACAGGCAGGGGATCACGTGCGAGAGCTCGTCGATGTCTGTCAGGTCGAAGTCGACCTCGCCCTCCTGCGCGGCGGCGAGGATGTGCAGGATCGTGTTCGTGGAGCCGCCCATCGCCATATCGAGTGCCATCGCGTTGCGGAAGGCCTGCTTGGTGGCGATGTTGCGCGGCAGCACGGACTCGTCGCCCTCACCGTAGTAGCGCTCGCACATCTTCACAATGTGCTCGCCGGCCTGCGTGAACAGGGCGCGGCGGGCGGTGTGGGTCGCGAGCGTCGTGCCGTTGCCCGGCAGCGACAGGCCCAGCGCCTCGGTGAGGCAGTTCATCGAGTTCGCGGTGAACATACCGGAGCAGGACCCGCAGGTGGGGCAGGCGTTGTTGGCGATGTCGTCGAGCTGCTCGTCGGTGACTGCGTCGTTGGCGGAGAGCGCGATGGCGTCGATAAGATCCGACTTCGGCTTGGTCACACCGTCAACCGCGAAGGCTTTACCGGCCTCCATCGGGCCGCCGGAGACGAAGACCGCCGGGATGTTCAGACGCATCGCCGCGTTGAGCATGCCTGGGGTGATCTTGTCGCAGTTGGAGATGCACACCATCGCATCAACCGTGTGCGCGTTGACCATGTACTCCACCGAATCCGCGATGATCTCGCGGCTCGGCAGCGAGTACAGCATGCCGGAGTGGCCCATCGCGATGCCGTCGTCCACGGCGATCGTGTTGAACTCCTTCGGCACGCCACCGGCCTTGCGCACCGCGTCCGCGACGATGTCGCCGACGTTCTTCAGGTGGACGTGGCCCGGCACGAACTGCGTGTACGAGTTCACAATGGCCACGATCGGCTTGCCGAACTCGTGCTCGCCGGTGCCCGTCGCGCGCCACAGGGCGCGGGCACCAGCGGCTTGGCGGCCAACGGTGGTAACTCGTGAGCGGAGGGGGATCAACGGGTGCTCCTTCTATTGATTTTCGGTCGTGGGGCGCGGGCCCGGCGTATCTGGGTGTTCTCGAAGGTACTCCTCGTACTCCTCGCGCGAGAGCAAAACGTGGTGATTGTCCTTATCGATGATCTCGTACTTGCCGTCGGCAGCTTCCTGCGCCCCGGTGATCACGTCGGTGATGCGGCCGCGTGAGGCCTCGGCGAGATCGGGCAGTGAATTAAAAGACACACCCGGCATCATGTATTCCTTGCCGGCTTTGGTCGTGGCGAGCGCGCGGGCACCCTTGAAGCCGATGCCCTCGAGGTCGTCCCACTCGATGTGCGTGTTGGGGCGCGCCACGTAGCGCAGGCCGATGCCGCGCTCGTCCACGGTTGTCGACGCGCACAGCACCCACACAATCCAGCCAAGCGGAAACAGCAGGAGCCAGCCAAGCATCAGCGGCGCCCAGGAAATACCGATCAGCGCGATGCCGATCATGAGAACAACCCCCACGATGTGTTCTCGAGACGGTCGAAAAATCTTCTGCTGATCATCCGGCTGTGCAGTCATGCCCAACATGCTAGTCAAAGGGCATGCCAGTAAGCGCCAGGGGGCTGGCGCTTATCGACGACCCACTACTCCGGCGGTCCGGTTGCTGGGATGTGCGCGGCCCGGGCGTGTCTTCGCGCCGGGTC
>NZ_KV818003.1:0-58713 GCF_001814825.1 Corynebacterium sp. HMSC071B10 | reverse complement strand
CCGAGGCCGTTGCCGTCGATGTCGGTGACCTGGCCCTTGAAGATCAGCTGCTCGGACTCCTTGTCCGACTCGCGCATCGGCATCGTGGTCTTCCACGGCAGCTCCGGTGCATCCGGGACGTAGTACGGGCCCTCAATCGAACCCTTGGTGCCGGTGTAGTCGTGGCGGTTGTAGTTGATCTCCTCGATCTCGTGCTCAACGAACACATCCAACCACAGCGGCCACTCGCCGTACTCGCCGACCTTGATCATCCAGTCCTTGAGCACGCGGTACTCGTCGTACGTCACCTGGTGCTTGTGCGCGACATCAGCAATCGCCTTGAGCAGATCCGTGTAGATCTCGTTCGCGCGCTCCTTGGACGTGTCCGACTTGTAGATGTGGTTCTGGAACGCAGCGGTCGCGGCGTTACCAGAACCCTTGGCGGTCGGGTCTTCGTGCTGCGGGTTTACCTCGGTCATGGTTCCTCCTTGTAAGGGGTGTGAATCCTGGGTGAGTGATTGGTACCACTCGGTGAAGCCAAGTGTGTTGCATCACACCGGGAAACACAAGGGTTTTTCGCGGCCCACACCCCACCAAAGCCACCTTCCAGCGCCGCGAACTGCACATACATTGAAATTCCCTAGGTAAGAGCTAGGTGCGCCCCTAGGGGTAAGGGGTGAGTGGCCCCACCCCGAGCTTTTTGCCTATCGACGCAGCATATCCCCCATTTCCGCACCACCCCTAGGCCAACCCTAGAAATTTCCCTAATGCGCCCCCTTGGGTACCCGGGGCATGATTGCTGCCACACCGACTCGCTAGTGAGTCAGGTCACGTTCACGACAGAGTTTGAAAGGGGCCACCCGATGACGGCCGCGACATCCGCACGAGACATTCTTTCCCGCGCTCTCGACGACCGCCCGGAGGAGGGCATCGTCCGCGTCAACCGCGAGATCTTCACCGATGAGGAGATCTACGAGCTGGAAATGAAGTACATCTTCGAGGGCAACTGGCTCTTCCTTGCCCACGAATCCCAGATCCCCAACCCGGGCGACTATTTCACCACCAACATCGGCCGCCAGCCGGTGGTGATCACCCGTTCCAAGGACGGCGAGCTCAACTGCCTGATCAACGCCTGCTCCCACCGCGGCGCAATGCTCTGCCGCAAGAAGGTGGATAACCGCCTGACCATCACCTGCCCCTTCCACGGCTGGACCTTCTCCAACGACGGCACCTTGATCAAGGTCAAGGACGAAAAGGACGGCGGCTACCCGGACAACTTCAACACCGACGGCTCCCACAACCTGCGCGTTGTGCCGAAATTCGAGTCCTACCGCGGCTTCCTCTTCGGCTCGCTGTGCGCGGACGTCGTCCCGCTCGAGGAGCACCTGGGCGACGCCAAGGTCTTCCTGGATATGCTGATCGACCAGTCGCCGGAGGGGCTCGAGGTGCTCAAGGGTGCTTCGACCTACACCTTCGACGGCAACTGGAAGCTGCAGGCGGAAAACGGTGCCGACGGCTACCACGTCTCCTCCACCCACTGGAACTACGCGGCTACCACCTCGCGCCGCACCACCGGTGACTCCAAGAACGACACCAAGGCGATGGACGCCGGCAAGTGGGGCGAGCAGGGCGGCGGCTACTTCTCTTTCCCCAACGGCCACCTTGCACTCTGGTCGACCTGGTCCAACCCGGAGGACCGCCCGCTCTTCGACCGCCTGGACACGCTCAAGGAGCTCCACGGCGAGGCCCGCGGCGAGTTCATGGTGGGCGCTTCGCGCAACCTGTGCCTGTACCCGAATGTCTACATCATGGACCAGTTCTCCACGCAGATCCGCCGCTTGGAGCCGAAGGGCGTCGACCAGACCGAGGTGACCATCTACTGCATCGCCCCCAAGGGCGAATCGGCTGAGGCGCGCGCAAAGCGCATCCGCCAGTACGAAGACTTCTTCAACGCCACCGGTATGGCCACCCCGGACGATTTGGAGGAGTTCCGCTCCTGCCAGAAGACCTACCAGGCGTCCTCTTTCCCCTGGAACGACATGACACGCGGGCAGAAGCAGCAGGTCGAGGGCCAGAACGAGAAGGCCAAAGAGCTCGGCATGAACACGGTGCTCTCCTCCGGCGCCCGCACCGAGGACGAGGGTCTCTACCCCATCCAGCACGGCTACTGGGAAGAAGTCATGCTGAGTGCGATCGAGCGCGAAGAGTCCGGCGAGGCTAAGGAAGTAGCTAATGACCGGGACTCCTCAGCGGCGACCGTCGAAAAGGCGAAGCAGCGCGCCGCAGCCAAGGCCGCAGCCGCCTCCGAGCGCCCAGCACGTCGCCGTCGTCGTAGGTAGCCAGCCCCCTCAACTTTTCAAGGAGAACCCCCATGTCACAGACCATTTCCCGCACCGAGATTGAAGACTTTCTCTACTACGAGGCGCGCCTTCTGGACGACCGCAACTTCGAAGAGTGGCTCGAGTGCTACCGCGAAGACGCCGAGTACTGGATGCCAGCCTGGGACGTTGACGACACGCTCACCCAGGACCCGCAGCAGGAGATCTCGCTGATCTACTACCCCACCCGCGCGGGACTGGAAGACCGCGTTTTCCGTATCCGCACGGAGCGCTCCTCGGCAACCTCGATCCCGGAGCCGCGCACCAACCACAACATCACCAACGTGGAAATCCTCGAGCGCCGCGACGGCGAGGTGGATATCCGCTTCAACTGGATCTCCTACTACTTCCGCTACAACCACACCGACCACTACTTCGGCACGACCTTCCTCACCCTGGATACCAGCGGGGAGAAACTGCGCATTGCGAAGAAGAAGATCGTGCTGAAGAACGACTACATCCACCACGTCGTGGACATCTACCAGGTCTAAGGAGCCCACCATGACTGCACCAGAAATCACCCAGTACAAGGTTGCGCTCGCCTTCGAAGACGGTGTCACCCGCTTCATCGATTGCGCCGAAGACGAGACGATCGCGGATGCCGCCTACCAGGCCAAGATCAACATCCCCTTCGACTGCCGCGACGGTGCCTGCGGTACTTGCAAGGCGTTTTGCGACGCCGGCGACTTCGAAGAAGGCGACTACGTCGACGACGCCCTGAGCGCCGATGAAGCTGCCGACGGCTACATCCTCGCCTGCCAGACCAAGCCGCTGACCGACATGGTCGTCCACATCGCCTCAACCTCCGAGATGGCCAAGACCGGCACGCAGACCTTCGAAGGCGAGATCGTGGATCTCACCCGCCTGGGCAGCTCCATCTACCGCCTCGGCGTGAAGGTGGACAATAACGAGGCGCTTAACTTCCTGGCCGGCCAGTACGTCAACATCACCGTCCCGGGCAGCGAGGACCACCGCTCCTATTCCTTCTCCTCGGATGTCTCCGACGACGTGGCGACGTTTTTGATCAAGCACACCCCGAGCGGGCTCATGTCCACCTACCTGGATGAACGCGCAAAGGTGGGCGATCGCCTCAAGCTGGAAGGGCCGGTCGGTTCCTTCTTCCTGCGCGAGCCGCTCGACCCGATCCTGCTGCTCGCGGGTGGTACCGGACTTGCCCCCATCATGGCAATCCTGGAGAAGCTCTCCCGCGACGAGAAGCTCGACGTGCCGGTGCGTCTGATCTACGGTGCAACCTTTGCCGACGAGCTGGTGGAGCTGGAGCGCCTCGACGGGTTCAAGGAAACACTCCCGGACTTCGACTACACCACCGTGCTGGCCGACCCGGAGGCGGAGCACGAGCGCAAGGGCTACGTCACTGACCACTTGGATGCTTCCGAGCACCTGCACGATGGCGAGGCCGACGTCTACCTGTGCGGCCCGCCGCCGATGGTGGAAGCCGTGCGCACCTACCTGGAAGCACAAGCCACGCCGCCGCGCAACTTCTACTTCGAGAAGTTCAACCCGACCGTGCCATCCGCGCCCAAAGAGTCGCAGGAGGTGTAAGCACAAGTGGCTGGACACCACGAGACGCAAAGTGAAGTGGGCGCAGTTCCCGCCGCCGATGTGGACGACCAGGCCACCGGCCTGTTCACCCCAAGTCGCTTCCGCCACCAGAGCGTACTGATTACCGGTGCCGCCCAGGGCATCGGCCGCGCGGTGGCAGAGCGAATCGCGCGCGAAAACGGCTCAGTGTTCCTAGTGGACCGCTCCGAGATCGTACATGAGGTCGCCGAGTCGCTCTGCGAGCTCACCTGTGGCGCGGTTGGCTCGGCCACAGCGGATCTGGAGACCTTCGCCGGAGCGCAGGACGCGGTGGCGCAGGCACGGGAGGCCGTCGGCTCTCTCGACGTGTGCATCAACAACGTGGGCGGCACGATCTGGGCCAAGCCCTTCGAGCACTACTCGGAAGAGGAGATCACCAAGGAGATCAACCGCTCGCTGTTTACCACCCTGTGGTCAGTGCGCGCGGAGCTACCGGAGCTGATTGCCAACGGCGGCGGCACGATCGTCAATGTCTCCTCCGTGGCCACGCGCGGGGTCAATCGCGTGCCGTACGCAGCCTCCAAGGGCGGGGTGAACGCGCTGACCTCAGCGCTTGCGCTGGAGGCGGCAGAGAAAAACGTCCGCGTCGTGGCCACCGCCCCGGGCGGCACGCTCGCCCCGGAGCGCCGCGTGCCGCGTGGCCCGGGCCCGGAAGGCGAGCAGGAAAAGCAGTGGTACCAGCAGATCGTGGATCAGACTATCGATTCCACTGTGATGGGCCGCTACGGCACGCTCGACGAGCAGGTCGCGCCGATCGTGTTCCTCGCCTCCAAGGAGGCCAGCTACATCACTGGTTCCGTCCTCCCCGTTGCGGGCGGCGACCAAGGTTAGCGTAAGTTACACAACATGCAGGATGGGATGTTAACTGAGTCATACCTCGAGCGGGAGATCCAGCATGCACTGCTCTCCCTACCTGAGGGCGTCGGCTACGCCGCCCTAGTCTCTGGCCCAGCAGGGGCGGGCAAGTCCGACATGGTGGCACGGCTGACTACCCCGTTGACCGACTGGAAGAGAGTCCAGGTTGGCGCACTCGAGTGGGAGCAGGACAACGAGGGCTACATCCAACGCATCGTGGAAGGCCGACTCGGCCACCCACTTGTCCCCGCCCCGGATGAGGGATACGACCCGGCGCCGCTGATTTGCGTGGATCACGCGCAGTGGGCTGACCGGGCGTCGATACGTGCCCTGCTCAGCGCGGTCCGCTCGGTGTCTGCGGGTAACGCTGCGCTACTGCTTACCGTCGATTCCGACGCGGACCCGCTCGAGCTGCGCAGCGCAGTCGACGCGGTCTTTGAGATCCCGCCAATGGACACCGGCGAGGTGCAGCGCTTCATATCTCAAGCGGTCGGCGCAAGTATCACGGCGCAAACTGCCACGCAGATGCGCGTGATCACCGGCGGCAATCCCGCCTATGTTCGCCAGCTGCTGGGGCAATATCCGGCGGACCACTGGAGCACCGAGGCCCCACTTTTGCGCGTTCCCGACGACTGGCACGCCGCACTTTTGCGCCGCTGCCCAGAGGCGGAGCAGCGGAAAATGCGGGAGCTTCTTCTCGCCACTGCGCTGGTCAGCTACGACGATGGCCCCCAGCCGCTTACCCTTTTAGAGTCCATCCTGCCCGGGATGGAGGAGACGTTTTCCGCCGCACTCAACGCCGGAGTACTGGGTATCCACCTGTTGGGTGGACAGCGCTTCGTCTACTTCCGCCACACCACCGATCGCGCCGCCGTGCGCGCCGGCGCCGACATCCCGTTTATGCGGGCGCTCCACGCAAAAGCCGCCACGTTCTATACCAACCGCGGTAACCTGAACGCGTCTACCTTCCACTGGGCGCAGAGCCAGCCCGCGCGCGATCCGAACGTCACCCGCGCGCTGCTAGAGCGCGCCGCCGCACTCGGCAGGGCCGGGCAGTGGTTAGACGCCGCCCGTTTCCAGCTGCTCGCAGCTACCATTGCCCAGAACGTGAACTTGGAGGAACGCCACACGCTCTCGGCCGTCGAGTCCCTCATTTCTGGCTCCGATATCCGGCAGGCCAAACTGCACGCGTCCACATTGCCGGCCACGGATGTCGACCCGCACGTCGATTCGGTCCGAGGCTTCTTGGCCATCCATGAGGGCCAGCGCAACGCCGCCGACACGCTGCTGGAACGCGCCTGGAACGAGGCAGGCAAGGCAGAGGAGACAGCCCCGCTGCGGGCGTCGATAGCCGCGCGCCGCACGCTGTTCCACCTGCACGAGTGGGAGCCGGAAGAGATCATCCGGTGGGCGAATATCACCCGCCGCGAAGCCGGCGAAGACTTTCTGACCATCGCCGACACCCGCTACCTTTCCACGATGGCCGAAGGCGTGCTGCGCGGCACGATCCCTACTTACGAAGAGGAGCCGCGTGAGACTCCGGTGCTCGCGTTTCGACGCGAGATGACCCTGGGCTGGTTCAACACAGTCCACGACAATCTCGCCGAGGCACGGCAGCGCCTCCAGGTCACCACCCGGCAGGAGGGCGCGCACCGCATCGTGGTGTGGATGGATGCGTGGCTCGCCCGCACCCTTTACTTGCTGGGCGAACCGGGCAACGCGCTGCAGGTCGTCGAGCGGGGACTCTCCCGCGCGGAGCAGCACGGACTTGAGTTCCTCTCCCCGCTGCTGCTGTGGACGGGCACCGCCTGCGCCCAGCTACGCGGTGAGCACTCGCTGGCTGCCTCGTATACCAACCGTCTCACGCTCAACGAGGACGCGTTCGTCATTCAGCGGGTTCCCGCGCTGCTCACCCAGCTGCGCAGCGCGCTTGCGAAGAGCGATTACCGCACGGCGGTACGCTTCGGCCGTGAGCTCGCCGTCATTCAGGAGCGCACGGACATCTCCCAGCCCGGCTTCTGGCCCTGGGAGGACCTCTACGCCCGGGCACTTTTGGCCACCGGGGAGCACGAGAAGGCAGAGGCCGTGCTCGAGGAGGCCGAGGCGCGCGCTGCGACAAGCCACATCGACTCCGTCCACGCGCGCCTGGCCGTGCCGCGCGCCAATCTCTTGATCCAGCGGGGCGACACCGCAGCTGGGCTGCGCACCTTCCAGGACGCGGTCGAGCGCCTGCAGTTCCGGCAGCTGCCCGCGGCCGAGTCGACCTTGTTATTTGCCTATGGGCGCGCTTTACGACGCCTCGGGCGACGCAAGCAGGCCGACGACGCACTCGCCCAGGCCTCTTCTCTCTTTCAAGCGATGGGCGCGCACGAACTCGTCGCCCTGGCGGACCGAGAGCGGCGCGCAGGCGGGCTCGGCGAGCGGGTCAATGGCTTTGCCGGGCTGACCCCGCAGGAGGAAGAGATCGCCCGGGCGGTGGCGACCGGCGCTTCAAATAAGGAGGTGGCAAACGAGTTCTACCTTTCCACCAAGACTGTGGAATACCATTTGACCAGGGTGTACCGGAAGCTTGGGATCCGTTCCCGCAACGAGCTTGCGAGCGCACTCGAACGTAAATAAGACATATCGAAAGGACACACACATGCTGTTTCTCGCACGAATGGACGTCACCTTCCCCGAGTCCCTGACCCCTGAGCAGGTGGCCGACTTCCAGGCACAAGAAAAGGAGTACTCGGGCAACCTCCAGCGCCAGGGCACCATGAAAGGTATCTGGCGGGTAGTTGGCGAGTACTCCAATTATTCGATTTACGACGTTCGTGACAACGATGAGTTGCACGCCGTGCTCTCCGGGTTCCCCATGTACCCCTACATGAAGATTAAGGTCACCCCCTTGGCCGACCACCCGAACGTGACGGACGCCGTGGCGTACTAGCTGGCGCTAGTGGGCGCTACGGCTGGCCGCTGCGATCGCACGGAGAACAGTGTTGGTCTCGTGGGTCAGGAAGATCTTCCAGAACTTCATTGCACTTCTCCTTTCAATTCGCCTGTTGTTAACTTTGTGTTAACCATAGGGAATTAGTTGGTGGATGTCAAGCATTGTGCCACGCCTACTATCGGAGAAAACAATAAAACACCCCGCCGACCACGGAAAACGTGGTTGACGGGGCGTCGATAATTGCGGGCCCTACCTCGCAGCTACACGGCAACCTCGAAAGGAGCCTCGGTTGCCTCGCGGACGGACTCGACGGTCTCGCCCGGCGCGACCTCGAGCAGGGTGAGCCCCTTCATCGGATCCACCTTGAAGACCGCAAGGTTGGTAATGATCAGGTCGACACACTTCGCGCCGGTCAGCGGCAGGCGGCACTCCTCGAGCACCTTGGATGCGCCCTTTTTGGTGGTGTGCTCCATGAGCAGGATGATTTCCTTGGCGCCGTGGACCAGGTCCATCGCACCGCCCATGCCCTTGACCATCTTGCCCGGGATCATCCAGTTGGCCAGGTCGCCATACTGGGAGACCTCCATCGCGCCGAGGACGGCGACGTCGATCGCGCGGGAGCGAATCATGCCGAAAGAATCGGAGGATGAGAAGAAGGAGCCGCCGTTGGCCACCGTGATGGTTTCCTTGCCGGCGTTAATCAGCTCCGGATCCACCTCGTCCTCGTGCGGGTAGGCACCGACGCCGAGGATGCCGTTCTCGGAGTGCAGCACCACCTCGATCCCCTCGGGCAGAAAGCCCGGGATCAGCGTGGGCATACCGATGCCCAGGTTGACGTACTGGCCGTCGCGCAGCTCCTTCGCTGCGCGTGCCGCCATTTCTTCGCGGTTCCAGCTCATTTACTTGCTCACCGTCCTAAACTCGATGCCTGTTTCTTGCGGGCCAACCTCAACAACGCGGTCAACGTAGATACCGGGCAGGTCCACCTCTGCCGGGTCGATGGTGTCCACGACTTCCTCCGCCTGGACGATGGTGGTCTTGCCGCAAGTGGCAACGTCGGGGTTGAAGTTGCGGGCCGTCTTATTAAAGACGAGGTTGCCGTAGCGGTCCGCCTTCTTTGCGTGCACAAACGAGAAGTCCGGGGTCAGCGCCTCTTCCAGCACGTACTGCTCACCGTTGAACTCGCGGATCTCCTTCGGCTTGGAGTACTCGGCGATCGAGCCGTCCGGGTTGTAACGCACCGGGATCTCGCCGCTAGCCAGCGGGGTGCCCACGCCCGCCTTGGTGTAGAAGGCGGGCACGCCGGCGCCGCCTGCACGCATCCGCTCGGCAAGCGTGCCCTGCGGGGTGAACTCCACGGTGAGCTCACCCTCGAGGTACTGGCGCGCGTACTCCTTGTTAGTCCCCAGATAGGAGCCGATGGAGCGGGCGATCTTGCCGTCCTTCAGCAGCAGGCCAAGGCCAAAGCCGTCGGTTCCCAGGTTATTGGAGATGATGGTCAACTCACCGGCGCCCTGCTTACGCAGCGCGTCGATGAGACGGGCAGGGATGCCGACGAGACCGAAGCCGCCGACGGCGATCGAGGCGCCGTCGCCGATATCAGCCACCGCCTCGTCGATTGATGTCACAACTTTGTTCAGCATGACTCCACCCTAGCGCCCGTTCGAAGACTGCACAAGGGTTCTCAACGCGAACATTTTTGGAGTACAGTGGGATGCAGCGCACATTCCAGTGCGCAATGTGCCCCGTGACATGGCGCGCAAAAACGCCCCTGAGCTGCAAAAAGGAGACCCGATGCAAGTACAAACCGTGCAGTCGCTGGTCCGTGGTCTTGCGGTCATCCGCGCTTTCGACGCCGAGCACCCCCGTCGCACCCTCGCACAGGTTGCCGACGCGACCGGGCTCGCCCGCGCGACCACGCGCCGCTTTCTGCACACGCTCATCGCCGAGGGCTACGCCGCCACCGACGGTGCAGAGTTCTGGCTCACCCCGAAAATGCTGGAACTGGGCTACGCCTACCTCTCCAGCCTCGGGCTGCCAACTATCGCGCAGCCGCATCTGGAGGCGCTCTCGCGCACGCTCAACGAGTCCTGCTCGCTGTCCGTGCTCGACGGATCTGACGTGGTTTACGTCGCGCGCTCCGCGGCCAGCCGCATCATGAGCGTGAACATCACCATCGGCACCCGCTTCCCAGCGCACGCGACCTCCATGGGGCGCGTCCTCCTGGCGGGGCTCGACGATGCGCAAATTGACGAGTACCTCGCCGACCCCCTCGAACCGATCACCCCGTCGACCATCACGGACCCGGACACCCTGCGCAGCGCGCTGCGCAACATCCGGGATGCCGGCTGGTGCGTGGTGGATCAGGAGCTCGAGGCGGGACTGCGCTCGATCGCCGCCCCCGTACGCGACTCCACGGGCAGGACGGTCGCCGCGGTCAACGTCTCCACCCACGTGGCGGCGCACCCCTACGAACAGCTTGTGGACAACCTCTTGCCGCAGCTGCTCAACACCGCCGAGGCCATCACCCGTGACCTCATGGCCACGCACAACAACGTCTAATCCCTGAAAGGACTACTCATGAACCAGCCAGAGATCGTCATTTGCAACCCGAAGCGCACCGCAGTCGGCCGCTACGGCGGCGCGTTTGTCGGCGTGCCTGTCCAAGAGCTCGCCGCGACCGTCGTCACCGAGGTCATCAAGGAGGCGGGCATCGAAGGCTCGCTTATCGACGACATCATCCTCGGCCAGGCCTCCCCCAACGGTGCCGCGCCTGCCCTGGGCCGCGTGGTCGCCCTCGACGCAGAACTGGGCGTAGACGTCCCCGGCATGCAGCTGGACCGCCGTTGCGGCTCCGGCCTGCAGGCAGTGGCCACTGCCGCAGCCCACATCGCCTCCGGCGCGGCCGACCTGATCATCGCCGGCGGTGCCGAGTCCATGTCGAACACCGAGTACACGGTGGACGGCAAGATCCGCTGGGGTGCCAAGGGCGGCAACCTCGAGTTCAAGGACCGCCTGCAGGAGGGCCGCGAGCAGGCCGGCGGCAAGCACCACCCGATCCCGGGCGGCATGATCGAGACCGCCGAGAACCTGCGCGATGAATACTCCATTGCCCGCGACCGCCAGGACACACTCGCCGTGAACTCCCACAAGCTCGCCGCCGCAGCCCAGGAGGCGGGCAAGTTCGACGAGGAAATCGTCCCCGTCTCTGTCCCGCAGCGCAAGGGCGACCCGATCGTGGTGGACAAAGACGAGCACATCCGCCCGAACACCTCCACCGAGTCCTTGGCCAAGCTGCGCCCGGTCATGGGTAAGAAGCTGGACGGTGCCACCGTGACCGCCGGCAACGCCTCCGGCCAGAACGACGGTGCCGCCGCCATGATCGTGACCACGCGCGAGAAGGCCGAAGAGCTGGGCCTTAACCCGGCTGCCGTCCTGCGCGGCTGGGCCGTCGCCGGCGTGGCCCCGGAGACCATGGGCATCGGTCCGGTCGCCGCGACCGAGAAGCTCTTTGACCGCCTCGGTATCTCCTTCGACGACATCGATCTCATCGAGCTCAACGAGGCCTTCGCCGCCCAGGCCCTGGCGGTGCTGGACGCCTGGGGCATCTCCGAGGACGACCCGCGCGTCAACCCGGTCGGCTCCGGCATCTCGCTCGGCCACCCCGTGGGTGCCACCGGCGCCCGCATGCTGGTCACCGCCTCCCACGAGATGCAGCGCACCGACGCCAAGCGCGCCCTGGTGACCATGTGCATCGGCGGTGGCCAGGGCTTGGCCGCGGTGATTGAGAAGGCGTAAACCGACGAGCAAGGGACGGTGTAACCCTATGACAGCGCCCCATCTCACAGCGCTCGGAGCCATTGAGCGCCCGACGCGCCAGCGCCCAAGCCTTAGAGACATACGGCGCGACCTCGGCCCGCTTGAAATAGGCAACGGGCTGGTCGCGCTCATCTTCTCCGCCTCGGGTCCGATCGCCGTCATTCTCGCGGCAGCGACGGCTGGCAACCTCTCACCAGACGAGACCTCATCCTGGATTCTCGGAGCCTTCCTGGGCAACGGCCTGCTGACGCTGTTTCTCACCTGGCTCTATCGGACGCCGTACGCGTTCTTCTGGACGATCCCCGGCACAGTACTTGTCGGAGACGCGCTCACGCACCTCGCGTTCGCGGAAGTCATTGGCGCGTACGTCGCCACCGCGGTGCTCGTCTTCCTCCTCGGCTGGACTGGCCTCATCGGAAGATTCATGGCGGTGCTGCCGCCCACCATCGTGCAGGCGATGGTGGCGGGTATCTTCCTCCACTTCGGACTCGGGCTGATCGAAGTGGCTATCGACGACCCACCGATCGTCCTGCCGATGATCCTGGTGTTTGTCCTGCTCTCCATCAATCATCCGGCGGTGCAGGGCATCGCGCGCTTCGCCCCGGCCGTTGCCGTGGCCGCCATCGTCGGCACCGCGCTCGCGTTTATGCTCGGCCGGGTCTCGGAGGGCATCCTCGACAACGGGATCTTCGCCCAGTCGGAGCTGATCATGCCGCAGTTCAGCTGGGCAGCCATGGTCGAGCTGGTGTTGCCGCTGGCCATCACAGTCGTGGTGGTGCAAAACGGCCAGGGTGTCGCCGTGCTCACCGCGGCCGGGCACAGGCCGGGCGTGAACTTGGCCTCGGCAGCCGCCGGACTGGTATCACTCCCGATGGCTTTCATCGGCAACGTAACGACCTGCCTGGCCGGCCCCACTAACGCCTTGATTGTCTCTGGCCCCAATCGCTCGCGGCACTACGCCGCAGCGATGGTCACGGCCATCGGCGCGATCGCCGTCGGGTTGGCGTCGCCAGCGTTCGTCGGCTTCATGCTGGCCATGCCGGCGTCCTTCATCGCAGCACTCGCGGGCATTGCGATGCTGAATTCGCTGAAGAATGCCTTCCTCGCAGGCTTTTCGGGCCAGTACCCCTTCGGCGCGCTGGTGTGCTTTTTGATCACGGTCTCCGAGTTCAAATTCCTCAGCATCACCTCTCCCTTTTGGGGCCTGATCATCGGGTGCGCGATCGCGTTTCTCATGGATGATCGCGCGTCGAAGTAGATTGCGGCTGCCTTGCCGGATGGGCAATCCACCGGGATACTCGGTGCCATGAACAATTCCAAGATGGATCTTCTGCTTGGCATCCTGGCGATTGTCGTCGCCGGGCTTGCCGTCGTGTTCCTCTCCGGCTCGATCGGCGTGTTCACGGCGATCGGTGCCGCGCTCGTCGGGGTGGTGCTGCTGATTCGCGCGGCTCAATCGGAAGGCGACGAAGCGCCTGCCGATCCCCTGCACCTGGAAAACAGCGAAGAGGCGGGCTTCGACTGGGACGCGCACTACCAGCGCGAATTCGGCAACCCCGACGACAACCCGTACAGCCAGCGCTAATAGTCATATCGCTGCCAGTGCGCAGCACGAGGGTCTTCTCAAGCCGCCGCCTGATCTAGAAAACGAGACACGTTGTACGGCTTTCCCTGTGGACGGCCGCTTTCACGACGCTGTACGCGCTGCCCGCGCACAGCGACTCGATGTGTGTTGCCCCCGTTCCAAGCGCGTAGACAGACATTGCCCATGAGGCAAGGCATGCCTTAGAATACTTTCGTTAGGTTAGCTATGCCTAACTCGATATTCTTTAACCATCTACGGAAGGTGCAACCTTGGCACTCTTTACCTCTCGTCCCTTCAAGGCAATCGCAGCCACTGTCACCGCGGCATTCATGCTTGCCAGCTGTTCGAGCGAAGCAAGCGGCCCAACAGCCGCTCCCGAAGCTTCCGATGCCAACGGGTCAGACGAGCGCATCGTGGCACTGGGTCTTGGCGACGTCGATACGCTCCTTGCCCTGGGCGAGCAACCGGTCGGTTACGCCACCTGGGAGCAAGAGGGCTCGGGCGATCCCTCCGGACTTGGACCGTGGGCCAAGGACAAGCTCACGGTCAACCCGAACCCAATCCGTGATACCACCACCGAATTCAGCACCGACACTGCGGAAAAGGTGGCCTCGCTCAACCCGACACAAATCATTGCAGTAAACAGCGGTCTCGAGGACGACAAGAAGGCACTGCTCGAGCAGATCGCGCCAACCACCTTCCACTCGGATGAGTACCAGGATTGGCAGGTCCCTTGGGATGCACAGGTCAAAGAGATCTCCAAGGCCGTAGACAAGGAAGACGAAGGTCAAAAGCTTATCGACGACGCCGAGCAGGCATTCGAAGACTTCCGCGAAGCACACCCAGAGCTGCAGGGGAAAACAGCGGTCATCGGCATGCCTTACGACGGGAAGTTCGGTGTGTACACCGCTGGCGACGGCCGCGGCTCCTTCATCGAAAAACTGGGCTTCAAGATTCCGGAGAAGTTCAACGGTGATGGCTCCAGCTTCTTCCTCGACTGGTCGCCCGAGAACTACGCAGATTTCAACGACGTGGACTACCTCTTCGTGTTGGACTACTACGGCGCGATCGATGCGCTGAAGAATGACGAGAACTTCATGGACCTTGACGTCAACAAGCGTGGCGGGCTCTATTGGCTCGACACCGACACGGCCAACGCAATGAGCATGCCCAACCCCCTCACTATCCCGTACGCAATCGAGCAATTCGAGCAACAGCTCTAGGCATTTCAGGGGAGGGTGCCTACCGAGGGACGACCAGTGGGCCACCGCTCACTGGGTCTGACGCCACAACCGCAGGCAGATCGAAAACGCGGCTCAGCAAAGACTCCGTGACTACCTCGGTAGGCGCACCGACCGCACGAACCTCGCCACGACGCATCACGATGAGCTGATCCGAGTAGCGTGCGGCGAGGTTCAAATCATGCAACACCATGAGCACAGTTCGCCCCTCCTGATCAGCGAGGCGACGTACAAGCGACAAGACCTCGACGG
The DNA here is from genome assembly GCF_001814825.1 of Corynebacterium sp. HMSC071B10. Lineage (NCBI taxonomy): Bacteria > Bacillati > Actinomycetota > Actinomycetes > Mycobacteriales > Corynebacteriaceae > Corynebacterium > Corynebacterium sp. HMSC071B10. The sequence continues at coordinate 44,067 of NZ_KV818003.1, read as the reverse complement.
AGTGAGACAAATCGAGGTACGTCGTCGGCTCGTCCAAAAATACAAGCGGAGTGTCCTGCGCTAAGACCATCGCGATCCAGGCGCGCTGGCGCTGTCCGCCAGAAAGCCGCTCGAGCGGACGGTCTGCAAACTCTGCAATATTGGTCAGCTCCATCACTGCATCGACCGCACGCGCATCCTCAGCAGAGGCCTGCCGTAGCCAGGACTGATGCGGGTGGCGTCCACGGCTGACTAAGTCACGGACCGTGAGTCCCTCGGGGGCGACAGGCGTCTGTGGCAGTACTGCAAGCTGGCGCGCAATCTCGCGGCGCTTCAGTTTCGCCGTGTCCACGCCGTTCAGCGTGACCGTGCCACCCTCGCATGCAATAAGCCCTGCTGTAGCTCGCAACAGCGTTGACTTGCCGCAACCATTCGGACCGATGATTGTGGTGACCCCACCTTGAGGCACGTCGAGGTCAATGCCGTCAACAATGACGGAAGCGCCATAACTCACCTTGAGATTTCGAACTTGAAGCATCATACGGACACCTTTCGTGTTGCACGTAGCAGCGTGTAGAGCAGCGCTGTGCCACCAATCGCAGTTGTAGCTATACCTACCGGCAGGTTCCCGGGCACCAGGGTGCGCACCGCTAAGTCAGCGCCGGTCACGATCGCCGCGCCGGCGAGCATCGCTGTTCCTAAAGGCGGCGTCGCTGTTTGCGTGATCTTGCGTCCGATCTGTGGCGCGACAAACGCCACGAAGGCTATCGGCCCGGACGCCGCGACGGCCGTCGATGCCAGCACTACAGCCATGAGCATGAGGATGAGTTGCATATGCCGGGGCTCCACCCCGAGGCCAGCAGCCGTATCCTCGCCTAACGAGAGCGCCTGAAGATTGAAGGCTGCCCACCGCAAGAACGGAACGACGACTGCCAGCGCAATAAGTACGGCGAGTGCATCGCGCCAGTTCGAAGACCCCACCGAACCGGTGATCCACGCCTGCGCTTTGCCGACATCGCGATAGTCGGCGCGAACGAGCAGGAACGAGTTGTAGGCCATCGCTAACGCGTTGATGATGATCCCGGCGAAGACAAGTTGGAAAGACCCGAGACCCGCGCCACGGCTCAGCCACCAGATTGCCGCAGACGCTGCCAATCCACCGAGGAACGCACTGAGCGGGACCCCCAGAAGGTGCAGCAGCATTCCGGAGCTTCCACCAGCAAGTAACGCAGTCAATGCGAAAGCAGAGGCGCCCGAAGTGACGCCCAGAATGTCTGGGCTCGCCAATGGATTCCTCGTGATGGTCTGGAAGATCGCCCCCGCAAACCCCAGCGCAGCTCCTACTCCCAAAGCTGTCACTACCCGCGGCAGACGCCACTCAATAATCACCGTACGAGCCAATTCCGTGGTTTGGCCCATGAGCGCAGAAACAATATCCCGGACCGTAAGCTCGAAGTCTCCGACCATGACACCCCCAAGGGCCGCGGCGAGAGCCAACACCGCAAGGACACCATTCGTCACGAAAACCCGCATCACAGTTTCGCCCCTTTACGCAAAAGGTACAGGGCGAACGGGGCGCCAACAAAGGCGAGCGTGATACCCACCTGCAATTCGCCGGGCCTGGCGATGATGCGTCCGATAACGTCGGCAAGCAACAGCAGCGATGCCCCCGCCAGCGCGGAACACGGCAGCACCCAGCGGTAATCTGGCCCCGTAAAGGCGCGCACTAGGTGCGGAACGACCAGGCCGACGAACCCGATCGGGCCCGCCCCAGCCACCGCGGCACCAGTGAGCAATGCAACGACGATGATGCCCACGGCCCGCGCGATGTTCACTCTCACGCCAAGTGCACTGGCCACGTCGTCTCCCAAGTTCAGGAGGTTCACCTGATGTGCCGTGCCAAAGGCGAGCACAAGCCCTAGGAGCATCACCGGGGCAAGCACCGCGACTACCTGCATGTCGCGCCCAGCGATAGCGCCCGCTGTCCAAAACCGCATCTCATTGAGGCTTTGCGTATTCGTCAGCACGATACCACTGGTAAGCGCACTACAGACCGCGCCCAGCGCAGACCCTCCGAGCACGACCATGATCGGGGACGATCCCAGGCTCCTCATGCTAAGCGCGAACACGAGCGCCACCGCGAGTATTGCGCCGAGGAAGCCCACTCCAACAGTGCCCAACACCGTCATGGAGCCGTGAAAGGAAATAGCTGCCGCCACTGCGAGCGCCGCACCGGGCCCTACGCCCAGCAGGTTTGTGTCTGCGAGCGGGTTTCGGGTGTGGCCCTGCAGCAGCGCCCCCGCTGTACCTAGCGCTGCCCCTACCAACAGGCCGAGCAGGGTGCGCGGAACTCGAAGTTGTGCGATGATCTTCGCCTCGTCGCTGGCCGCCTCGAGTTGTTCGGCGCCTCCCGAGAACGCCAGCGTGATTCCGTCGCGAACCGCGCTCACCGTTGCCCCGAACCCCATTTCGCGCGCCCCGAACAGAAGCGACACTAATGCTGCGCACACGGTGAAAGCCGCAAGGAAAGCGACAAGCCCTACACGTTTATCCACGTTGTAACCCCGTTATCGCCAGTACCCCATAAACGACACGTGGTGGCGAGGCACACCCGCTTCTTTCACCAGGAGCCGCCGCATCGCCGTCACAGCCGTGCTCTTCCCTGCGATCCAGTAGTAGGTATGCCCTGCAGTACCCGAAGCGGGGGCGATAGATTCACCGCCGCTGGAGTACGTGGGTGTCTCCCAGACCATGTCGAGAAGGGCCTCATCAACTGGCTCTAGTCTTCCAGCTCCCGAAGATACTGAGACACAGCGAGATGCGACATCGTCTTGCAGTTGTGCACGAAGTAAATCCCCGTGGTCGACGTCGCGGTGTTCGCGGAAGTGCCAGCGGACGTCGACCTGCGCAGGGGCGTCGATGGGCACATGGTTGCCGGCCGGTACCTCAATGTCAGCAGACCCGGCGAGGCCTCCGGGCCAATCCTCCAAGATGCGGGCTATTGCTGGAAGCGCGGTTTCGTCACCATAGAGGCATGCCATTGCTGCAGACCCCGGATTGAATTCGATGCCAACACCGGAATCATCGTCGCGGGTCGGCCCAATTATCAGGAGCTGCTGGCCAGGTTGCGCGTCCTCCGCCCATGCCGAGGCGGGGCCGGGGTTGTCACTGTGCAGAACAAAATCCACATCCAGCTCATCCGGTTCACCGGCGCATCGCCGGAATTCTCGAATCGAGTAGGTACGGAGGTGCCCGCGCGTGTGCTCCGGCATACCGCGCCACGCGTCCCACCACCCTTCCTCCGGAAGGCTGAGCACTCCACTGGCGGGCGGGATCAGCAGCTTGATGCGCAAATCCCTGATAGGTACGGCAGGCCCCATTGCATCGACCCCGGTGAACGTCACTCGTTGGAAATTCGGCGCGACGCGTTCACTACGGGCGACGGTTGCAAGGAAAGGTCTAAAACTCACCCTGCAGATTATATAGGATTGCCTTACCTAAAGGAAGAAGGGCGGGCGACCGGACCCTTTAATACCCATGCGCCTGGTTCAGTGCCTCGCCGTGCCCGAAGTGCGGGCGCAGGTGGTTATCAAACAGGGACAGGACCGCACCGATGGCCATCTGCATGTTCAAGCGCTGGCGGACGCCCCCGCCTCAGCAGGACCCAACGTTCACACAAATTGCGAACATAGCTGCAACAGTCAAGCACGAAAACCACTGCTGAGCCCAGCGCACAGGAGGCCGTCTCCCCTGCCGCGGATACGCTGGTCGCCAAGCTGATGCGGGAAGACGTCTACGCCCTGTCGCCGAACGACACGATCCGCCATGCGCTGCACATGTTCGTGGACAAGCGGATTTCTGGCGTGCCGTTGCTTAGCGACGACCGCACGCTGGCCGGTTTCGTCTCAGACGGGGACGTACTCGACGTGATCGGCGACTCCGTGCCGGCCTTCACCACGCCGTACGCGCTGCTCGCACACAACGACTCGACAGAGTTCGGTACTGACGTGGCCGCTGTTCTCGGCCGACCGGTCTCGTCGTTAGCAACGATGACTCCGTCGTTCGTCGTTGGCATCATCAATCGCTCCGACATCAACCGCTACCTCGTTTCGACGTTTGTGCCGGTCGCTGGGTAGCGCAACGCAACGGGCCGGAGCCTGAGAGTTGTTGGAGAGTTGTTTGAAACAACTCCAAACAACTCTCAAACAACTTCACCTCAAAACAATCCAGTAAATGCACTGTTTCTGCAGCTCAACATAGTTGTTTTGAGTTGTTCTGGGTTGTTTTGCTGACGGTCTGGCGTCTCTGGTTAAGTAGAAACCCATCGGACGCCTGGCCCCCGCTTAGGGCTATCGTGAGCGATCTTTGCTTTACCCAAATCTCTAAGGTGCCGGAGGAGCCGACTTACCGATTGCCTCTCAACACCTAATTCTTCAGCAACTTCACGAGCATTCAGAGCATTCCCTTCACGGAGCTGAGCGATAATCCAGTCCTCCGTCGTTACCGCACTGACTACAGAGGATGCTTCACCGTCAAAAGCGGCTCTGGCTTGCGCGGACAATATCCATTCAGGAGCATCCCTCAGCTGCTCCAGGAAGCCCTGCCTTGCATACCATCCTAAGGTTTCCTGGGCCTGCGCCTCCGAGACTTGCATAAGCCGAGCTGCAGTAGAAGTCATCAAGATCTGATTATTTGCCAAATGGCGTGTAACCAAGAGTCCATTCACACTATCGAAAATGGCATCCCCAAATGTTGAACGCAGCTGATATAGCGCCTTGATGAAATCTTGATCCACCTCACCAGAAGGCAAAGTAACCTCAACAAACGGCCCATCAGTGTTCAGACTCGGGGTTTGCCTGCCGCTTGAGAGCATAGAGACCCACATGCGGTCGAAACCGCGCGACGATTCCTCAGCGAGACTCAACTGCCTTAAAGCCCCCATGAGCACTGGGTTCCGCGGAATAGATTGGGTGGTCAAAATTCTTTCTTTACGAACACCCACTGGAAGGCTGCCAGGAGACCACACTGTCAAGCTGGTGGGAGACTGGTCTACGACTATTGCTGCGGTAGCTCCCCAATCGCGGTGAGCAAACGCATTGGAAACAACTTCGTCAACCGCCATCGTCGGGAACGCAGGAATCGGGAACTCCTGCCCATTCGGGAGCTGGACTCGAGCGATTTCCTGAGATGTATGGTCCGTGATGAGCGCGCGGAGGCGTTCGGAAGCTGTAATTAACGGTGCCGAGATCTCGGTCACCTTTGGATCACCACTGGGCACCTCCCGAAGAAGGTGACGAACTACCGACCGGTTATTTAACGGCTGCATGAAGAGTATTTCCGCTGCGAAAGTCAGTCCTCCATCAGGCTTTAGCAGGCCTAACTCACTGCATAGTTCGAGCCCCGTCCGCGGAACCGGTGAGCTGTCACCCAAGGCTTTTTTCCGATTGGCTAGGAGAACTCTCGCCCGCTCGACGGCTTGCAGATCCAATTCTTCAGGCCCTCGCCTCGACGCCATAGCACTGAAATCTGGATTGGCGCGTGCCAGATGGATACTCCGACGCTCGTCTTCCCCGAGTGGGACACAGCTTTTCCCTACACGCTTGCTCGCTTGACCTTTGGATCGTTGGTAGAGCGCCATCCCTCGCGGAACACGCAAGATTATCAAACGCGCATCGCACCACTGGATTTCAAAAGCTTCTACTTGGATATGTGGCTGGGTCTTACTGTAGATCTTCTCCACCAACCAGTCGCAAGCACGGTCAGTTCCAGTAAACGCAGATGGCCCCGACTTCTTGTCGTTAACACCAAGGACGATGTATGCGACTCCGCCATCCGCGTTGGAAAAGCAAATAACTTCGTCGACGAGAAATTCTATTAAGCCCGCATCGGGATTCTTGTTCATCGGATGCACAGCGGGGTCTTCCTTGAAGTCCAATATCTGCGATTCCCTACTGCTGGCGTTCTCACCAGCTTCAATCGCAGAAAGCGCTTCCCTTACAACCTCAAACTCCGCATCGACCATGCAATGAGCATAACAGGAGTAATACACGAGTTGTTTGAAACAACTCAAAACAACTCTGAAACAACTTCCGCTCACAACGACCCAGTAAATGCGCTGTTTCTGCAGATCGACATAGTTGTTTGGAGTTGTTCAGAGTTGTGCATTACTCACCGCATTGCCCTGACAACTCACGCCACGCGGGATTCTTTCGCCCCGCGCCACGTAATGATCGCGCCGGCCGCAGCAATCAACGCAATGCCTGCTGCCATGGAGCATGTGATCTGGTCCCCAGAGAAGGCCCAGCCCACAATCGCGCCGATAACCGGGTCCAGCGCGAAAAGCGTGCCAACAACCGCCGCCGAGACAATGCCGGCAGCGATCGTGTCCATAACAAAAGGGACCACCGCGCCGATGAAGCCCGAGAGCACAATGGTGCCCCACATCGAGCCGTGCACATGCGGTGCCGTGGAAACAGCAAAGGGCGCAAGCACGAGCGCCGCGACGACCACCGACAGCGCCAAATCCGGCATCCCGCCGCCCTCGGCATTACCCATACGGGCAGCGAAGAGGGTGTAGATACCGAAGAACGCCGCACCAACTGCGGCAAAAGCAACGCCGACGATGTCAAGGTCGTTGGAGGGTTGGGCGATCAGGGCGACGCCCACGAACGCGGCGATGGCCCACAGGCGGGAGCACCACATCTTCAGGCCAAGAAAAGAAACGACGCAGGGGCCGAGGAAGTCGATGGTCACGGCCACACCCTGCGGAAGACGGGCGATGGCCTGGTACAGCATCACGTTCATCAACCCGATGGCGACGCCGTAAACCACGATATTGATCACCCGGGCGCGCGTCATACCCGATAACCGCGGCCGGAACAGCAGCACCATAATGACGGCGGCAGCGGCCATGCGCAGGCCCGAGACGCCCGGCGCGCCCACCGTCGGCAACATGTCAGTCACGAGCACCGCCGCGGCCTGGGTGCCAATCGATCCGATGAGCACCAGAAAAATGGGGGCTGCGGGAAGCCCGAAGAAGAAGTCTACGCCCCGTCGGGAAGCGGCATGCTGTCTCTGTTTATGGGACACCCACGCAAGATTAGTGCCCGCGCGCCTGGTTCAGCGCCTCGCCGTCTTCGAAGTGTGGGCGCAGGTGGTTATCAAACAAGGAGAGCGCCGCGCCGATGGCCATGTGCATGTCCAGGTACTGGTAGGTGCCCAGGCGACCACCGAAGAGCACCTTGTTCTCGCGGGATTCTTGTGCGGCGAGCTCGCGGTACTTCTTCAGCTTCTCGCGGTCCTCGGGCGTGTTGATCGGGTAGTAGACCTCGTCGCCGTCCTCGGCGAAGCGGGAGAATTCCTTCACAATCACCGTTTTGTCGGCAGGATAGCTATCCTGCCGCTCCGGGTGGAAGTGGCGGAACTCGTGGATGCGGGTGTACGGCACGTCCGCGTCGTTGTAGTTCATCACCGGGGTGCCCTGGAAGTCGCCGGTCTCCAGCACTTCGCGCTCGAAGTCGAGGGTGCGCCAGCCGAGGTGGCCCTCGGCGTAGTTGAAGTACTGGTCGACTGGGCCGGTGTAAACCACGGGCGCGTCGGGGGATTCGGCGCGCAGCTCGTCGCGGACGTCGAAGTAGTCGGTGGACAGGCGGACGTCGATAAGCTCATGCTCCGCCATCTTCTCCAACCAGGCGGCGTAGCCGTCGACCGGCAGGCCCTCGTAGGTGTCGTTGAAGTAGCGGTTGTTGAAGGTGTAGCGCACTGGCAGGCGCGAGATGATTTCCGGCGGGAGCTCGGTGGGGTCGGTCTGCCACTGCTTGGCGGTGTAGTGCTTCACAAAGGCTTCATAGAGCGGCTTGCCGATCAGCGCAATGCCGCGCTCCTCCAAGTTAGTGGCGGCCGCCGGGTCCTTGCCCTCGCGCTGCTCCTCAATGAGCTTGCGGGCCTCGTCCGGCGAGTAGTAGCGGCCGAAGAACTGGTTGATCAGGCCGAGCCCCATGGGGAACTGGTAGGCGGTGCCGTCGTGCATGGCGAAGACGCGGTGCTGGTAGTCGGTGAACTCGGTGAACCGGTTGACGTACTCCCACACCCGCTTGTTGGAGGTGTGGAAGAGGTGCGCGCCGTACTTGTGCACCTCAATGCCGGTGTCCGGGTCCTTTTCCGAGTAGGCGTTGCCGCCGAGGTGGTCGCGCTTCTCGACGATCAGCACGCGTTTGCCCAGCTCACTCGCGGCCTGCTCAGCCACGGTCAACCCAAAGAATCCGGATCCGACAACGATGAGGTCATAAGTCATGGCCCCAATCTTTCCACATATATGCGGCCTGAGCTCGCCCCACGACACGCCGAAAGTCTCAAGACTTACTTTAGACTTGAACTTCCTCTACACTGCACAACAGATAACTTTCTTCACATTTGCCCCAGCAATATCCAGGAGTCTTCCCGTGCACCAACGTAAACGCTTGAACAGGGCGTCCACCCGGACCGCGCCCTGGCGTACCGCAATCCTGGCCGCACTTCTGACCGTGGCGATGGTCGTCACGGCCGCTTTCAGCGGCGACAACATCCTGCGAGTGCAATCCGTCGGCGGCCCGGATAAAGAGGTGTACACGGATACCGCCTCATTCGCGTCCGGTAACGACACCACCGTCGACGACGCCGCCGTCAAGACCCAGGGCGGCGAAAAAGAAGTCCGCCGCGTGGTCAAGGAGTTCTCGCGCGACCGCGAGTTCACCATGTTTGGCCTGACCTGGAAGGGCGACCGCGACGTGGTCGCCTACGTGCGCGCGCAAAAGGCGGACGGCTCCTGGTCCGAGTGGTACGAGATGGACCACGCCGACAACACTGGTAGCGACACCTTCGGCACCGAGCCGATCTTTGTCGAGCCCACCAAGCGCATCCAGGTCTCCACTGGCAACGTCGACCTGCTCGACGGCGGGCGCACCGACTCCAACGCGCCGACCACCGCTAAGGACATCGAAGCCGTCTTCCTCGACGGCGGCACCGGCACCTCTGGCGGTATCGCCCCGGCTGCGGATTCGTACACCCGCGGCATGCCCAAGGTGGTCTCCCGCGCGCAGTGGGGCGCAGGGGCCTCATCCAACCCCACGTACACCGAGCCGGTCACCGCGGCGACGGTCCACCACACCGCGGGTTCCAACAACTACACCGAGGCGCAGGCCCCCGGCATCGTGCGCGGCATCTGGACGTACCACGCACGGAACCTGGGTTGGGGCGACATCGGCTACAACGCGCTGGTGGATAAGTACGGCAACATCTACGAGGGCCGCGCAGGCGGCCTGGATCGCGCCGTACAGGGGGCCCACGTCGGCGGGGTCAACACGAATACCTGGGGTGTGTCCATGCTGGGCAACTATGAAACCGCCACCCCCACCACCGCGAGCGTCAACGCGATGGGCGAGATCATCGGCTGGAAGGCGGCCGTGGCAGGCTTCGACCCGATGGGCTCGAACTACCACTACGCCGACTTCAACTTCCGCGGCTCCCGCTACTCGGCAGGCCAGGGCGCGATGTTCCCCAACATCAACGCGCACCGCGACTTCCACTACAACGCCTGCCCGGGCCAGAACCTCTACAACCGGATGGGCGACATCCGCCGCGTGGCCAACAACAAGTACAAAAGCCTCGGTGGTTCCCGCGGCCCCAGCGGAATCGTCGACTCCCTCCTGGGCGGCGGCAACGCCGGAACTGACCCGAACAACCCAGACGTAGAAGCCACCGACACCACCGTCGGCGACCTCTCCTCCGCGCTCGGCTCCAGCGAGAGCAATACGCAGACCGAGACCGTCGTCAACGAGGACGGCACCACCACGACCGTGGTCCGCCCGGCAGAGGGCACGCAGACCAGCGGGCTTTCCCTGTCCGGGCTCGCGTCCGGCGACGCCGTCGCGATCGCGGCTGCGGCCGGTACCCTACTCGGCCTGGTCATCCTGTACGCCAACTCCCGCGGCATGCTGCCCGGCGGCGCGAAGTCCGTCGCAGGTATGGAGCTCATGCCCGGCCTGACGGTGCAGCAGGTCACCCCGTACATCGGCCCGGCGCTGCAGACGCTTGGCAAGCAGGACCTGGCCAATGTCTGGTACCAGTTCGAGCCGACGCTTGGCGCGCTCGTCGCCGGTGTTGGCGGCCCGCAGGTCGGCGGCCGCACCTACGCCTTCTACAAGGGCGGCGTGGGCATCCAGGACCGCCAAGGCCAGATCTTCACGCTGGCGGGCAAGATCGCCGACGCCTGGCTGCAGCAGGGCATGGATGCCGGCCCGCTCGGTATGCCGACGTCGCGCGAGCGCACGCTTGGCGACGGCACCGTGGTCGTCACCTTCCAGGGCGGTTCCATCACCTACAACCCGGTGCACAACGCGGTCAACATCACGACCAACTAGGCACCAATCAGGCACCAATCAGGCCAGGTCGTAGGAGCGGCGCACCGCGTCCTCCCACCGCGCCACGAGCCGGTCCCTTTCGGGGCCGGCCCACGTGTTTTTCCAGGTGGTGGTCTCGCCGAGGGACAGCGGGGCGTCGATAAGCTTGGCCCCGATGCCCGCTGCTGAGGCAGCCCCCATCACGGTGGTTTCCGTGTTGGCGGGGCGCTCGACGTCGATGCCGAGGATGTCGGCCTGCAACTGCATGAGCAAGTCGTTGGTGGTCATCCCGCCGTCGACGCGCAGCGCGGTCGGCTCGCCGCCCATCGCGCACACGACCTCGCGGGCCTGCAGGCAGGTGGCCTCGAGCGCGGCGCGGGCGATGTGGCGGCGGTCCACGAAGCGGGTCAGGCCGGTGATCACCCCGCGCGCGTCCGGGCGCCACCGCGGGGCGAACAGGCCGGAAAAGGCCGGGACGATCACCACCCCGCCCGAGGTCTCCACCTGTGCCGCGAGCGTCTCGGACTCGGCCGCGGTGCGCAGCAGGCCGAGCTGGTCGCGCAGCCACTGGATCAGCGAGCCGCCCACGGCCACCGAGCCCTCCTGCGCGTACACGGGGGCCTGGCCCTCGATCTGGTAGGCGACGGTGGTGAGCAACCCGCGCTCGCTGATCTGCGGCGTTTCACCCGTGTTGAGCAGCATGAACAGGCCGGTGCCGTAGGTCATTTTCGCCTGGTTCTCCGCCAGGCATCCCTGCCCGAACAGGGCGGCCTGTTGGTCGCCCAGCACGCCGGTAATCGGCACGCCCGCGAGCGGGCCCCGGCGGCGCACGGTGCCAAAGTGGCTGACGGAGGGCCGGATCTCCGGCAGGATTTCCGGCGGTACGCCAATCTCGCGGCACAGCTCCGGGTCCCACTCGAGGGTGCCCAGATCCATGAGCAGGGTGCGCGAGGCGTTCGTGACGTCGGTGACGTGCACCGCGTTCTCTGGCTCGCGGGCACCGCCGGTGAGGTTCCAGATCAGCCAGGTATCAATCGTCCCGGCGAGCAACTCGCCCGCCTCGGCGCGCTCTCGCGCCCCTTCGACGTTGTCCAGGATCCACGCCCACTTCGGCCCCGCCGGGTATGAGTTGTACAAAAGGCCCGTGCGCGCCAAGTACACGTCCTGTGTCGTGCCCGCGTCTGGTTTCGGGTTGGTGCGCGTGTCCTGCCACACGATCGCCCGGTGGATCGGGACGCCTGTGGCCTTGTCCCAAATCACGGCCGTCTCGCGCTGGTTAGTCAGGCCGAGGGCTGCGATGTCTTCTTCCGCGATGTCGGCCTCGGCCATCGCCTCGCTCAGTGCGCGGCGGGTGTTGCGCCAGATCTCCAGCGCATCGTGCTCCACCCACCCCTCGCGCGGCAGGTGCTGGGTGTGCTCGAACTGTGCCTGGGCGACGACGTTGCCGCGCGTATCCGTAAACACCACGCGGGTAGAAGTTGTGCCCTGGTCAATGGCCGCGATGAGAGACATGCCGCCAATTGTATGGGGCCGCTTGCGCTTAGAACCAGTGCTCCAGCACCTGTGCCACCCCGTCCTCCTCGTTGGAGGCGGTGACATAGTCCGCAGCGTCCAACAGTGCGGGCGCGGAATTCGCCATGGCCACGCCCATCCCGGCCCAGGCGAGCATCTCTAGGTCGTTGGGCATATCCCCGAAAGCGATGACTTGGGAGGGCTCGATGCCGTATTCGGCCGCGAGCACCGACGCCCCGCTCGCCTTGTTGATGCCGGGGTGCGACAACTCAATGAGACCCTCGTCCATGGAGTAGGTCAGGTGCGCGTCCTCCGGCTCGATCACCTGGGCGAGCAGGTCGAACATTTCCGCAGACTGCAGCTGCGGTGCGCGGACCAGCAGTTTGGCGGCGGGCTGCGAGGTGATCTCGGCGACAGTGCCGACGCCAAAGGCGGTGTCCCAGGCGTCTCGGTTGTACTCGGGTGTGGTGAGGAAGCACTCCTCCTCCGGGTCGAGCGCGCTCTGCCCCACGCGCTCCACCCCATAGCCGTGTTGGATGTTCAAGGGGCGCAGCGCCTCGTCGATTGCCTCGACGACGCGGCCCATAGTCTCCGGCGCCAGCTCAAAGGAGCGCAGCACCGTGTCCTCTACGGGGTCGTAGACCACCGCGCCGTTCGCGCAGACGCACGTGGGAGCGATGGGCAGCTGGTCAAGCACCGGGAGCAGCCAGCGGTGGGGACGCCCAGTGGCCAGGGCGAACTTTGCTCCCGAGCGCACCGCGCGAACCACCACGTCGCGCAGCCTTGGGGTCACCCGGCCTGCCGGGTTGATGAAGGTGCCGTCGATGTCGCTAATGATGAGCTGGGGAGCATGCATGGTCTCTCACGTGCCTTTCTTGGCCTGCTTCGCGGCCTTCTTTGCTTTGCGCTGCGCGCGTTCGCGCTCGTAGATCTCGGCCGCCTCCTCCAGCGTCGGGGCACCGCCGCCTAAAGAGGCTGGCACCCACTTGTCGCCGGGGGCGAAGGGCCCGAATTCCTGCTCGTATTCGGCGCGGGACTGCTCGAGCATGTGCTGCATCGCCTGCTTCAGGCGGCGGGTGTCCTCCTCAGCGTTACCGCTGAGCGCAACCGGGGCGCCGTAGCGCACGATCACCGGCACGCCGCGCAGCTGCTTGGGCAGGTCCTTGGTCCAGATTCGGTGCGAACCCCAGATCACGCAAGGAATCAGCGGGGCGTCGGCCTGCGCAGCGATGCGCGCCGCGCCCGTCTTGAAATCCGCGAGCTCAAAGGAGCGCGAGATCGTGCCCTCCGGGAAGATGCCCACGAGGTAGCCATCGCGCACGTTGCGCACCGCGGCGTCCACCGCCGAGGCACCGTTTTCCCGGTCCACCGGCACGTGCTTCATCGTGCGCAGGATGCGCCCAAGCACGGGCTTTTCAAACACGCTCTGCTTAGCCATAAAGCGCACGAGGCGCTCGCCGTGGACCAGGGGCCCGGTGCCGGTAAGCATGAAGTCGTAGTAGCCGGTGTGGTTGCCGGCGATGATCGCCCCGCCGCGGGCGGGTATATGCTCCGCCCCCTCGATGCGCACGCTGATGCGCTGCAGCCGCAGCAGCCACTTAAACAGGTGCACTGTAAAGGGGTAGAGCCGCTCCTTTGACTCCTCCGGGTGCGCGGCAGGCTGCGTATAGGCCGCTGGTACCAGCAGGCCGTGCAGCTTCTTCATGGCGCGGGAGGTCATGCTCATCTACGCCCCGAGGACTTCCTTGCCTACCCACGGCTGCAGCGCTGCGGGCACACGGACGGAGCCGTCCGCCTGCTGGTTATTTTCCAGGATGGCCACGAGCCAGCGAGTGGTGGCCAAGGTGCCGTTGAGGGTGGCCGCGGTCTGGGTCTTGCCGTTCTCATCGCGGTAGCGGATGTTCAGGCGGCGCGCCTGGAAGGTCGTGCAGTTCGAGGTAGAAGTCAGCTCACGGTAGGTGTCCTGCGAGGGCACCCAGGCCTCAGTATCGAACTTGCGGGCTGCCGACGAGCCCAGGTCGCCCGCGGCAACGTCGATGATGCGGTAGGGCACCTCCACGGCGGCCAACATCTCGCGCTCCAGACCGAGCAGTTTCTGGTGCATCTCCTCGGCGTCTTCCGGCTTGCAGTAGGCAAACATCTCGAGCTTGTCGAACTGGTGGACGCGCAGAATACCCCTGGTGTCCTTGCCGTAGGAGCCAGCCTCGCGGCGGAAGCAGGAGGACCAACCTGCGTAGAGCAGCGGGCCGTCGGAAAGGTCGATGATCTCGTCCTGGTGCAGGCCCGCGAGCGCGACCTCGGAGGTGCCGACCAGGTACATGTCGTCGCGCTCGAGATAGTAGATCTCCTCGTCGTGCTCGTCGAGGAAGCCGGTGCCCTGCATGATCTCGGGGCGGACCAGCACCGGCGGGATCATGACCTTAAACCCGGCCTCGCGCGCCTTCTGCGCGGCAAGCATCAGCATGCCCAGCTGCATCCAGGCGCCGTCACCAGCGAGGTAGTAGAAACGCGCGCCGCCGATCTTGGTGCCGCGCTTCATGTCAATAATCCCTAAGGCTTCGCCCAGATCCAGGTGGTCTTTGACCTCAAAGTCAAACTCCGGCACCTCGCCGACGTGCTCGAGGACCACGAAGTCCTCCTCGCCACCAGCCGGTGCGCCCTGGATGGGGTTGGGGATCTTGTACTGCAGCTCGTTGACCTTCGCCTCCGCTTCAGCCTGTGCGGCCTCCGCCTCCTTCACACGCGTCTTCAGCTCGTTGGAGCCCTCCAGCAGCGCGGGGCGCTCCTCCGGGGAAGCCTGGCCGATCTTCTTGCCAAAGGCCTTCTGCTCGCCGCGCAGCTCATCGGCAGCCTGGATGGCGCTGCGGCGCTTTTCATCGGCGGCAATGAGCTGGTCTACCAGGGCCGGGTCCTCGCCGCGGGCGGTTTGGGACTGGCGGACAACGTCAGGGTTTTCGCGCAGAAACTTCAGATCAATCACAAATGCATACTCTACCTTGTCCCTCACAGCCACGGCCGCGTCTGCACAAAAGCAGTGGACTGGTCATAACCAGCGGAGTAGGGTGGAAGTATGATTACCGACGGCCCGACCCCAAAGCACGCCCAGTTGCGGGCGCTTTTGGAGCGCCGCTGTGCCGAAGAACTCAGCCCCGGTGATCTACTGCCCGGGGAACGCACCCTGGAAGAGGAATACGGGGTCTCGCGGATTACGGTGCGCCGCGCCATCGGGGATCTGGTCGCCGCGGGCAAGCTGCGCCGCGTGCGCGGCAAGGGCACGTTCGTCGCCCCCGCTCCCCTGGTCAGCCGCCTGCACCTGGCGAGCTTTTCGGAGGAGATGGCCCAGCAGCGGGTGGAGGCGGCGTCGGAAATCTTGCGGGCCACCACCGCCTTAGCCCCCGCGCAGGTCGCGGCCTTCTTCGGCACGAGCCCGGACACCCCGCACATCCAGCTGCGCCGCCTGCGATTGGGCGACGGCGAGCCCTATGCCGTCGATAACGCCTGGTACAACGCGCAGCTGGTACCCGATCTGCTGGCACAGGACGTCAAGCAGTCTGTCTACACGCTGCTCGAGGAGCACTACCGGCTGCCCATCACGGAGGCCGAGCAGACCGTCACCGCCGCCAGCGCCACCGAGGCCACCGCCCCGCTTCTCGACGTCGCGTGTGGCACCGCCCTGCTCCACATCGCCCGCTTCGCCCGCAGCGGGTCGCACGCCGTGGAGTTTTGCGCCTCGCTGTATCGCTCGGACCGCTACTGGCTGACCACGCGCGTTGGACGCGAGTCCGCGTGACGGGAATAGTATAGGGGCATGGCTTCCACTTCTAGCGCCGTGCGCGCGTTCTTCGTCGCCCTGCTTGCCGGGACGGTCGGCATGGGCTCGTACGCCATGACCACGGGCACCGATGCTAGCGGCAACGGCACCGAAGGCAGTCAGCAGGCGCAGCACGGCGATGCAGCTCCCGCCCCATTTACCACTGCCGACCCGGGGTCCTGCCTGACGTGGACCGTGGGCGAAGGCGGCGCGATCAGCGGATTTGAGCAGACCGACTGCGCGGGCGAGCACCGCTTCGAGGTGGCCTCACGCCAGGATCTGGCGGTCTACCCCACCTCCGAGTTCGGCGAGAACGCGCCGATGCCCAACCCGACGCGCCAAGCGCAACTGCGCGAGGAGCTGTGCGGCGCCTCCACCGTCCGCTACTTAGAGGGCCGCTACGACCCGCACGGGCGTTACTCGATTGCCCCGATCCTGCCTCCAGCCAGCGCGTGGGAGGCCGGGGATCGCACAATGCTGTGCGGGCTACAGGAAACCGACCGTGCCGGCGAGCCGATCCTGACCACCGGCCGCGTGGTCGAGCAGGACCAGGCCCGCACCTTCGAGCCGGGCGAGTGCGTGGCTATCGACGGGGCGAACAGCCTGTCCGTCGTGGACTGCGCCGCCGCTCACCAGATGGAGATCACCAGCAAGGTCGATTTGGCCCCAGTCTTCCCGGAAGGCACGCCTTCGGTGGAGGACCAGGACAAACACCTGGGCGATGTGTGCACGAAGGCCGCCCACGACTATTTGGGCAGCGAGGAGAACCTGTACCAGATTTCCCTGCAGCCCTTCTGGACCACCCAGCAGCCTGCCGCGTGGGACGGTGGTTCGCACAGTGTGAACTGCGCGCTGGTCTTCTCCTCGCCGGAGGGAGGGTTCGCCGAGCTGACCGGCACCGCCACGGGCGGCAAGGAGGTCTTGCGTATCGACGGCAACCCGCCACCGGATCGCCCGAAGCGCCGCCCGCTGCGCGAGCACCAGGCTCCGCCGGCACCGGAAGCAGCGCCCCCAGCGCCTGAGGAAGCCCCGCAGTAATGGTGGAGGTGACCAACGAGGAGTTCGAGGCGATGATCAACGACGCGCTCGACACCATCCCGGACTCCTTCGCCCAGCACATGACCAACATGGTCATCTTGGCCCGCGACTACAACGAGGACCAGCCCGGCCTGCTCGGCCTGTTCGAGGGCGTGCCGCTGCCGGAGCAGCACTCCAACCACACCGGCTTCCTCCCTGATGCGGTGTTCATCTACAAGGAACCGCTCGAAGCGATGTGCGCCACGGTGGAGCAGCTACGCCACGAGGTCAAGGTGACGGTGCTGCACGAGGTAGGCCACTACTTCGGCATGGAAGAACACGAGCTGCACGAGCTCGGCTGGGGTTAGCGCGCCCGCCCGCTGCGCACAGCTTCGACCCAATCCGTGGCCGCCGCGATGCGGGCATCGCGCACCGGCGTGGGCTCCCCCACCACGCGCGGCCAGGAGCCGAGGAAGCGGATGCGCGAGGCCCGCAGGTACACCCCGCGCAGCGCCTCGGCCACCGGCGCGTCATCAATGTGGCCGACGATGTCGGCAAAGAAGTTGTACGTGTTCGGCTCCTCGCGTGTTGGGCGCGACTCAATACGCGACAGGTCCACGCCGCGATAGGCGAACTCCTGCAGGATGCCGACCAGGCTGCCGGGCTCGTTGACGGTCTGGAAGACGATGGAGGTGCGGTCGTTGCCCGTGCGCTGCGGCGGGGTGTCCACAGGCCCGGCGAGCACGAAGCGGGTGCGCGCCGCCTCCAAGTCCGCCACATTGCGCGCGTGGATCTCGAGCCCAAAGAGCTCCGCGGCGCGCTCGGGGGCAGCTGCGACATCGGCGCCGCCCTCGGCCACGAGCGCGGCGGCGGCCGCGTTTGACGTCGCCGCCTGGAAGCTCGCCTGCGGGGCGTGCTCGCCCATCCACCGCTTCACCTGCTGGTAGGCGACGGGGTGGGTGGCAAACCGGTGGGCGTCGGCAAGCGAGGCTCCTGGGCGCGTCATGATTGCGAAGGCGATCTCGAGCTCGGTCTCTGCGAAGATCTGGACGCCTGGGGTGGCAAGCAGCGCGTCCGAGGTGGTGGTCACTGCCCCGTCGACGGAGTTCTCAATCGCCATCACGGCGCGCTCGGCGCGGCCTTCCGCGACCGCGGCGAGTGCCTCGGCGGGCGAGTCCACGGGCACGAGCTCCGCTTCGGGCAATTTGAAGGCGTGCACCGCCTGCTCGGTGAAGGTGCCGGCCGGTCCCAGATACGCGATTCGGGTCATGGGCTTAAAGTTATCGCATGCGCCGCCGACTCATCATCGAAATTATTCTCGTGCTCGCCGTCACCTTCGGTTCCAGTGGGCTTCGCTCGTGCCTCAAGCTTATCGACGCCTACCTGACCGCCCCCTTAAACGAGCAGTCCACCACCCTGGTGCAGCCCTCTTCCTCCGTCAGCTGGCTGGACCTGGCGCTGCAGCTGACCTCTGCCGGCACGCTGGTGGCGTGGGGCGCGCTCGCCTGGTTTCTGCTGGGAAGCCGCTGGTGCTGGCCGAAGTGGAGGGATCTCGCGCACGGGGCGGGGCTGGCCGCCGTGATCGGGTTGCCGGGCCTGGCGTTCTACGTGGCCGCGGTGCACCTGGGCTTGTCGAAGGTGGTGGTGCCCGCTACCGACGCGGTGCAGATCCCGACCTCGCTTGTCTGGTCCTTTGCCAACGGGTTTGGCGAAGAGGTCGTGGTGGTGGCCTACCTGGTCACCCGGCTTCTGCAGCTGGGTTGGCTACCCTGGCAGGTGGTGGCTGCCTCTGCTGTGCTGCGCGGCTCTTACCACCTCTACCAGGGGGTTTCCGCGGGCCTGGGCAACATCGTGATGGGTGTGGTCTTCGCCGCCTACTTTCTCTGGCGGAATAAGGGCAAAGAGTCCGCGGCCGCAGACTGGATCGCGCCCGTGTGGGCGCTGGTGCTCGCCCACTTTCTCATCGACGCTGTGGCATTTATCGGCTACCCGCTTGTCGACCTCTCCTGGTTAGGCATTCAGTAGCGCACATTCCCGGCGAACTCCCAGCGCGCGGCGCTACGAACAGGTAGGCCACATGCGCCACAGCCGTTACACTAAGTGCATGTCTTCGACGCCGCGCTCCAACGACCCCCGCGACCGCGCGGGGGAATACGTGCTGGGCAAGGACGGGAAACCACTGGTCGACCGCTACGGCAGGCCGATCCGCCGCCGCCCGGTCCAGCGCCCAAGCCAGCCCCACACCCCGGAGCGCACCCACCAGGTCCCCGAGTTCACGCGCGTGGAACGGCCCCAGCCTGCGCAGCGGCCCCCGCGTCCACGCCAGCAATTCCCCGAGTACCAGCCGCGCCGCGCACCAACGTACTCGCGGCCCGCACCCGAGCCGGTGCCGGCGCAGGTATCAAAGCGGCGTCAGCGGGGGCCGGCGCCGCGGCGTCGTAAAGCAAAAGCCCCTGGCTGCGCCACCATCCTGGCGATCTTGCTGGTGCTGCTCGTCGCGGGCACCCTGCTTACCGACGCCCGCCTCACCCGCACCCAAGCGCTACCCGAACAGCGAATCGCGAACACCGCGGGCACGAACTGGCTGCTCGTCGGCTCCGACTCGCGCACGGGCCTGAGTGAGAAGGACGTCGAAAGGCTCGGCACCGGCGGGGACCTAGGCACGACCCGCACCGACACGATCATGCTGCTGCACATCCCTCTGCGCGGCGAAGCGACACTCATCTCCATCCCACGCGACTCGTACGTGCCGATCCCCGGCTTCGGATACGACAAGATCAACGCCGCCTTCGCCTTCGGCGGGGCGCCACTACTCGCCCAGACGGTGGAGGAAAACACAGGGCTGCGCGTAGACCGCTACGCCGAAATCGGCATGGGCGGGCTGGCGAATGTGGTCGACGCCGTCGGCGGCGTGGAGATCTGCGTGTCAGAAGCCATCGATGATCCGCTGGCCAACCTCAACGTGCAGCCGGGATGCCAGAAGATGGACGGCGCGACCAGCCTGGGCTACGTGCGCACCCGCGCCACCGCCCAGGGCGACCTGGACCGCGTGATGCGGCAGCGCGAGTTCCTCGGCGCACTCCTGGATCGGGTCACCTCGCCGGCTGTGCTGGTCAACCCCTTCCGCCTCGTGCCGCTCATGTGGACCGCGCCGACCATGTTCGTGGTGGGCACAGGCGACCACATCTGGCACCTCGCGCGTATCCCGCTCACCATGAGCGGCGGGCTCAACGCCGTGACGATCCCGCTCGGCGGGTTCCAGGACACCGAGGTGGGCAACGTGGTGCTCTGGGACGACGCCGCAGCTGAGGAGCTCTTCGCCTCGTTGAGGTAGGGACTCAGTCAGACAGGAGGAAAGGAAGAGCGATGGAACCGGAACCACTCACCGGTGCCGATGTGCTTGAACTGATCTCGGAGGACACCCCTGGTTTCTGGGATGTCCTGGAGGAACCCGACGACTCTCCCCCTACAGATAGTCGTAGTTGATCTCCGTGTCCGGGGCGAAGAACACACAGCCGCCCTCCATCGGGCGCAGGTAGATCGTGTCGCCCTGGTCCACGGTGATGCCCCGCGGCACCTTGACCGTGATCCGGTCGCCGCGCACGGCGATCTTCTCGTCGGCCTGCTCCTGGCGGTGCCCGTACACGTAGTGCTCGGAGCCCAGGTGCTCCACGATGTCGACTGCCACCGGCATCCCGTACTCTTCACCCGGCCGGTTTACGCCGATGATCTCCCAGTTCTCCGGGCGCACGCCCACGATGACTCGGTCGGATTGCACCTTCGCCATCTGGTCTGCGGGCATCCGGTAGTCCAGAGCGTGGTCCTTGCCACTGACGACGCGGCCGTCGATCACCGGCACCTGCTCAATCAGCGTCATCGCGGGCGAGCCGATGAAGCTGGCCACGAAGGTATTGCCGGGGTTTTCGTACAGCGTCTTCGGCGCGTCGACCTGCTGGATGATGCCGTTGTTCAGCACGCAGACGCGATCGCCCATGGTCATCGCCTCGGTCTGGTCGTGGGTGACGTAGACGGTGGTAGCGCGCAGTTCGCGCTGCAGCTGCAGGATCTGGGCGCGAGTAGACACGCGCAGCTTCGCGTCAAGGTTGGACAAAGGCTCGTCCATAAGGAAGACCTTCGGCTGACGCACGATTGCGCGACCCATCGCCACGCGCTGACGCTGGCCGCCCGACATGGCGGAGGGCTTGCGGTCGAGCAGGTCCTCGAGCTCGAGCATCTTCGCGGCGAACGCAACGCGCTCGTCGATCGTGGCCTTGTCCGTTTTGGCGTTTTGCAGGGCGAACGCCATGTTCTGGCGCGCCGTCATGTTGGGGTAGAGCGCGTAGGACTGGAACACCATGGCGACGTCGCGGTCGCGTGAGCGGGTTTCGGTCACGTCCGCGCCGTCGATAAGCACCTGCCCCTCGTCCACCGGCTCGAGACCGGCGAGCATGCGCAGGGTAGTGGATTTGCCGCAGCCGGAGGGTCCGACGAGTACCAGGAACTCGCCGTCGGCGATCTCCAAGTTGAGGCGGCTGACCGCCGGGGGCTTTTCCGGATCATAGATCCTGGAGGCCTGGCGGAATTCGACAGTAGCCATGGTGTCCTTTCAGTCCTTACTACAGCTTCGGCGTGATATCGCGGTCGATCACGTCCTGGGTTTCCTTCTGCAGATCCTCGAAGGCCTGCTCCACGTCCTGGCCGCCAACGGTGATGCGGTCGAGCACGCCGCCGATGCGCTGGCCGCCGCCCGGTACAAAGACGCGGGCGTAATCCTGCGGCTTGGTGTTCTCGTTCAGCTGCTTGATCGCGGTCTCGGCGTTCGGGTTCTCCTCCAGGAACTTCTTCTCCTCCGGATCCTCCAGAGCGTCCTTGCGCACCGGCATGTAGCCTGTGGCCTGGGAGAACTTGATGGTGTTTTCGGTGTTGGTGATGAAGTCGATGAACTTCACGGCGTTCGCCTTGCGCTCATCGGAAATACCGGCCGGTACCGCCAGGCCCGCGCCGCCAGTAGCTGCCGACGGGCCGGGGCCCGGCAGGTAGGTGGTGATGAACGGGATGGTCGCGGTCTCGTTCAGCCCGCCCAGGGAGCCGGTGGACTGAAGCAGCCCGGCAGCCTTGCCGGAGCCAAAGGCGACGGTCGGGTCGGTGGCGATCTCGATGTGGCCTTCCTGGACCTGCTCCTGCAGGAACTTGCCGGCCTCGATGGACTCCGGCGAGGTGAAGTTCGGCTCCCACTCATTGGAGTAGGAACCGCCGAAGGCCCAGATCATGCCCTGGAAGTACCAGTCCAGGTAGTTGGAGCCGTCCGGCACGACCACAGCGGGCTTGTCCAGCTTGTCCTTGATGGCGGTGGCCCACTCATCAAACTCCTCCCAGCTTTCCGGGCCGCGGTCGGTAGGTAGGCCGGCTGCCTCCAGGTCATCGGTGTTCCAGTACATGAGGTTGGTGGAACGGGAGTAGGGCACGCCGTAGTGCTTGTCGTTGTAGGTGTAGTCCTCACGCAGGGTGTCGACGTAGCTATCGGCGTCGATGTTGTTCATCTCCCACAGCTCGTCCAGCGGCGCGGTCGCGTCGTTGAGTGCGAAGTTGAACCAGGTCACGTCGGAGGCGATCACCACGTCCGGCAGGTCGCCGCCGGCCAGGGCGGCGTTGAAGCGCTGTGCGACCTCCTCGTAGTTGGAGCCTGCGGTAACCAGCTTCACTTTCAGGTCCGGGTTCTCCTCCTCAAACGCGGCGATGAGCTCTTCCTCCATGTCCTTAGACGAACCGGGGTGGTTGGACCAGAAGGTAATGGTGTTCGCGTCGCCGGACTCAGCGGACTCGGAGCCGCCGTTGGAGTCATTCGACGCGGTGGTGGAGCCGCCCGCACAGGCGGTCAGGGTGATGGTGGTCAGCAGTGCGGCGCCGAGAGCGGCGAAGCGCTTGGTGTTGCGAGACATGGGAATACTCCTTGAAGTGGTGTGTGAAGAGGTCGGTGGTGCGGGGTCAGGGGGTCAGCCCTTGACCGCGCCCGCGGTCAAGCCCTTGATCATCGGCTTCTGCAACAGCAGGAAGACGATGAGCATGGGCAGCGTGGTCAAAACGGTGCCGGCCATGACCGGGGCCCAGTTGGTCACGCCCTCCGCGTCTTGCAGGCGGGTCAGGCCCACCGGCAGCGTGGCCGCCGCGGTCGTGTCCGTGATCAAAAACGGCCAGAGGTACTGGTTCCACTCGTTGACCACGGTGATCAGTACGAACGCGGAGAGCGTGGGCCAGGACATGGGCAGCACCACGCGGAAGAGCGTGGTGAAGAATCCGGCACCGTCCATCCGCGCCGCCTCCAGAATCTCCGGCGGCAGCGACTGGAAGTGGTTGCGCATGAGGAAGGCACCGAAGGCCACGCCGGCCAGCGGGATGATCACGCCCGCGTAGGTATCGCGCCAGCCCAGCGAGGCCACCAGTGAATAGTTCGAGATAATGGTGATCTGGTTGGGCACCATCAGCGCTGCAATAACCAGGAGGAACAGCAGGTTGCGGCCGGGGAAGCGCAGGAACGCGAAGGCGTAGGCCGAGAGCACCCCGAGGACGACCTCGACCACGGTGAGCACCAGGGTGATGATCAGCGAGTTCTTCAGGTAGCTGGCAAAGCCGGAGGTCTGCCACACATACGAGTAGTTCTCCGCCATGAACGGGTCGGGCCAGAAGGTGATCGGGTCCGAGTAGACGTCCTGGAAGGACTTAAAGCTGGTGATGAAAATGAAGTACAGCGGCACCATGATCAAAAGCACGGTGCACACCAGCGCGAAGTAGCCGATTGCTTTGACCACGGGGCTCGTATGGTCCATCGGCTCGCCCTTGCGCTTGCGCTGGGCGTCGGTGATCACCGGCTCGGCGTCCGACTGTGTACCGGGCACCGGCGGCAGGACCTTGGCGACTGCGGGGATGGATTGTTTTGCGGACATCTACTTCTCCATCCTTTCCTGCAGCTTGATCTGCGCCACAGTAACGACCAGCACCACCAGGAACATGATGGTGGCCACCGCGGCACCGTAGCCCGCACGGTTGTTAATGAACGTCTCCTGGTAGACCTGGAACACCATCGTGGAGGTGCCGTAGCCGAAGGGCCCGCCGCCGGTCATGACGTTGATGATGTCGAAGACCTGGAAGGAGTTGAGCAGCACCGTGATCAGTAGGAAGAAGGTGGTACCGCGCAGCTGCGGCAGCACGACGCGGAAGAAGTGACGGACCGGCGGAGTCCCGTCAATCTCCGAGGCCTCATCCAAGTCGCGGCGACGCCCCTGCAGCGCGGCGAGGTAAATAACGAAGACGTAGCCGACGTTCTTCCAGATATACGTCACCGTGATCATAAACAGCGCCCAGTTCTGCTGCTGGTAGAAGTTGGGCACTTCCACCCCGATCAGTCCCAGAAAGTACTGGATAAGCCCGTAGTTAGGGTCGAAGACGAATTGGAAGGCCACGCCGATCGCGGCACCGGCGATGACGTAGGGCGCAAACACCATGGAGCGCACCGCCGAGCGCCCGAACAGCTTCTGGTCCAGCAACAGCGCGAGCGCCAGGCCCAGCACCATGGAGCCCACGACCGCGAAGAACGTAAACACGAAAGTGTTAAACACCACGCGGGAGGTATCGGATGCCTGGAACCAGTCAATGTAGTTGCGCAGGCCCACGAACTGCATCGTGGGCGAGGAGATGTTCCAGTCGTAGAAGGAGATGCGGATGTTATCTACCAGCGGACGGTAGGTAAACAGGATAAGCAGCGCAAGGTTCGGCCCGATGAGCAGGGCCGCGAGCCCAACCTGGCGCCAGTCCACCTTCCGCTTCCGCGGGGTGCGCGCAAAGTCCGCGGAGACCTCCGGGACTTCGGAGACCGCGGGAATGCGCGCGCCTAGCTGCTGTGAAGTTTGCATACGGGAGAGGCTAAGGGGGCTGGGTAAACCCTCGGTATACGGCAGGTAGTTTCTGAGAGAATTGCCGTTGAATTTCCTCTCCCGTTCGTGACTAGATGGTCACCTGGCGGGACTTGATGTTGTCCAGCTGCTTGCGCTCATCGGCGTTGAGCTGCGCATCGTTGGCGTACTCCGCCTCGATCTTCGCGTTCAGCGTCTCCAGCGCCTCCTTGTAGGACTCCGGCGCAACCTCCGGATCGAGGTCCCACACTGGCACGACCACGCCGTGCGTGCGGAAGGCACCGGCGAACTTCGTGCCCTCGCCCAGCACCAGCTCGCCCTTCGCGGCGATGCGAGCAAGCGCCGCGAGCATCTTGGCCTCGTTATCCTCGGTGCGGATCCAGCGTATGTGCGCCTTACCGCCACCCGGGTTGACCCACCACACGGCGCCCGGGACCTCTGCCTCGACCTGCTCGGAGGGCCACACCGCGTCGTTGGCCTGGGTCATCGCCTGGCGCAGCTGCGCGGGCACGTCCTCGCCCTCGGCGAACCACCAGTTGAAGTCGGGGTAGGTAGTCACCTGTGGGGTCCACGCCGCGTCGATAAGCGAGGAAAGCTCCGGCTGGCTCCCATCAGCAGCGGTGGACTGCAGCGACTCGCCCGGCTTGGCATCAACGACCCATTTCAGGGCGTATGCGAGGTCGCGGCCCGGGTTCTGCGAGTGGGACGCGGCTTGCAGCGCCACGAGGCGCTCGCCACCCTGCGCCTCATCGCGCACGAGCGCCGCGCCCGCACCAGGCAGCACCGTCACCAGCGTCACCTCAGCCCCATCGACCTCAAGCTTTGCGCTTGCCGACGGCACGAACTCCTGCATCGCGATCAAGTCCGCCTCAGCAGCCAGCCCGCCAAAGGGACGCGGGTCCTTCTGCAGCGCCTCGCGCTCCTTGGCGCGCGCGGCCAGCTTCGCCTGGCGGCGGGTCATGCCCTCGGGCAGATCTTCTTGCTTCTTACGCTTCTTCTTTGCCATGCGACAAATCTACCGCAAGCTGCGGCAGGTCTGTTGCCATGAGCTCCACTCCGTGTGTAAGGCACCAGTCCATCTCACGCGGTTGGTTCACCGTCCACACGTATGCGGGCTCACGCATCGACTCGCGCTGCGCCTGGGCGATCGAGGGACCCAGGCCAGTTGCGCCGCGAAGGTCGGTGGGCAACTCCTCGGAGGGGTCGCAGAGCAGGAAGGAGGGCACACGGGGCAAAAGCGTGCGGAAGCGCTCGATCGCCTCCGGGTTAAAGGAGATGCAGGCAACCTGCTCGCCGTCATCCATCCCGCGGGCGCGCACGATATCCGCTACGGCCTCCTCCAGCGTCGCCCCGGCCGGCGAGGGGTGCTTGGTCTCAATCAGCACCCGCTTGCCCGGGTGATCGGCGACGAGCTCTAGCAGCTCGTCGAGCAGCATTATCTGCTCCGGGGAATCCTCCGTGCCGAAATTCAGCTCGCGCAGCTGCGCAAGCTCCAGCTCGGCCACTGCCCCGCTGCCGTTCGAGGTGCGGTCTACAGTCAGGTCGTGGATGATCACCACGTGCCCGTCCTTGGTCATGTTCACGTCGCACTCCACACCCGCGATGTCGAGCGCCAGCGACTGTTCAAACGCGCCGCGCGTGTTCTCTGGGGTGTCACCGGTGTTGCCGCGGTGGGCGATAATGCCGGTCATCAGGCCTGCACCGTCGCCGGGGTCTGCGTACGCACAGATTGCGCCCGTGCAAAGGTATCCAGCGCCAGATTCGGCAGGTCGGTGGCCAGCACGTCCACCTTGTTGTCCAGGCACCACATCATCTGCCGCGGCGTATTGACCGTCCAGGTGTACGTCTTCAAACCGCGTAGTCCCAGCAGCTGTTTCTTCGCCTGCAGGTGCTGGATGGCCGGGCCCACCCCGTAGGGGCGCGAGAACATCGCGTTGCCCGGGTTCCACTTCTTCTCCCGCAGGCGGAAGAGGTAATAGGTCTCCAGCTGTGGCGCCATGCGGGTGAAGTAGCGCATGGCTTTGTGGGAAAAGGAGATGATGTGCACGCGCTCGTCGTCAAGCAGCTTGGCGTAGGCCAACGCACGCAGAGTCTGCTCGTCCACCTCGGGACCATAGATGGTGGGGTGCTTCGTCTCGATGTAGAGGTGCTTGTCCGGGTAGTCCTGCATGAGCTCGAGCAGTTCCTCGAGCAGCATGATCTGTTGCGGATCTTCCTCGGTGCCGCAGTTGAGCTCGCGCAGCTGCGCAAAGTCGAGGCAGTCGACGCGCCCACGTCCGTTGGTGGTGCGCGAAACATTTGTGTCGTGGAAGACCACGAGCCTGCCGTCGCGGCTCAGCCGCACATCGCATTCAATGCCATGGATGGGAAGTTTTAGCGCTTCTTCAAACGCTCGCCTGGTCAGCTCAGGGTACATGCCGGAGAATCCGCGGTGCGCAACGATGTGTGTCTGGCTCACAGTCCCCAAACCTACAACGGGTTTACGCCCCGCGCGACTTGTAAAACTTTGCCATAATGCGGTACATGCGCGTTGCCAAGCTTTTCGACGCCCGCCGTGCGATCCAACGCGCCCGGGGCCGCTACAGTTTCGACCACCACGGCCTGCTCGCCGCCCCGCTCGCGGCGGTCGAGGTGCTCGCTGACCTCTCCCCTATCGTGCGCATGCGCGGGCTGCGCCGCCTGCCGAATTCCTTCCACTCCGGTGTCGTTGGCGCCGAAATCGCCACCTGGGGCGCGGTGTCTCCCTCGCTGCTGCCCAGGCGGTGGTGGACGACGGCCGCGAACGTGGCGATCTGCCAGGCGGTGGGCCATATGCTCGGCACAGGTGCGGGCAGCATCGCCCGGGCCGTGGGAGCCAGCGGACCGCGGGGCAAGAACGCGAACCCGGCGCGCATCGCCATGAGCGCGCTTACTGTGGCGGCCTACGCATCCGCTGCCTGCGCGCACGCGAAGCAGAAGACACTGGTGAGCACGCCGCACCCGGTCAAAAGGGGCGAAACGCTCGTTGGTCTTTCGCTCGGCACGCTTGGCTACGGGGCGATGCTGCTTGTGGGCGAGGTCGTGCAAACTTCCGTCGACCGCGTCAATGCGGTCTTCGGTCGCAAGCTTCCACCGGTGACGTCTTGGCCGCTGGCCATTCTCGCGGTGGCGGGCGCTGCTTACGTTTTTGCGGACCGGCTGGTGGTGCGCAACTTTATGTCCACCGTGTACAAGGAGGCCGAGGAGCTCAACCGCGAGTTCTTAAGCGGCGCGCCGCAGCCGCACGAGCCGCAGCGTTCCGGCTCACCTGCCTCTGCGGAGCCGTGGCGCACAATGGGCAGGCAGGGCCGCGCCGTAGTGTCGGGTGGGCCGCGCGCGCACGACATCGCGCGCGTACTCGAGGCACCCTTGGACGAGGTCAAGGAGCCGATCCGCATCTTCATCGGGCTGCGCGACGGCGAGCGCAGCCGCAGCTACGAGGAGATGGCCGAGGCCGCGCTACGCGAGATGGATCGCACGGGTGCCTGGGAGCGCGGGCACATCGCCGTGATGTCATCGGCCGGCACGGGCTGGATCAATGACTTCCACACCTCGGGCTTCGAGTTCGTCGCCCGCGGCGACAGCGCGATCGTGGCGATGCAGTACTCGTATGTGCCCTCGCTGTACTCCTACCTGGCGGATCGTGAGTCGGCGGTGCAGTCTTCGCGCCTGCTTATCGACGCTATCCGGAAACGCATCTCCCGCCTCGACACCTCCACCCCGCCGAAGCTGTACGTCGGTGGCGAGTCCCTTGGTGCCTACGGGGTCGCGGATGCGTTCCAGGATCCGGAGCAGCTCTTGTCGCGTACCTCGGGTGGGGTGTTTACCGGGGCACCGGGTTTTTGCAGCACGCTGACCACGCTGACCCAGCGGCGCGAGCAGGGCAGCCCGCAGCGCTTGCCGGTGGTCGACGGTGGCCGTCACTTCCGCTTCATCGCGCACCCGGACCACCTGGAGCACGATTCCGCCGGCAAGGCCTACGACGCCGAGTGGGAGTTCCCGCGCGCCGTGTTCGCGCAGCACGCCTCCGATCCGGTGGTGTGGTGGGACGCCGCGCTGCTGTGGCGGGCCCCCGACTGGTTGAAAGAGCCCGGCTCTCGCGGCGTACCGGCCCCCGCCGCGCAGCACTTGGATGTGTTGCACACGCTGCGCTGGTGGCCTTTTGTCACCTTCTGGCAGGTGGGCATCGACCAGGTCAGCTCGAACGAGTACGACGCCCCGCACGGGCACAACTACCACGCGGAAACAGTCGCTGCCTGGAACAAGGTGCTCGACGGCGGACTCACCCAAGGCGAGCTCGCACGCGTCAACCGGTGGATCCACGCGGACTCGACCAAGCTACGCGCCTAAATACCGCAAGCCACCCCGGTGGAGTGGTGCGGACAGTAGCCGTTTGGCACCTTGTGTAGGTACTGCTGGTGCTCGTCCTCGGCCAGGTAGTAGTCCACGCCAGCGCGGACCTCGGTGGTCATCTCCCCGTAGCCCGCCTGGCTCAGCTGCGCGCCGTAGGCGTCGCACCACTGTTGGATCTGGGCTGCCTCTTCCTCGGTGTCCGGGTAGAAGGCGGAACGGTACTGTGTGCCCGTGTCGTTGCCCTGGCGGTAGCCCTGCGTCGGGTCGTGCGCTTCGAGTGCGGTGCGCACCAGCTCCTTCAGGCTGATCTTTTCCGGGTCGTAGACCACCTCAACGACTTCCGTGTGGTTGGTTTTGCCGGTGCACACTTCTCCGTAGGTGGGGTTCGGGGTCACGCCGCCGCCGTAGCCCACCGAGGTGGACTCGACGCCGTCAAGCTCCCAGAACATCTTTTCCGCGCCCCAGAAGCAGCCGATGCCCAGGCGCAGGCGGCGCTGCCCCGGTTTCCACGGGCCGGTGATCGGGGTGCCCAGTACGGCGTGCGGCTGCGGCGCAGCAAGGATCGGCTCACTGCGGCCGGGCAGGGTCTGCTCGGCGGGGAGAAGTCGTGGTGTCGGCGCAAAAAGAAAACCCATAGTTCCCACAACGTACACGTCCGGGAAGGATATTCCGCGGATAATTTCATTGCAGGAAATCAAGATTTGGCTACTATGGGCTTCGTCATCACAAGCTGACGAAAGGATTTAGCACAATGGCTGTTTACGAGCTTCCGGATCTCCCGTACGCATACGATGCACTGGAGCCGCACATCTCCGAAGAGATTATGACGCTGCACCACGACAAGCACCACGCAACCTACGTTGCTGGCGCAAACGCTGCGCTCGAGGCACTCGAGGCGGAGCGCAACGGCGAGGCTAACCCGGACAAGCTGCGCGCACTGTCCAAGAACCTGGCGTTCAACCTGGGCGGCCACACCAACCACTCCATCTTCTGGAAGAACATGGCACCGAACGCTGGTGGCAACCCGACCGGAGAGATCGCTGAGGCCATCGACCGCGACTTCGGTTCCTTCGAGGCATTCCAGAAGCACTTCTCCGGTGTCGCCACCGGCCTGCAGGGCTCCGGCTGGGCTGTCCTGGGCTACGACCACATCGCTGGCCGCCTGGTCATCCAGCAGCTGACCGACCAGCAGGGCAACGTCTCCGTTGACTTCACCCCGGTCCTCATGCTGGATATGTGGGAGCACGCTTTCTACCTCCAGTACAAGAACGTCAAGGCTGACTACGTCAAGGCTTGGTGGAACGTTGTGAACTGGGACGACGTCAACGAGCGCTACGCCGCTGCGTCCAAGTAAGCCCTAGTCACACCTGGGTGAAACGCCCGCGCCAGTGGCGCGGGCGTTTTTCTATGCCTCCAAGGCCCGCAGCGCAAACACAACGCCCGCCGCATCAGGAGGTGCATGCGGCGGGCGTTGTAGTTCACTAGATTCACGACGAGTCCTGTAAGGAACCCGCCTATTACTTTAGGTTAGGCTCACCTTATTGCGCAAGAGTTTAGGTAAAAAACTTTTCAAGTCGTTGCGCCGCCGCCCGAAATGGAGAACCATGGGACGGTATGAGAAAAGGGTCAATGGAGTACCGCCGGGCGTCAATAGGCATGCTGCTCGTGGGGCTCGCGATCTTCTCCTCCCTCTACGCCACCCAGGCGCTGCTTCCCACGCTCACCCGAGAGATGGACATCGAACCCTCCACGGCGGCGTTGACGGTGTCCGCGGCCACCGGCGCACTAGCAATCTGCGTCGTCCCGGCCTCCATCCTGTCCGAGAAGTTCGGGCGCGGGCGAGTGCTGATCATCTCCGCGCTCGCCGCCACCGCACTCGGGCTCGCCCTCCCACTGGCGCAAACCATCGGCCAGCTCGTCGTACTCCGCGCGATCCAGGGCGCGCTGCTGGCCGGCACCCCCGCCGTCGCAATGGCGTGGCTTTCTGAAGAACTGGACGAGCGCGACCTCGCCGGCGCGATGGGACTCTACATCGCTGGCACCTCCGTCGGCGGGCTCACCGGCCGCCTCATCCCCGCCTTCATGCTGGAGCTCACCGGCTGGCGCTGGGCACTGGCCACCAGCGCGGCGGTGAGCCTCATCCTCGCGATCGCGACCGCGCTGCTTTTGCCGGAGCAGCGAAACTTCCGCCCGAAAGCCTCGATCCGCCCGGCAGCTGAGTTCCGCGCCGTGGCCCGGCATTTGGGCAACCCCCGCCTCGTGGGGCTGGTGGCTACCGCCTTTATCGCCATGGGTGTGTTCGTCTCCATGTACAACTTCTTCGGCTTCCGCGCCATCAACGACTTCGGGCTGGCCCCCTCGCTCGCCGGCCTGACCTACGTGATGTATCTGTCCGGCACCTGGTCCAGCGCCCGCGCCGGCACCTTCGTGTCCCGCTTCGGGCGCGGCCGCGTCGTGCTCGCCGCCGCAGTACTCATGCTCACCGGCGCGCTCGTCGGTGCCAGTGGCAACCTCTACGTCACGCTTGCCGGCCTGCTCATCTTCACCGCCAGCTTCTTCGCCCTGCACTCCACCGCCTCCGGGTGGGTCGGGCTCATCGCGGATAAGGACCGCGCGGAGGCCTCGAGCCTGTACGTCTTCTGCTACTACATGGGCTCTTCGCTTTTGGGCGCGACCACGGGCTGGGCCTTCGAGGCGCTCTCCTGGGTCGGCTTCGTCGGCGTGCTCGCGGCCATGCTCGCCGTGCTCATCGCCATTGCCGCAGCACTTGCCCTGGCGGAGAAGCGCCTATAGCAGGGGCAGGCCCGGCGCGCCCGTGTCCAAGAACTCGCGCACCGCGCGGGTGGCGCGGCAGTCGTCCTCGTTGTACTGCAAAAGCGTCGCCCGCGCTTCCGCCCCAGCTTCGTCGTCGCGGCGCGCTTGCCTGCGCAAGGCTACCGACGCCTCGCCGTCCACATCATCGTCCTCCCAGGTGAAGCCGACGACGGGGCCGAGCACCTTCAACCCCAGCCCGTCAGTGCCCACCAAATGTTGGCGCACGTGCGCAAACACGTCGACCCACTCGTCAGAGGCGATAAACGCCTGGACCTCAGCCAGCGCCACGGTGTCGAAGCGCTTCGCCGAGGATTTGAGCCAGTGGTTCTCCCCGCCCGCGGCGTAGCAGTAGGCCGCAAAAGTCTTGCCCTCCGCGTGCGCGGCATCGCGGCGCGCCATCAGCCAGCGCCAGAACTCGGTGAAGTTGCGCTCTTCCGCCTCGCCGCCGACCTCCTCCCAGATAACGAAGGGGTGGTAGACCTCGCCGTCGAAGGCACCCCACAGGTACGCGCCTTGGTCCAGGTAGGCCTCCATGTCCACATCAATCTCCACGTCCGCGCGCGGTACATGCACCGGGCCGCGCCGCTTGAGCACCGGGACACCCTCGCGCCAGGCCTGCGCGATGCGTGAGGCGTCGCCCACGTCGGCGTCGATAAGCTGGCCCACGGTGTGGATGCCGCGCTCGCGCCACTGATCGCCGCGGCCGCCGGAGAACACGAGCGAGATGTCGTCCATCTCCTCGAGCTTTTCTCCGCACAGCGGCCAGAAGCGGCAGGTCGCGCACTGCTTCAGCCGACGCGGCGAGCGCGGGATCGAGGCTTCCAGCGCGCGCTTCAGCGGCGGAATGAACCGGGCAAGCTCGCCCACATACGCACGCTCGCGGTCCTGGCCGATTACCCCGCCGCGGCCAGAGGCCTTCTCTCCGAGCAGGAGGTGCGCCATGGCGAGCGTGTAGCCGTCGATAGTGTGGTGGCGCGGCTTCGCCTGCACCTCAAGCGGCGCGCCCAAGCCCAGCCTGCCGGTGGGCACCATCAACGCTAAAGACGCCGGATCCTTGCGCGCTACGCGATGGTTCGACACGATCACCGGCAGGTAGCCAGCATCGGTGCGCACCAGCACGTCGATCTCGCAGACCACGCGGACGCCGTCAATCTCGCCGCATAACACCGCCCGCGTAATCAGGTGTGCGCCGCGGCGCAGCGCCTCCCGCGTCTGCCCGTCGCGAAGCTCAAGCTCTTCCGAAGTATCGGCGGGGGCCAAGTCGACGCGGACGAAGGCCTTGCCCCTCCCGTCGCCCACCGCGCGCTTGACCGGCAGCGCCGCGAACACCAGCGCCCGGGCCGCGGCGAGCTGCGCCTGGCGCGACTGGCCCGCCGGGGTGGGGCCGACCTCCGGGTGGGCCAAACGCTGGCGCAACCGGTACCTGCAGCCCACGAGATCTGCGGGGCGGACCTGAAACGGCTCATTCACAATAGTGACCACAATACCTGCCTGGCGGGTAAGATCGGCGGCAGCGAAAAACAACACCACAAAGGAGTACCTCCCCAATGGGACTTTTTGAAGCCATCCGTAAAGCCCGCGCGCGCACCAAGGCCGAGATTAAGGCCGCCGAGGCCCGCGCCCGCAAGCTGGCCAAGGAGCAGGCGAAGGCGGACCAGAAGACCGCCAAGCTTTTAGACAAGGCAGAGAAGCGCCTCCTGAAGGAGGAGAAGAAGGGGCTCAAGCGCAAGCGCAAGCACGAGGAGAAGCTGGCTAAGGCTCACCTCAAGCGCATCGAGGAGTCCGGCCTGACCCAGAAGAAGGCGAAGCAGTGGGTCAGCGCTTCCCGCGTCCTTGTGCCGGTACTGCTGCCGCTGGCGTACAAGGCCTACACCTCCTACCAGCAGAACCGCATCAACACCCGCGCCGCAGGCATTGGCGTTGACCCGCAGGATCTCGCCCGCCACTCGGGCCGCGGGGCGGAACTCAAGGCGCGTATCGACGCGCTGCGTACCACCCTCGAGCACACCGAGTCCCTGCCGTCCGGCTTCCGCGGCGACGCGAAGGTGCGCCTCAACAGCCTGGCCCGCAACGTGCGCGACGCGGAGCACCTCAACCCGGAGCAGCGCCGCCTGGCTTACGCTTCCGTGGAAAACGAGCTGAACGAGCTCGGTGCCGAGATCACCAAGAAGGCGAACTAACTTAGAGCACGCCCTGCTCGCGCGCCGAAGCCACGGCGGAGGTGCGCGAGCGCACGCCCAGCTTGTCGTAGATGTGCACCAGGTGCGATTTCACGGTCGCCTCGGAGAGCATGAGCTGCTCGCCGATCTCCCGATTCGAGCTGCCCTCGGCCACTAGCTGCAGCACCTGCAGCTCGCGCGGGGTCAGCGAGGAACGCGGGGCCTTTTCGCGCGTAGCCAGCTTCTCGCGCACCACCGGTGAGAGCGTCGCATCGCCCTTCGCGGCGGATCGCACGGCGGCGAGCAGCTCCTCCGGCGGGGCGTCTTTGAGCAGGTAGCCCACCGCGCCCGCCTCGATCGCGCCGAGGATGTCGGCGTCGGTGTCGTAGTTGGTCACTACCAGTACCTGCGGCGGGTTGCCCATAGCGCTACGGATCCGCGCAGTGGCCTGCGCGCCGGTGGTCACTCGCGAGCCCTCGGCACCCGCGCCGAAGCGCAGGTCCATGAGGATGACGTCGATGCCGCCTGCCAGCGCCGTCGCGATCGCCGCCTCCGCCGTCGCTACCTCGCCCACAACACGGATGTCCTCGTCGACTTCCAGCACGGAGCGCAGTCCCAGCCGCACAATCTCGTGGTCATCGGCCAGCAGCACCCGGATCATGGTCCACCTCTCCACTCCCCTCGACACCCGCCGAGGACTTGGCATCATTCTTTCGATTGACATTACCCGGTACCGCCACCGAAAGCGCCGTCGGCCCGCCGGGCGCGGACTCCACCACCAGCTGCCCGGCCAGCTCGGCGGCGCGCGAGCGCATCGCATCCAGGCCCAGGTGCCCCAGCCCCGCCGGCTTTGCCGCTTGCGCCTCCGGGTCGAAACCGCGGCCATTGTCTACCACGTCCAGGCGCACTTCATCCGGCCCGTACGTCAGCGTCACCCGCATCCTCGTCCCGCCCGAGTGCTTCACCGCGTTCGCCATCGCCCCTTGCGCGATGCGCAAAAGCCCGGCCTCGGTGCGCATGGGCAGCTGCACTACCTCGCCGTCGGTCTCCACCTCGATGTCCATGTCGCTCGCGGTTGCTAAGTCTTCGGCGATGCGCCCGAGCGCCTCGCTTAACGATGTCTCCGTCAACGGCGCCGGTGCCAGCGCCGCAATCATCGCCCGCGTCTCCGCCAAGTTATTCGACGCCGCCCGCCGCGCCGTCTCCATCCGCTTCAGCGGTGCCTCCAACTGCTCCTCCGGGATCCCCGCGTTAACCAAGTCGCGCTCGGCGGCGTGCAGCAGCATCTGGATGGACGAAAGGTTTTGCGCCACCGTGTCGTGGATCTCGTGGGCGAGGCGCTCGCGCTCCTGCGCCACGCCGGCGGCGCGCTCGGTGGCGACGAGCTTGTCCTGGGTGGACAACAGCTCGTCAATAAGCTGCTCCCGCTCCTTGCTCACCCGACCGATGGTGGTGAACGCGTAGTTGATCGCCACGACCACCACGGCCGAGAGCACGGGGCCGAGCACGCCGCCAAGGGTGAGCCCAGTGGGGATCTGAATCGCGATCGCGATCGCGAGCCCAACCGCTACGAGTACCAGCCCACGCCAATTGTTGAAGGCGCGCAGGACGACGAAGAACAGGATGAACACCCAGTACACCGCCACCGGCGAGAACGTGATGTCGGCGACCCACAGGGCGATGAGCGCCGCGCACCAGACCGCGCGCACGAGCCGGCCCCACCGGTGCATTTCCACCATCCCGTAGAACAAGACGAAGGAGAAGGTGGCTACGAGCACGATCTGCAGCAGCGCCAGGTTCAGCGGCATCCGAGTCGTCGCGCCCAGGGAGATCATGACGAGGCAGACCGCCAGCACCGTGATGCCGGTATCCAACGCCTTATTGTCCGGCACATCTGCTGACGTGTGGGCCAGGCTCGCTAGTCTTAAGCTCATGCGTCTGAGATTACCCACCGCCCTCGTTGCCGCGGGCCTCGCGCTCGCCGCCTGCAGCACCGAAACGGAGACCCCGGAAGGGCCGAGCGAAACGACAGCCGCCGCGCCTGACCAGGGGCTGCCCGTCGAGACCCTGCCGGAGACGCAGCGCACCGACTGGACCGAGTGCCCCTACCTGGACACCGAGTGGGTCGCGCAGACCAACGGTCAGCGCGTGACCGGGGTGGGCATCGACTCCCGCTTCGACACGCCCGCCTGCCAGTTCTGGTCCTACCCGGAGGAGCCGCAGCTGACGGTGATCGTGCGCCACATGGCATCGCCCCAGGAGTCGATGGCGGTGGTGGACTGGGCCACCCCGGTGGAGTTTACCGCGCCAGCCGACCAGCCTCCGGGGTGGAACGGCGGGCGCCACGGCGGCGGCGAAGTACCAAACCGCATCGGCGCAGCGTACTCGGTCGCGCGCGGCACGCACGCAGTGACGGTGTTTACCAACCAGGACGAGTCGGTCAAGGCACAGCGCGTGGCGGAACAGGTCATCGCTACGCTGGGACTGTGACTGAGCGCAACCCGAAACCCCACACGAACCTGCCCACTGACACAGAGATCGCCGTCGCCGCCATCGTCTTCCGCGATGATGCAGGCCGCGTCCTGTGCGTCCGCAAGCACTCCAGCCCGCGCTTCCAGCTGCCCGGCGGCAAGCTCGAGGCCGGCGAGACTACTGTCGACGCCGCGCTGCGCGAGACCCGCGAAGAGGTCGGGCTTGACGTCGACCGTGGGAACCTAAGCTACCTCGGCACCTTCAGCGCCGAGGCCTCGAACGAGCCCGGGCACACGGTCACTTCCACCGTCTACGTTCATCCAATGCCTTCGAGCTCCCCGCAGGCCGCCGCGGAGATCGCCGAGACCGCCTGGATCGACCCGAATGCGCCCGCAGGACACGCACTCGCACCCCTGCTGGCTACCCGGATCTTCCCGGCGCTTAACGACCGCCGGATCCAGTCCGTCACCGTCTTCGCCGGTGCCAACCCCGGCACGGATCCGGCGCACCTTGAGCTGGCGCGCCGCCTCGGCCAGGCACTTGGGGAGCACCGGATGACGCTGGTGTACGGCGGCAGCAAGCTGGGGCTCATGGGGGAGGTAGCCAAGGGGGCGCACGCGCACAAGGGCACCACCGTCGGCGTGCTCACCACGCACCTGGCCAACTACGAGCTGAAGTACGAGGGCCTCGACCGCCTCGAGCTGGTGGGCTCCATGTCGGAGCGCAAAGCCATGATGAGCCAGCTCGGCGAGGCATTCGTGGCGCTGCCCGGCGGCACGGGCACGCTCGACGAGTTCTTCGAGGAGTGGACAAACCAACAACTCGGCACGCACACCAAACCAATCGGCCTGCTCGGGCGGGAGTTCTGGCAGCCGCTGGTAGACATGGTCGACCACATGGTGGCCCACGGGTTTGTGCGCCAGACCGACCGCGACCACCTCATCGTGGCCGACGAGCCGGAAGAGATGATCCAGAAACTGCAGGCCTGGCTACCGCCGGTGCCGCGCTGGACTGACTAGACCGCTACATCGTTATACGGCATCTGCGCGGAGACCCACGGGAACACGACCTCCATGAGCAGGAAGAACAGTGCCACGGCGATCACGAGGGCAATCAGCGTCTTCACCCAGGTGTTGCCCGGCAGCTTGCGCCAAAGTGCTGCGTACATCTTTACTTCACCTCCTGCATCGCGGTGGGAAGCGTCTGCTGCTCCGGGTTCTTGGGCAGCACTTCGGTGCGCATCGCGTGCACGATCATGCGCTCCGCGTTGGAGAACTG
Organism: Corynebacterium sp. HMSC071B10; assembly: GCF_001814825.1. Classification (NCBI taxonomy): domain Bacteria; kingdom Bacillati; phylum Actinomycetota; class Actinomycetes; order Mycobacteriales; family Corynebacteriaceae; genus Corynebacterium; species Corynebacterium sp. HMSC071B10. The sequence continues at coordinate 6,371 of NZ_KV818003.1, read as the reverse complement.
CGGGTGGCAGGTGGTCAGCGTGATGATGCCCTCCATGCCGTCGACCACTTCCATCGAAGGCGTTTCCGGCATCGGATTAATCACGTTGATGTCGCCCGGCAGCGTGATGTGGCGGCCCTGCACCGCGCCGTAGTCGCCGGTGGCCACGCGCTCGTTCATCTCCGCAGGCAGGCAGCCCGCGGTCTCGGCGCGGCGCTCGTCCGGCTGCTGCGACATGGGCAGCACCCGGTAAGTCACCCACTGGGTCTGCGTTTCCACCACGATCGCGTCGCAGGCGTTGAGCCCACCGAGGTCGTTAAACGGCGCGCCCTTGCCCACGCGGTGCCCGGCCACGGCGAAGTTGCCGTCCTCGCCCGGCATCTGCGTATCCGGGTAACGTCCCGGCCCGGTGAGCAGCTCCTTTTCCTGCACACCCTCGATGATGGCGAACTCGTAGTCGGGGCCGAAGGCGGGGATGTACATGCGCGCGAACGCGTCGCCAAGCGCCGGTGCCTTCACCTCGCGGGGGTTGACCCAGCCCTCACCCCACTGCTCGCTCAGCGAGTGCTGCGCCTCGTTTTGCATCTTGCCTGCGGCGATGTTGGTCCAGAAGGATTCATAGAAGGCGAAGAGCAAAAGGAGCGCGCCCGCGGTGAGCAGGAGTTCCCCGATCACTTGCGAGGCGCGTATCCGGTGTGGCGACTGAGGCATGGCCTAACATTAACCCAGTCGTCGCCGTCACCTGTAACGCACAATCCGAGAGGAGATGCCACACGCATGCTGGAAGTCCTGGTCTACCCGGTCGCTGCGGTGATCAAGATGTGGCATTGGCTGCTCGTGCACCTGCTGCACATGGACGCCTCGGCCGCCTGGGTCGCCTCGGTACTCCTACTCGTGGTGACGGTGCGCGCGCTCGTGCTGCCTTTCGCCATGGCGCAGTACCGCGTCGGCCGCACTTCCTTCCTCATGCGGCCGCACCTCGCGCGCATCGAGAAGGAGTACGGCAGCGCCACTACGCCCGAGGCTATCGCCGCGGAAAAACGGGAGCGGAAGCAGGTCCAGGAGGACCACAATTACAGCCTCGCCGCCGGCTGCGTCCCCGCGCTCGTGCAGTTCCCCGTCTTCATTGGCCTGTATCGCCTGCTCCGCTGGATGGCCGTGCCCACGGATGGCGACGGCCACCGCATCGGCATCCTTAGCGACCAGGACCTCGAGACCTTCCGCGCCGCCACGCTTTTCGACGCCCCCTTGCCCGCCTATGTGGCCATGAGCCCCGAACACCTCGCAGCGCTCGGCACGACGGAAGCACAGGTGCGCGCCGTGGCCCTGCCGATGGTGATCGCCGCCGTGATCTTTACGTGCACCAACCTCGCCATCTCCCAGCTGCGCAACCGCTCCACCCTGGACTGGGAGACAGCCATGACGCGCAAGAGCTACCACTTCCTGTGGTGGATGATCCCGCTCGTCGCGCTCGGCCTGGCCACCGCCGGGCTGGCCGGCATCGTCCCGGTAGCGATCCTGCTGTACTGGGTGAGCAACAACCTCTGGACGATGACGCAAACCGCGGCGCTGTGGGCCTGGACGGTCCGCACAATGCCCGCCGAGGAGATGCACCGCGAGTACTGGCGTGAGGCGAAGGAGCGCACCGCCGGTGCAAAACAAGAAAAGGTACAGCGCAAGCGGTCACGCCGCGCGCTGCGTCTACGGGCCGTGCTCCACCCCAGCCAGGCGGGCGACGCCTTAGCACAACTGCGCGCCGAAAAGCAGGAACGGAAAGCGGAAAAGCTGCGTGAGAAGCAGGAGCGCAAGGAGCTGCAAAAGGCTCGCAACGAGGCGAGCAGGCAGCTTGCGCAGCAGCGGAAGGCTGAAAAGGCTGAAAGTCCGAGGATGCAGACTAGATGGAGTAGTCGGCAGGCGGCGCGCCGAGCTCGGATTCAGCGAGGTCACGCGCCTTCTGCAGCGGGGACACGTCGCGCATAAATCGCGCCCCGGTCATGCCGCCGTCGAGGAAGATGAGCAGCTCGTCCGCTTGCTTGGAAGAGTCGTACCCGTTCTTGGCGGTGAGCAGCTCGGTGATGGTGCCGTGCATCCACTTCCGGTGGTTGCGGCAGGTCTCCACGATGCGGTGCTCGGATTCGGTCTCCGGGCGGGGGTACTCGGTCGCGGCGTTGAGGAAAGGCGAGCCGCGGAACTCGCGCTGCGGCTCCGTTTCAATGGCCATGTCGAAGAAAGCGAGCACCTTCTCGTCCGTCGTTGAGGCTTTGACGGCGCGCTCCTCCCAGCGCTGGCGGTACTCCTCATCCATGCGCTCGAGGTAGGCGATAACCAGGTTGTCCTTGGAGCCGAGCAGGCTGTACAGGGAGGCCTTGGCCACGTCCGCCTCGCGCAGGATGCGGTCGATGCCGATGACGCGGATGCCCTCCTCGGTAAACAGCTTGGTGGCTGCGTCGAGGAGGCGCTGCCGCGGGCTCGGCCGATTGCGACGCCGCGCGGTCGTCTTCTTCTTCGCCGTCCCACTGCTCACTAGGTGCTCACTCCTTGGATGCTGCTCGCTTGTCTCGTCTCAATATAGACAAACCGGTACGTACACACCAGCCGTACCGGTGAAATACATTCTCGGACATGTGTTGGCGTGCACAGCGCACGAAAAATGCCCCCGGTGTGTACCAGGGGCATTTGCGTAACGGTGAGGCGTTAGCCGCGTTTGTTCGTGACCAGGTTGACGATCCACAGCAGCACTACCGCGCCAAGCAGGCAGGTAAGGAAGCTGAAGAACAAGCCGCCACCGGCGACGTCAACACCAAACAGGCCGAGAAGCCAGCCGCCAAGGAAGCCGCCGATCACGCCGACGACGATGTTCAGGCCGATGCCCATCTGCGCATCGCGGCCCTGAATCTTGGAGCCAATCCAGCCTGCGAGGCCGCCGATAATAATCCAACCAATGAATCCCAGTGAGGGTGCCATAGTAAGTTCCGTCCCTTCTTAAAAAATATTTCGGTTACGGACCCCATTATGCATACCTTTTATGCCTGCCGCATGGACAGGCAGTCAAAGGGGGCTGAATTACTCCTCCGGACGCACCACCATCATCGGGCACGGAGCGGACTGCAGCAGCGCGCGCGAGGTGGATCCGAGCAGCATGCCCTTGAAGCCGCCGCGGCCATGCGAGCCCGTGACCAGCAGCTGGGCACCCTCGGCAGCCTCCGTCAGCGCGCGGACCGGGCGGTCGCGAGTGATGACGGTACGTACCTGCACGTCCGGGTACTTCTCACGCAGCTCGCCGAGGGTCTCCTCCAGCAGAGCTTCCTTTTCCTTCTGAACCGCGGCCCAGTGGTCGTCGGAAACGGAGAAGCCCGCGCCCGGCGCCTGTACTTGCGTATCAATCCAGGTGTGCACAGCAACCAGCTCAGCGCCGCGCGCGTTGGCCTCCTCGAAGGCGTACTCGGTTGCGCGCTGGGAAACCTCGGAGCCGTCCACACCAACCACGACGGGGCCGTACTTGGTTTCATCCGTGACGTTGCTGTCCTCGCGGATCACCACCACCGGGCAGGATGCGTGGGAGACCACAGCGCCGGATACAGAACCCAGCACCATGCCAGACAGGCCACCCAGACCGCGGGAGCCCATGACCACCATCGTGGAGTTGCGGGACATCTCCAGCAGCATGTCGATCGGGGAGCCCTCAGCCACGGCGTGTCCGATCTTGATGTCCGGGGCGACCTCGAGCGCGATCTCGCGCGCCTCATCGATCTTCTGCAGGGTCTCGCGCTGCAGGTCGTCGAAAAGCTCCTGCGGCGGGACCATGCCCTCGGCGTAGAGGAACTGCGGCATGGTGTAGCTCGAAGCCAGGCGCAGCGGGACGCCGCGCTTCATCGCGGTGTTTGCTGCCCAACGGACAGCGGTTTGCGACGCCGGGCTGCCATCCACCGCGACAACGACGATGTCCTCGCGGTCTTCCAGGTTTTCTCGTTCTTCGCGGCTCATATCTCCAGCCTTTCAGTAGTTCTTACTGGTTATATCCTCTAGTGTACCCGGTAGACGGCCGGTTTTACTTCGGAATCTCCACCGGCGCAGCGGCTTCCGCGTTGGCGGGGAAGAAGAGTTCGTAGAGGAAGGTCATCACATCGGCGATCGACTTCCCGATACCGCCAGAGAAGAACTGCACCAGCGGGTCAAGCATTGCTCCAATATCCATGCGGGATACGCTACTACACACTATGGCCCGCAAGAAGAGTAAAGCTGCCCCTCCACTGCCCCCGCGCGGCGGCCTCGGAGCCTCCCGTGTGCGCGTGCCGGACACGCTTGCCCCGGTCACGGCACTGGAATTCCTCTCCGAGGTGGTAGCCACGCAGCGGCACCGCCACCCGGAAGATACCCCCGAAGCGGTAATGCAGCGCTTCACGGATGGGCAAGTTGTGCTTCGCGACGCCACCCCGCTCACCCCCGACACCATCCTTACACCAGGCACCGATGTCTTTTTCTACCGCCGCCCCGCCCCGGAGCGCGCCGTGCCCTACGAGATCACCACTGTCTTCGAGGACGAAGACATCCTGGTCATCAACAAGCCGCCCTTCCTGGCCACGATGCCGCGGGCTGCCCACATCACCGAGACTGCTACCGTGCGCCTGCGTCGCGCCACCGGCAACGAGGAACTTACACCCGCCCACCGCCTCGACCTTATGACGTCGGGATTGTTGCTCTTCACGAAAAGGCGAGAGCGTCGCGGCCCCTACCAGGAGCTCTTCGCACGCCGGGAGGTGCGCAAGCAGTACACCGCGGTTGCTGAGCTGCGGGACGTCGAGCTTGGAACATGGTCGCACCGGATCAGCAAAGTTCACGGGGAGGTGGCGGCGACAATTGTTCCCGGCGAGCCGAATGCGATTACGCATGTGCGGAGTGTGACGCCGATTGACGAGTCCACGACCGCGAGCCTCGGCACCACCTACGGCGTGGACACACCGCTCGCGACCTATCTGTTGGAGCCGGTCACCGGCAAGACCCATCAGCTGCGTATCCAGATGTCCGCGGCTGGTGCGCCAATTCTCGGCGACCCGATCTACCCCGTGGTCCAGCCCTTCGGCTCCGAGGACTTTGCCCGCCCGATGTTGCTGACATCGGTCTACCTTGGATTCACCGATCCCCTTTCAGGTGCTGAGCGCGCGTTTAGCGCGGACCCGTGGTTACCTGGGGTTGCACAAAAGTAGCCCCGCCGTCGACCAATCGATTGGAAGCCAGCGGGGTCAATCTAGCGGTACAGCTCCGTTGATTACGGAAGCATCGCTGCGATGTTTGCCGGCAACATCGGCTTCAGCGTCGGAAGTGCTGCAGCAATACCGCCAAGGACGACAAGCAGGACGCCTGCGACAACGACGCCGATACCAGCGTCGTTCAGCTTGCCGTCTTCGGTGCTCAGCGCGTTCTTGCCATCGCCTTCATCGGGGTTCGTCCCGTTGTCAGAGGATGAGCCTTCGCCATCGCCGGGGTTAGGCTGAGGGTCTTGCTGTCCCGGCTTCGGCTTGGGATTCGGGTTGGGCTTCGGCTTCGGTTTACCCGGAGACTGAGCATTTTCACATTGAGCCAAACCAGACTTCATAGTTTTCAGAATGCCTTCGGCCTGACGAACCAACTCGTCATAGTCTGCAATAGACCGAGGGTTAGTGGCGCTCGCACGAAGCTTCTTTGCATCTTGAAGACCCTTTTCGGATACAGCAATCGACTCCTTAATCTGCGCGATGGTCGCGGTTGCAGAGGGGCCAAAGTTGTAGGACCGTTGTTCTTGGGCAGAGAAAGTCATGACACAGGCACCGTCAGAGTTAACCTTTACAGTCACGGCGTGTGAGTGCGGAGCTGCAACGCCTGTCAGAATGAGACCGGCAGCAACTGCACTAGCTGCAGAGCGCTTGAAAGACATGATTAAAGTCTCCTGGAATTTAGAGGGGTAGGGACTGGCGACCGACTGGCCGCCTACCAATAAATTAAATGAGACATGTATTGTTCGCAATAGCAAAGTACTGAAAAGATGAATACCTTAAGCGCAGTCCGGTATGGAGCTAGTTCCATTTGGCCGCACCCCGCGTGTAAAACGCCTGCTCGTGTGTGACTGTGTGCTCTCGATGGCGCTAGCCCCGTGGCTGACTGGCGCAAGCTCTGCCCCTACGGCGCATGCACGGGATGCTGGTAAGTGGTGTGGTGGGAATAATGTTGCGTTGGATTTCCAGCAACCAGGCACAACCCGGTTGTGATGCGGGCTCGTGACAAGATCATTCCACTCCCCCGGGGTGTCGGCCCACGCCCACACACCCCGGGCATGACAAAGCACCCCGCCTGGGGACCGTGTGGTCCCCGGGTCGGGGTGCTGTATTAATGAAGTTGTTGGGTCGGCGGTAACCTAC
>NZ_KV818002.1:0-3222 GCF_001814825.1 Corynebacterium sp. HMSC071B10 | reverse complement strand
CCAGAGCCTGAACGCTCAGATGACTTCGAGCCTGACTTCTAGCCTGGAACCGCTGGTAGAAGTAGCTGTATCTGAGGCAATGTCGAAAGAGCCTAAGAGCCTGCACAAGGCAGCAGAAGCCTCTAAGAAGGCTCGCAGCGCCCTGCTCCAGGAGAAGGAGTCCAACGAAAAGCTGCTGGAGAAGATACGTGCAGAGCGCAAAAAGTACAACGACGACATGGAAAAGTCGAACACGAACTTTATTAAGGCCTGCATGTCTGCCTCGTGGATTGCAGCCAGTGTTCTCTTCGTTGCTATCGCACTCGTTGCTGTCGGAGCCTTGGGGAACGGGCTGCTAAGTATGCTCGGCATACCCGACGGCGTGTCTGCCTTGTGGGGTCACGTCCAGGAGGCCAACGGCATCGGCCCAACACTGGGCTGGTTGGCGTTAACACTTATCGTCATAGGGGTTCTTATAGCGCTTATGACCTGGATGTTGTCCCAGGCTGCGCCGGGTATTGCTCACTTAGTCGAGGAATACCGTCGCAATCACCCGAGGAAAGAAACGAACCACTAACTAGAACACGTGCACCGTAAAAAGTAAAAATCCCCACAACACAGCGTAGCGGTTAACCGCTACGCTTCTTTTATGCTCTTCCTATGCCCCAACTTTGCAACAGCACCAATAAACTGGCGCCCCGGTTATAAGTTGGGGCGCCAAGTCGATGTGCTCGAGTCGGGGGATGTTAGTGGCCGGTGCCAAGCCGGCCAGACAGGCGGTTCAGCCGGTCCTGACTGGGACCGTCGAGCCCGATAATGGACACGGTTTTGCCTCTGTCCTGGAACTTCTGCGTAATCGCGTCAAAGGTCGCGACCGTGGAGGCATCCCAGATCTCCGCCTCAGTGAGATCAATAGTGATATGACGGGCAGAATCGGTGTAATCAAAGCGATAAACCAGGTCATTGCTTGATGCCCAAAACAACTGGCCATGCACCCGGTAGGTACGAGTATCAATCTCGCCATCGCCGTCGCCGTCGATCTCGGAGACCTTTTCAATGGAAGCGATATGTGCCATCCGACGGGCGAACATGATCATCGCGGTGACCACACCCAACACCACACCAATGGCCAGGTTGCTGGTGGCTAGGGTGGCAATAATCGTCACGGCCATAACAATGGTCTCAGAGACCGGCATGAGTTTAAGGGTGCGTGGATGCACCGAGTGCCAGTCGATGGTGCCGACCGAGACCATGATCATGATTGCCACCAGCGCAGCCATCGGGATCATGCCAACGATGTCGCCCAGTGCCAGGACCAGGACCAGCAGGAACACACCGGCTAACAGGGTGGATAGGCGGGTACGTGCCCCGGATTCGCGGACGTTGATCATGGTTTGACCGATCATCGCGCAGCCACCCATGCCGCCGAAGAAACCGGAGGCAATATTAGCCACCCCCTGTCCCCAGGATTCACGAGTTTTATCGGAATGAGTGTCGGTGATGTCATCGACGAGCTTGGCGGTCATCAACGATTCCATGAGACCGACCACGGCCATGGCCAGGGCATAAGGCGCGATGATCTGCAGGGTCTCCAACGTCCACGGCACGTTCGGAATAAACAGGGACGGTAAGGTCTCCGGCATCTTGCCCATGTCCGAGACCGTCGGGACAGTCAAACCGGCGGCAATGACCAAACCGGTGAGCACGATAATCGTGACCAGCGGGGCGGGGATCACACTGGTGAGCTTGGGGAAGAAAATCATGATCACCACACCCAAGCCGACGAGTGGGTAGACTATCCAAGGCACATCAATGAGGTGTTCGAGTTGGGCGGTGAAAATCATAATGCCCAGTGCATTGACGAAACCCAGCATCACCGATCGGGGGATAAAACGCTGAAGTTTCGCCACACCGAGGGCGCCGAGCACGATTTGTAGGACACCGCCCAACAGGACGGTGGCGATGAAATAATCCATCCCGTAACCACGCGCCACAGGAGCAATGACTAGGGCAATAGCCCCGGTGGCGCCGGTGGTCATTGCCGGGCGGCCACCGGTAAAGGCGATCGCAATGGCCATGACTACCGAGGAAAACAGACCCATGGCTGGGTCAACACCGGCAAGGATGGAAAAGGCAATGGCCTCAGGGATCAGCGCCAGGGATACCGCCAGTCCGGCCAGAATCTCTATACGGATACGGGCGGGGGAAGAAAATGCGTAACGGAAGGATGCGATGATCCCGGTAGGGGCATCAGCGCCGTCTGGACTCAGGAGGGGGCGGGGGGCCGCCGTGCTAGTTTCAGTCATAGATGTCCAATCTTTGAGGGGATAGGTAACTGGGCGAACGCCCGAAAGGAATCCAACCCTCTAGTAACTTTAGGTTTGGTGATGGTGGTCATGGTAGCGGGAGTTTTACTCAACCGTCAACCCAGGCACAGGAACCCGTGGGCAACATCACCGTGAAGGAGAACAGGCAATGCAAAACAGTAATTTCAAGATCGGCGAGGTCGTTGACCAGACGGGGTTGTCGATTCCCACCTTGCGTTATTATGACAACGTCGGCCTGATTACCCCATCGGGGCGTAGCCCTGGTGGGTTCAGGCTTTATAGTGAGGCTGATGTACGTCGTGTTTTGCTGGTGCGACGGATGAAACCGCTGGGGTTTACTCTGGATCAGATGCGGGAATTCCTGGAAGCTGCGGAGATTCTTCATAGTTCAGATGGCGGGCAGGACAGTGATACCGCACAGCAGGCACGGAGTAATGCCAAGGCCACCCTTGCCGACATTCGTGAGGAGACGCGCACCCGCTACGAAAAGCTACGCAAGCAAATTGCCTACGCTGAGGAATTCCTCGATCTGGTCAACACCCTGGCACCCTAAACTGCCCCCATCCTTCGCAGGGAGAAAAAGACCATCGTATTGAATGCGCTCTGTCGAATCGCGTTCCAGATGAAGTGGACGAACGCCCGCGGCCTCTCCGGAGTGGATGGCGATAGTACAGAGGACTTCTGAAATCCGTGCAGACGACTCCTCAAAACGACACAGTCATCCAAGGTCACAAAATCGAAAATTGTCACTTAACCCCATCACTTCCAAACCGGCTTAAGTGACAAAATGCCATCGCTAAAGTCCCGATTTGAGTCCCAGGACGTGCGCCTTAAGAGAAATAACTAAAGCCCCTACCAGTGTTTCTCCTGGTAGGGGCTTGGAAGTTGGTAGCGGGGGCAGGATTCGAACCTACGA
>NZ_KV818001.1:0-4762 GCF_001814825.1 Corynebacterium sp. HMSC071B10 | reverse complement strand
GCGCGTGCAGAAGATCGGCGACGTCCCACTGGCCGAGCAAGCGGCCGTTGTCGATGACGACGAGGCGGTCGGCGAGGGTCTCCATCTCGCCGAGCAGGTGGGAGGAGACAAGGACGGCGTGGCCGCTCGCGGCGGCATCGCGCAGGAAGGCGCGCATCCACTCCATCCCCTGCGGGTCGAGGCCATTCATCGGCTCGTCGAGGACGATGTTGCGCGGTCTGCCCAGCAGGGCGGCCGCGAGCCCCAGGCGCTGCTTCATCCCGAGCGAGTAGCCGCCGATCCTGCGATGAGCTGCCTGGGTCAACGCGACGGCCTCGAGTACCTCCCAGGCGCGGCGGTCGGGTAGGCCGGCAGAAGCAGCGATGGTCGTCAGGTGCGCCAGTCCGGTCCGGCCGGGGTGGAACCAGGAGGCGTCGAGGACGGCTCCGACGACCTCGGCCGGCCTCGTCTGGGCGGTCAGCGGGAGCCCGTCGATGAGCACGGTTCCGGTGGTGGGCTTGTGGAGCCCGAGGAGGCATCGCATGGTCGTGGACTTGCCGGCTCCGTTCGGGCCTAGGAACCCGGTGATGGATCCGTCGGGGACCGTGAAGCTCAATCCTTCAACAACGGTCACCTGGCCGTAGCGCTTCGAGAGACGGTCGACCTCGATCATGCGCGCCCGCCCTGGGACCGGCTGGCCGAATCCGGATGGCCGTCCCGTCCGCCAGTCAGACGCCGGTCCAGCACCGGCGACGCCGCGGCGACGACGGCCGCGACGACGAGGGCACCGAGCGCGAGACCGGAGAGCACGTCGTGGACGTAGTGGACTCCGGCGGCCACTCGAGAGGCGGCGATCGCCAGCGCGAGAGGCAACGCGAACCAGGCGAGGCGGGGGACGACGAGGATGCAGGCGGTGGCGAAGGCAGCGGCCAGGACGGCGTGATTCGACGGCCACGACCAGTCCCCGCTCCCGGGGCAGCTGAGCACAGTGGCAGTGTCGACGACGCTGCAGGGCCGCGGCTCCTCGACCAGCAGCTTGACGGCCTCGCTCAATCCGTAGGCCGTGATCACGCCGAGTCCAGCCAGCGCCAGGAGCCAGAACCGCCGGCGCTCGCGCAGCCAGCACCAGAGAGCGAGGACGCCGGCGGTCGCCACGAGGGCAAGCAGACCGAATTCGGCCACGGATCCCACCGCCGAGGCCAGTGCCGAGCCCTCGGCGAGACCGGCGACAGCGGTGAAGAGGCGCTCACGCACCGGATACGTCGCGAGAGCGAGGGCAGCAAGAGCTGCGACGGCAATCAACAGCGCGGGCCACGGCACGGGGCGGGACGAGGATCTGCGCGACGTCGAAAGCGTGCGCGTCGAAGTTTCGTGAGTCATGAAATCCACGCTATGGACGCGGTTCGGCCTCAGAATCTGCCATGCGGGGCGACTCGTCTATGCCCACGGTCATACCGGCGAGGTGCTGCGCACGCCCGATCGAGGGAGGCGGCGAGCCCACGGTCCCCGGTAGAATGGAGCGCATGACCCTAATTGATCGTCCGTCTGCGCGCCGGAGCGTCGACGCGCTAACGGCGATCGGTTTCGGGGTGCTGGCCTCCGCGCCGGAGCCGGGCCTCTTCATGGCCCTGCTCACCGGCATCGCCGCGATCGCAATCGGGCTCTGGTCCAGGGGTCCGCGCGCGGGCCTGGGAGGACTGGCAGTGCTGGTCGTCGTGAGCATGGCCCGGGCCACGTGGCTCGACGGGCACTGGCTCTACGTCGCGGAGGAGTTGCCCCCGGCGCTCATGCGCGCTGGTGTGCCCTGGCTGATCGGTCTCGCCGTGCGCCAGTACATCGTCCTCGGGCGGAGGGCAGACCGCGAGCGAGAGCTGCGGCAGGTCCAGCGCCTGGCCGAGCTCAAGGAGCGCGCCACCGCCGACCGGCTCGCCCTCGCGCAGTCGCTGCACGACGACCTCGGCCACTCGTTGAGCCTCGTCGCGCTCAATCTCGGACGGCTCGAGATCGACCCGGCACTGCCCGAGAGCGCCCGCACCTCGCTCTTACACGCCCGCAACGACCTCGCCCACGCGGTCGAACGCCTGGGGGACTCCGTCTCCGACCTCAGATCCGGCGCTCCCGTGCTGCCAATGGGCGCAGCATCTGTCGATGCACTGCTGGCCCGGGCCCGCGCAGCCGGTGCGCGCATCACCGTGCAAGGACTGCCGGAACCCAGGCGGCTGCAGGACTTCGGAGGCGAGCAGGTCACGAGGGTCCTACAAGAAGCGATCACGAACGCAAGCAGGCACGCTCCCGGCACCCCGATCGACATCACCGCTGCCGACGTCGGTGCCGAGCTGCGTCTGAAGATCGAGAACGCCCTCGGCGAGACTCCTGCCGACGCGCACACAGCGGGCACGGGCCTGAGCACTTTGGAAAGTGAGCTCCGCGCCCACGGCGGAGAACTCGCCGCGGAGAAGACGGACAGTGCGTTCGTCCTCTCTGCGGTCCTCCCGACTCGCCGTCAGGAGCAGAGCACGCACGATGATCGCGCTGTGGAGGCGACGAGAGACGTCGATGAGAGCTCGACCGGCAGAACGAAGCTCCGCCAGCGACTGATTCTCGCCTCGACCGCGGCGATCGTCGTCGTCGGGCTCGCAGCGGTCGAGGCGCTGACGGTGGTGCAGAACCACCGCGCGCTGCTGTCGGCAGGGGCCTTCTCAAGCATCAGCGTCGGAGACGCGCGGGCGGAGACCGAGCGGATCCTGCCCGGCCACGAGCTGCCGGCCAGGCGGGGCGAGAACCGACCGGACGACTGCCACGACTACGCCGTGACCGCGAACACCTTTGACGACGCTGCCGGGGACGTGTACCGGATCTGCTTCGCGCAGGACGAGGTCTCCAGCACCGAGTACATCGCAGGAGGACAACGATGACAGCGACCGAGGCCCCGGTCAGAGTCCTGGTCGCCGACGACGACCCCCTCGTGAGGACCGGCATCGTCGGGATCCTCGACACCGATCCCGCCATCGAGGTCGTAGCCCAGGCCGCCGACGGAGCAGAGGCCCTGCGCAAGATCGACGCGCACCGTCTCGACGTCGCCCTCTTCGACATCCAGATGCCCGGGATGAGCGGACTCGACGCGCTGCAACGGCTCCGCTCCGACGGGAGCGCGCTCCCCTGCCTGTTCGTCACCACGTTCGGGGAGGACGACTACATCGCCGAGGCCATCCGGCTCGACGCAGACGGGTTTGTCCTCAAGTCCGGCGATCCGCGCCAGCTGATCGCCGGTGTGCACGCCGTCGCCGGTCGCGGAGCGTTCTTCTCGCCCTCGGTCGCCCGGCGTCTGCTCGACTCCGGCGTCTCGACGACGTACACCCAGTACGCGAGCGCCGTCGAACGCTTCGAACGCCTCACGGCTCGCGAGCGAGAGATTCTGATCCGGCTCAGCCAAGGAGAGACGAACGCTGAGATCGCGAAAGCGCTGCACCTCGCTCCCGGCACCGTCAAGGTGCACGTTTCCGCGATCCTGCGGAAGACTGAAGCGCGCAACCGCGTAGAAGCAGCCCTCATCGCCCTTCGCGCCGGACGAGCCTAGATCTTCTCGGGACGACGACGATCAGGCTTCGTCGTGCCGGAGCTTCGGAACGTCCGCGACGAGACCTTCGATGGTGTCTTCGGGGCGGAGACAAGCGCCGCGCAGAGGAGGTCGAAATCTGCCACGGCACCATTGTTCCCGAGTCGCGTCCGACCCTGCTCGCGCGGAGAAGGTCCCGGAGTAGATCTGGGGGCGTTCTTGTGGTCATTCTCAGAAGACGAAGTCGGCGGCTGTCTCGCCGACCTCGGCGCACATCGAAGCGACGTTGCTCGCCTCGATGTCGGTCCTGGACGTCGCAACGTCCGCGAAGTTCTTCAAAGTGTCCTCGGTGATCTCGACGCGTATCGATTCCGCCGCGACGTTCTCCAACGGCGACTTGCCGATCCACGTCGCCTCGAACGCTGCTCCATCGCCGCCGTCGACCCGCTCGAGGGTGGCGACGCCCTCGGACTTCGTCTGGCCGGCGCAGTTGACGATCCCGTAGGTGACCTCGCCCGCCTCCTCGTCGAGCACCCAGCGCTCAAGCGCGGGCGAGAAGTTCTGGATCGCGCGGAGATACTGGACATGCCCGTCCTCGACGCCCAGGTCCGCGGTTGCGCCCGACTTCTCGCCCTGGCCGCCTTCCTCGGTGCTCTCGTCGCCGGTCTCCTCGGCCGGGGTCTCCGGCTCGGTAGGCTCGGTAGCCGGTGCCGAGGGGACTGGATCCTGCGCTTCGGCATGGAACGCGGCGCGGTCCTCGTCGTCGCCGGGGTAGCTGCACCCGCTGAGCGCGAGAGCAGCGGCGGCCAGCAGTGCTGCGCCGATGGTCGTGATCGCCGCCTTCGTCATCAGACGTCACCCCTCTCGGCATCGGGCGTACCAGTGGTCGTCTTCACCTGGAGGCCCGACTTCGTCTTCATCTTCGAGACCAGGTTCGTGAACAGCTGCGGCGCGACGATGAAGGACGCGATGAGCGCCGAGGCGGCTCCGGCGATCCAGACGTTGCTGAAGATGCCGAGCGCCACCGAGAGTCCCCAGCGGAAGATCATGTAGCCGACGGTGAAGCCGAGCGCCAGCAGCGCCATCCGCCAGATGGGCGAGCGGCCCTGGAACTCCTGGAACTCGCGCCAGGCGGTCTTGAGCAGGCCGCGCGTCTCGCCGAAGTCCTTCCGGTTCTTCTCCGGGACGACGATCAGCCCCGCCTTGAGCATCATCGAGATGAGCTGC
>NZ_KV818000.1:0-2234 GCF_001814825.1 Corynebacterium sp. HMSC071B10 | reverse complement strand
TCAGGTGTCTACCTAACGGGGGTCAGGTCCGAGTTCTTCTCCGGATTGCGAACCAAACCCCCTCCACACGGTTTGGTATGAGCATCGATACCGCCTTGTCTCTAACCGCTCGTCTTAGCCAAGGCCGTGCCAACATCGAAATTACCGGCCTAAGTTTCCACTGCAACGGTTATGACCTCCACGAGAGGATAAACATGTCGCATCTGGCAATCGACACCCTACTCAAGGTGCGCTCCCTGTCTCCACGGGCCGACACTATTTCCATTGGAGGTGGATTTCCCACAAGCTCAGTCGAGTATGGAGTCTGGCGAAACCTGCAATCTCGACTAAAAAACGAAATGTTCATAGATTCGGATAAACCTAAAGACCAATATCCGTTCGGATCACCTTTATCCGGACAATACTCACTACGGTTTATAGCTAATCAACATCGCCCACTGACACGTCGAGATATGGAGTCCACTCGACGCAGCTCGGACTCCATGGCTCAGCGCGCTCATCGTCACAACATAAAGATTTTGGCAGAGCCTGGACGGTCTTTATGCCAGTTCGCGGGTGCTAGTTTCTTTCCTGTTCTTTCGTGTCACGCATTGCCCAATGCTGCACGGACAGTAACTGTCGTACGTGGAACTAGTCTCAGCCTCTCAGAGCAATGGTTCAACTCGGAGTATTATCCGGACCCATACCTTGTGCGCAACGGAGTCATTATCGACTCGGGAGTAGCTACCGCAACAGCAGTTTCCGGATCAACGTGCTTAGACAGCGATTATCTCAGCAAAAGAATGATTCAACTCCCCGACAGGCCTCGACCTGGAGATTTCCTAGTCTATCCCGACACAGCCGGGTATCAAATGGACTCGAACGAGTCTGCTTTCCACGGATATCGGATTCCTCAGAAATACGCCTTTAATCCTGTCACCATGACCATCACGGAAGATCGCTAGAACAGAGGCCAAATAAAGATGCCAAAAAGAATTTATACGCAGATGTCTCAACTCATTGGCAATACTCCTCTGTTCGAGCTTGTCTGTACGCCCCAGAAAAGTCGCGTTTTGCTTAAGCTCGAGCAATTCAACCCAACTGGAAGTGCGAAAATCCGGATGGCCCAGTCGATGATTAAGGCGGCAGAGCAGGATAACCGACTTCAAGAGCATGGCACTATCGTTGAATCGACTTCCGGTAATACTGGACAGGGCTTAGCACTTCTTGCACTTGAGCGCGGATACGACTTCGTAGCAGTCGTCGATAATCATTCTTGTAAAGATAAATTGAACTCCATGCGTGCAATGAATGCACAGATGTGCTTCGTTTCCAATCAAGATGACGATTCGCTCGCCACATCGGCTAGAGAAAACCATGCTGAGGAGCTCGGCAAACAACACGGCTGGGTATTCATGAAGCAGCATGACAATGTCGCAAACTCGATGGGTTATTACCCTGCAGCTGATGAAATTTTGAATGATCTTGGGGAAAGTCCGACTCATATCATTAGTGCCGTAGGCACAGGTGGAAGCCTCTTTGGAGTTACTGAACGTCTCCATCAATTGGGACACCGTCCCACTATTATAGGCGTCGAACCGGAAGGTTCCATTGCATTCGGTGCTCCTGGACACGACTATTGGCAATCTGGAACGGGCACCCCCGAAGGTGCAGTTATCGGCACTTCAGTTCGCTACGACTTACTCGACTACGGAGCAAAGGTATCCGACAAAGCAGCTTTCGCTGCATGCCGAACAATCGGAAAGCACATGGGGCTTCTACTGGGAGGATCTGCTGGCGGAGCCGTAATAGCAGCCCTCGAGCTCCTGCCGGGCTTTCCCGCTGGCTCTACATCGTTGACCATGGTGTGCGATGGAGGGGAAAAGTATCTAGATACCGTATTCAACGATGAGTGGATGTCCGAACGTGGTTTACTCGATGTCGCCCTCGAGGACAAAATTTGGGAACAAGTTATGTCATTGCGCGCTGGGGAAAGCCCAATTTCGCTAAATTCAACACGAGTTTCATGGTCGAAGGAAAAGTAGTGCCCGGAGCTACCTCTCAGAAACTAAACCGCCAGATTTTGGCGTTGTCTCTTCCCCTTGCCGGCACACAGCTTGCGAATATCGCAATTTCAACCACCGACACTTTCATGATGGGCCAACTTAGCCTCGGGGCTCTTGCTGGCGGAGGTTTGGCAGTTGTGTGGTTTAACCAGATACGCACAATGGCCGTGGGCCTATTAACACCGCTGG
>NZ_KV817999.1:0-1777 GCF_001814825.1 Corynebacterium sp. HMSC071B10 | reverse complement strand
AGTGGGACGTCGCCGATCTTCTGCACGCGCGCAGCCGCCAAGCGCTCCTCCGCACCGACGACGACGAACGCGTCGAGCAGGCTCTGCGCGGACTGCGGGTCCCCGTAACCGCACTGCCCGAGGGACTCTGCGTGACATTCGACGAGACGGTCCCCGACGCGCTCACGCTCTCGCGGACCTGCCGAGACCTCGACGTGCTCATCACTGCCCTGACGGACAAGCCGATCCGGCTGGAAGAGGAATTCCTCCGCCTCACCGACCGATCATCCGAAGCCGAACATGGCAAAGAAAGGCCCGAGCGATGACACGAGCATTGACAGCTGAGGTGCGCCGACTGCTCACCGTGCGCTCCACAGGCATCTTCGCTGCGCTGCTGATCGGCTGCTGCGTCGGCCCCATCGTCCTGATGGGTATCGTCTACGACCCGGCCTATCGAGGGCCGATCGACGCCGGTGATCTGGGCAAGTGCGTGAGCATCTTCCATGTGCTGGCCATCGTGTTCGCCGGCACACACACCGCGACCGAGATCAATGCGGGGTCGACGGCGCTGTCCTTCCTCACGCAGAAGAGTCGATGGGCCTCGTTGGTGGCACAGGCAGCGGTCCAGTGGGCGTTCCTCGCATTCGCGTACGTCGTCGGCATCGGCCTCGCGCTCGTCGCGGCGACGTTCTATCCCGACGGGCTGGCCATGTCGCCGCGAGGGTGGGCCTACCTCGCGGCCTACCTCCTCGTCGTTCTCCTGTGGGCGACGATGGCGACGGCGCTTGCCGTCCTCACGCGCTCCGTCGCGGTGTCCGTCGCCGCGCCGATCACGTGGATGCTCCTGATCGAACAGCTCGCGTCCATGGTCCCGATGCTCGAGGCGATCACGCCGTGGCTGCCGTTCAACGCCAGCCACATGCTCCTCGCCCAGGCACTTGGAGAGGCCCCTGCAGGCATGTCCGTGTGGCCTCCTGCCGTCGCGCTTCTCGTACCGGCACTCGGCCTGGCGGGCGCGGGGCTATGTGCCCATGTCCGACGGGACTCGGCGTGATGGGCAGGCCTGCGCCTCGCATCCGCCGCCCAAGACGGTTCGTGGCGTCGCAGGGCTGGGGCTGACTCACACCGCCGTTCAACAAACGGTCGTTGATGTGAACAGTGGTCCGGAGGAGCCGATCGCGAGCATTTCGCCGAGTGGGTGTTCACAAACCCGTTCAACTACATCTAGACTAGACAGAGGCAGTTGAAGGTGCTGTTGCAACTTGGGGCGGGAGCCAAGAAAGCTCCGTTTTTATTGTGTGATCAACGCTATGTTCCTGTGTTGTCAGGCCGTCTCGAATACCCGGCTAACAATCACTGCATCCGGATTCGGGTGACCATAGGCAAACATCGTGCCCTGCCCCTTCCGCAATGAGTGCATCGCTTCCATCCCTTTCAACGTCCGGTAGGCAGACGTTCGGTTTTTGAATGCTCCTTTCGGCCCCAGGATCCGCTTTAACCGGCCATGATCGCCTTCAATGACGTTGTTGAGGTATTTCACCCGACGATGCTCGACCGTCGATGGACAGACGCCTTCCGCCTTCAGCTCAGAGATTGCCCTGGCGAGTGAGGGGGCCTTGTCGGTGCTGATCACCCGCGGATAGCCTGCCGATTTATTCGACCGCAGCGTCTTCGCCAGGAAACGCTTCGCTGCCGCGACGTTGCGTTTTGGTGAGAGGTAGAAGTCCAGGGTCTGGCCACCGGCGGTGATTGCCCGATAGAGGTAGCACCACTTTCCCCCGACCCGGATATAGGTCTC
>NZ_KV817998.1:0-268 GCF_001814825.1 Corynebacterium sp. HMSC071B10 | reverse complement strand
CCCCGCCTGTAATCGGTACACGGTGGGTTGGGTGGGGTCGCGCCGTGGGAGGGTGGAATAATATTGCGTCGAGTTTCCAGTGACCAGGCACAACGCTGTTGCAGTGCTGTCTTGTTACAAAATCATTCCAGTGCCCTCGGGCGCGCGGGGTAGTGTCTGGAATACCCCCGGGGCGGCGAAGGCGCAAAAAAGCGACGCGCTCCGGGCACCTCTACTTGGTGCGCGAAGCGCGTCGAAAAATGAAGTTGTTGGGTCGGCGGTAACCTAC
>NZ_KV817997.1:85761-157910 GCF_001814825.1 Corynebacterium sp. HMSC071B10 | reverse complement strand
CGCGCCAGCAAACACTGGCGCGCCTACAGGCATGCCCGGAACTAGTCGTCCCGACATAAATAACCCCGCCGACCTGCCAGGCGCTGCCTGGCGTTGTTCGGCGGGGTAGGGGTGCGCGTGGTGCAGTGCTAGCTAGTCCGCGTCCTTGGTGCCCTTGCGCTGCGAGTCGTCGAGCGTGTCCAGGGTGGACAGCGTCTCGCCATCGGGAACGGCCGCGTCCGCCGCGTCGGCGGTCAGCCCCGTCGCCTGAGCAGAATCAGCACCCTCGGCAGGCTCCGTCGGCGGCACCGCGGCGTGCTCGCCGTAGGTGTCGGCGTCAGGCGCAAAGACGCCTTCGTTCTCGGTCGAGGTGGAGTAGACCAGCTTCGCCTCGCCGGAGCGGGCGACGTCGGTCAGGTCGATCTCGGGCTCGGCGTCCTCGAGCTTGTCCTTCAGCCAGAACTCCCACAGCGCCCAGCCGGCACCCGCGAGCGCGCCCGCGCCGAGCAGCCCCGCGGCGACCGTACGGCCCTTGCCGCGGGCCTTCTTCTTGTGCGCCTTGGCTTCGGCGCGCCACGCGGTGCGCTGCGCCTCGCGCCCGGGCAGTGCGGCGTTGAAAGCGGCGCGGCGCTTGTCCAGGCGCGCGTGGGCGGCGCGGGTGAGTTCGCCGGCTTGGGTGCGCGCGGCGTCGTAAAGCTGCTCGAGCTCGTCGGCGTCGGTGATGTTGCGGTCCTCGAGGGCGGCGAGCAGCGCGTCGTAGGTTTCGCGCTTGCGCTTGTCGCCTTGCTCGCGGAAGTACTTGGCGGCGTCCGCTGCGCCGGTGAAGAGCAGTCGCAGGGTGAACGGGTTCATGGTGCTCCTTGAAAATGTTGGTTATCTCGCTCCCGCCAGCCTACCGATTCCGCGCGGACTAAGCGTTTCGCAAAAACATACCAAGCGGTTCATTTTGCGGATTAATATTCAGAAAAATGTGGCCAACACGCTGCGCAAACACGGCCGTCAATTGTGCCCGAAAAGTGCGCCCCCTAGATTCTTGGGCACCGTTGAAAAACGGTTTACGTCAGCGCCGAGCCCGGCGAGATCACCGACATCGAAAGGTATTTTTCACATGCGTGGGACCCTCCCTTCGACCCGACTGTCGGCCTCGGCACCGCTCGACAGCCTCGGCGAAGCACCGGTCACGCCGCAGCGCCGCGCGCGCACGGCACTGAGCTTCGAGCTCATCCCGCCCCGCCACGACGCGGACTCCGGGAAGATCGACGAGCTCATCGCGGGCCTCGCCGCCTACAACCCCGACTACGTCGCCGTGACCAGCTCGCGGCGCAGCGACTGGCTCACCGGCACCGCCGCGCTGATCGCGCGCGTCGCCGAGACGACCAACCTGCGCCCGATCGCGCACCTCGCCTGCACCGCGGGCACGCGCGAGGAGCTGGTCACGTGGATTCGCACGCTTATCGACGCCGGCGTCCGCGGCTTCCTCGCCCTCCGCGGCGACCTGCCCGAGACCGGCATGCCAGCGCACTACCTCCAGCACGCCACCGACCTGCTCAACCTGATCCAGGACGTGGAGGACGAGGAGGCCTTCCGGCTCGCGGCCGGCAAGCTGGCGCTGTCGGTGGCGTGCTACCCGTCGGGGCACGCGGAGTCGAAGAACTTCGACGAGGACTTGGACGTGTTGCTGGCGAAGCAGCGCCTCGGCGCGGACTTTGCTATCACGCAGCTGTTTTTCAACGCGCAGGACTATCTCGACTTCGTTGAGGTGGCCCGCCTGGCTGGGGTCCGCATCCCGCTGATCCCCGGCATCATGCCCATGACCAGCCTCAAGCGCGTGCAGCGGATGGGCGAGCTCTCCGGCATCGCGGTGCCGGAGTGCGTGACCCGCACGCTTGCGCAGGCAACTACGCCGGAGGAGGAGTACGAGCTGGGCATGCAGATGTCCGCGCAGCTCGCCAACACCATCCTGGACGCCGGCACCGGCGGCCTGCACGTGTACACGCACAACAATCTCGCGGTCACCCAGGATCTCCTGGACCGCATTGGGATTGTCCAGCCCGCTGGCCACTCCCTGATTTAAACCACCTCAATTCTCCAACAAACAGCAGAAAAGGACGCATTGTGTCGAAAGCGACTACACCGTTTCCCAAGGCCACGATCGAGGGCTACCCGCGCATCGGCGCGAACCGCGAGCTGAAGCGCGCGCTTGAGAGCTACTGGGCGGGCCGCATTGACGCGGAGACCTTCCGCTCGTCCACGCACGCGCTGCGCGTGGACAATTACAACCACCTGCGCGACCTCGGCCTGACCGAGGACTACGCCATCCCGGCCGACGTCGCCTACTACGACCAGGTGCTTGAGACCGGCCTGACGGTCGGCCTGATCCCGGGCGGCACTGACCTGGACGAGGAGTTCGCACTCGCCCGCGGCAACGATTCCCGCGTCCCGCTGGAGATGACCAAGTGGTTCGACACGAACTACCACTACCTGGTGCCGGAGATCGCCGCAGGTCAGGACATTACCCCTGCGCCCGAGCGCATCCTGGCGATCGTCGAGGAAGCCCGCGAGGCCGGCCACACCGTCCGCCCGTTCCTGGTCGGCCCGGTCACGCTGATCGCCCTGTCGAAGCCGGCCGAGTGGTCGCTGCTGCCTTCGCTTGTCGACGCCTACGCCACCGTCCTTAACGCCCTGAAGGAAGCCGGCGTCGAGTGGATCCAGCTCGCCGAGCCGGCGCTTGTCGCCGACCTGGACACCCCGGACGCGGAGCTGGCGAAGCACCTGCGCGAGGCCTACACCACCCTGCTGGGTGCGGAGAACCGCCCGAACGTGTACCTGACCACCCCATACGGCGCGACCCGCGAGGCGCTGCCGGTGCTGGCCGAGCTCGCCCCGGAGGCGCTGCACGTCGACCTCGCACCGTGGACGCTCGACGAGGACGCCGAGTACCCGCAGCGCGTTGCCGAGGCCATCCCGGCGAAGACCCAGCTGGTCGCGGGCCTGATCGACGGCCGCAACGTGTGGGCCGCGAACCTGCGCGAGCGCACCGAGGTCCTTTCAGCACTCGGCGATCGCCCGGTCGCCGTGTCCACCTCCACCTCCCTGCAGCACGTGCCGCACACGCTGAAGGCGGAGAAGAACCTGCCGGTCGACGTCGCCACCTGGCTCTCCTTTGCGGACGAGAAGGTCGCCGAGATCCAGGCGCTCGTCGCTGGTGAGGAGGGCGCGAAGGAGGCCTTCGCCCAGTCGGATCGCGCGGTGCGCACCCGCGCTGAGTCGACGACGATTCACAACCAGGCTGTCGTGGATCGCGTCGCCAAGCTGCCGGAGGGCGCGGTCAAGCGCGAGCCGGCGTTCGATAAGCGCAACGGCCTGCAGCGCGAGGCGCTCGGCCTGCCCGCACTGCCGACCACCACGATCGGCTCCTTCCCGCAGACCCAGGAGATCCGCAAGGCGCGCGCCGACCACAAGGCAGGCACGCTTGACGACGCCGCCTACCAGGAAGCCCTCCGCACCGAAATCAAGAACGTCATCGAGCTGCAGGAAGAGATCGGCATCGACGTCCTCGTCCACGGCGAGGCCGAGCGCAACGACATGGTGCAGTACTTCGCCGAGCTTCTCGACGGCTTCGTGGTCACCGAGAACGGCTGGGTCCAGTCCTACGGCTCCCGCTGCACCCGCCCGCCGATCGTGATCGGCGACGTCTCCCGCCCGGCCGCGATGACCGTCGAGTGGGCCAAGTACGCCCAGTCGCTGTCGGACAAGCCGGTCAAGGGCATGCTCACCGGCCCGGTGACCATCCTCGCCTGGTCGTTCAAGCGCGACGACGTGCCGCTGAACGTCTCCGCCGACCAGATCGGTGTCGCGCTTGCCGACGAGGTCCGCGACCTCGAGGAGGCCGGCATCAAGGTCATCCAGATCGACGAGCCCGCCCTGCGCGAGCTGCTCCCGCTGCGCGCCGACGACCGCAAGTCCTACCTGGACTGGGCGGTGCGCGCCTTCCGCCTCGTCGCGTTGCAGGCGGAGCCGACCACGCAGATCCACACCCACCTGTGCTACTCCGAGTTCGGCCAGATCATCGACGCTGTTGCAGCGCTCGACGCCGACGTCACCTCCATCGAGGCGGCCCGCTCCAAGATGGAGCTGCTCGAGGACCTCGACGAGTCCTTCCACTCCGAGATCGGCCCGGGCGTGTGGGACATCCACTCCCCGCGCGTGCCTTCGACCGAGGAGATCGCCGGCCTGCTGCGCGCCGCGCTGAAGAACGTGCCGACCGAGCGCCTCTGGGTCAACCCGGACTGCGGCCTGAAGACCCGCGGCTACGCCGAGGTCGAGCCCTCGCTGCGCAACCTGGTCGCCGCCCGCGACGAGGTCGTTTCCGGCCTGTAGCTAGTTGAAGAGGTTGGTGGCCCACCAGGCGAAACGCCTGGATACCCGCCGGCCAGCAAGCGCGATCCCGCCACCCGGGGTAATCACCGGGGTTGGCGGGATCAGCCCTTTCAGGCGGGGGCGGCGGGCCAAAGCGCGCTCGGTGGCGTCGAGGACATCGTCGGGGGTGACCATGAGCAGCCCGCTCGCCTTGCCGACGAGCCCGCCAATGAACTTCGGCCCGCCGGTCGCCTGCTCCAGCAGGGGAGTGCGCACCGCCGTCGGCGCGACGAGCAGCACGTGGATCCCGTTGGCGCGCTCCTCCTCCGCCAGGATCTCGACGTAACTATTGACCGCCGCTTTCGAGGCCGAGTACGCCGCCAGCTTCTGCATCGGCACGTACCCGGTCAGCGAGCCCATCACCACGAGTTGGCTGGGGGTGGGTTGGGCGCGGAGGTGGGGGAGTGTGGCGTCGAGAAGCGTGAGGGTGCCCCCGTAGTTGATCCGCATGACGTGGCGGGCCTGGGCGGCGCCGACGTCGCGGACGCGGCCGGCGGGCATGATGCCGGCGCAGTGCATGACTCGGTCCAGGCGCGGTGCGTGGGCGAGGAGTTCGCGGACGAACGCCTCGTCGGTGATGTCGCCGACGACGGTGCGCACGCCCGTGTCCGAGGCGTAGCGCGCGTGGAGTGTCTCGCTGACATCGGTGGTGATGACCTCGGCGCCCGCCTCGCGCAGCCGCTCCACCGCGCGGGCGCCGATCCCGCTGGCCGCGCCCGTGACCAGGGCGTATTCGATGCGCATCAGCGGATCACCGGAACTTCGTCGCGCGGGACCTGCCGCAGCGTGAAGAAGAGCGGGTCCGGGTTCTTGCGGTAGTCCATCGCGCCGATGAGCGTGGTGTCGTTGAGGCGGCGGAAGTGATCGAGGATGGGCAGGTCGTCGTAAAGCATGGCGGTGCTGACCACGCCGCGGTAGCGCACCTCGCGCAGGCGCGCGGCCGGGTGGAAGGTGCGCAGTGACGCCACGACCGGGCGCACCGCGCGGCTCGCCGCCTTGGTCAGCTCGAAGACCTGCGGCGGCGCGCCCATCGGCATCAGCGCCGGATTGACCCGCACCAAATTGCCGCGCGGGCCGAAAAACAGCAGCGGGTCGACCTCCTCGGCGCTGGTGAAGCGCTTGCCGTACCAGCCGGTCGCCTCCAACAGCCCGTCCATCACGTTGCCCGTGGGCAGCTCCGCGCCGCGCCAGACGCCGGTGAGTTCGGCGGGGGTGACGGGCGCGGAGGCGTCGAAAAGCGCGAGTGTGTCCGCTCGTACATCTGCCATGAAAGCCACAATAGTGACAAAAGCGCGTATCCTGGTTGCCATGACTCAAAAGACGCAGACGATGACCCTGCACACCAACCACGGCGACATCGTGATTGACCTGTTTGGCAACCACGCGCCGAAGACCGTGGAGATCATCACCGGCCTGGCCAAGGGCACCCAGGAGTACTCGGCGGCCAACGCCTCCGGCTCAAACGAGGGCCCGTTCTACGACGGTGCGATTTTCCACCGCATCATCCCCGGCTTCATGATCCAGGGCGGCGACCCGACCGGCACCGGCACCGGCGGCCCGGGCTTCACCTTCGCTGACGAGTTCCACCCGGAGCTCACCTTCGACCGTCCGTACCTGCTGGCCATGGCGAACGCCGGCCCGGGCACCAACGGCTCCCAGTTCTTCATCACCGTGGATGCGACCCCGTGGCTGAACAACCGCCACACCATCTTCGGTGAGGTCACGGACGAGGCGTCCAAGAAGGTCGTCGACGAGCTGGCGAACGTGCAGACCGGCCGCATGGACCGCCCCGTCGAGGACGTGGTGATCGAGTCCGTCGAGGTCTCCGAGTAGCACCCGCACGTTCCACCGCCCCCGCTTGCCGGGGGCGCTTTTTGTTGGCAGGGGAGGTCCTTTATGCAGCAATTCGCCCGGCAGCTGTTCCGCGACGCGCCCGTGAGCGCCGCGATCGCGACCGCGTGCACGATCGTGTTCGCGGTGATGGCGGCGCAGGCCCGCTCGCTGCGCGATGTGGTGTGGGATTCCGTCGGCGCCTACCTGGTGCTGTGGGGGCCGGAGGTCCACGGTTTCGGCGCGGCGCGGGCGCTGAGCGCCGGGTTCGTCCACCTGGACCTCACCCACCTGGTGCTGAACATGCTGCTGCTTGCGGTGATCGGCACGGAGGTGGAGCGCGCCGTGAGCAGCGGGCCGTTCGCGCTCGCGTACGCGGCGGGGGTGCTGGGTTCTTCGGCGGCGGTGCTTGGGTTTGCGTTCCTCACCCCGACCGCGGGGGCGTCGGGCGCGCTGTACGCGCTGATGGCGGTCTTCGTCGCCATTGCTTATCGACGCCACGTCGACCCCCGCCCCGCCATCGCACTCATCGCCGTCAACGTGGTCTATACCTTCATTGCCGCGAACGTGAGCGTGTGGGGGCACGCGGGCGGGCTGGTCATCGGCGCGCTCATGGCGTGGCCGCTGACCTCGCCGAACGAGCGCGTGCGGTGGCTGAGCGCTGGCGCGGCGCTGGTTGGTGCGGCGGGCGCGGTTGCGATTGGCGCGGCACCCGCCACGCAGATGCTTACGTAGCCTATCCACGCGCGCGAAACCCACACCCGGAAGCGCTGCGGGTGTGGGTTTTTCTGTGTGCGGGTGTCCCTGCGCGCCGGGCCTGTGGACAAGTCCGGCGTGTTATTCACGAGTTATCCCCAAGTGCGCGGGATGTGAGTTCTCCACAAAAGTTGTCCACATTGTGGATAGTTACGGGCGTGTAATTCCTCGAACGGCTTCGTCGTTTGTTCGCCTCACGGTGCGTGTGGCGGGCGGAAATAGCGTTCGAACAGCGCATTTGTTCGGGTTGTGAAAGTAGTGCACAGGTTTATCCACAGGCTGTGGATACCCGCTTATGCACAGGATTGTCCACAGCCTGTGGATAACTTCGCGCACGAGCAGTGCACAACCCCGCACCGCGTGTCGCTTCCGCACATTCGCGGGCAGGGGTGGTAATGGGAGCATGCAAAAAGCCCGGGCCCTCCTGGTGTGGAGGGCCCGGGCGGTGGGGCGTCGAGAAGCGCCTAATTAGAAGGTGCCATCGAGCTTGCGGCCGAAGTCAGACACGGTTGCATCGCGGGAGTCGACGTCCTGGTCGTTGTCGTCGGACTCGTCGCCAGCGAGGCGGCCGGTCTGGGTGGCGGTCATGTAGTTGTGCAGGCGACCCTCGGAGGTCTTGCCGTCGCCGAAGTTGAAGGAAGCAACTGCAACCTCTTCGCCAGCCTTGATCGGGTTAGCCAGGGTGACCTCGAAGGTGCGGACGCCCTTCTTGCGGTCGAAGCCCAGGTCGCGGACGTGTGCGCCCTTGTGGCTGTTGGCGGTGATCAGGCGGTCAACGCCCTCCGGGCCCTCGGCGGTCTTGATGTCAACGCGGAAGGTGACGGCCGGGAACTCGCCGTAGTAGCGGTCGGTGCCGACGTTCTTGATGCGCAGCGCGGTGGTGCCGGCGAAGCCGGAAGCCTTCCAGGAGGAAGAGGTGAAGTAGGGCTCGAGGTCGAGTGCCTGCTGCTCGCGCTCAGCGGCCTCCTCGGCGGTGGCGCCCTCGGTGTCGGTCTCCTCGATGGTCTCCTCGACCTCGGTGTTCTCGGACTCAGCGACCTCGTTGGCCTCGTTGTCCTCGATGACCTCGGTGCCCTCGTCGGTGATGTCCTTGTTGGTCACGTCGGCGGCCTCGTCGTCGTTGACCTTGGTCACGTCGTCAAGGTTCTCGCCCTCGCGCAGCTTGTTCACTTCGTCCTCGAAGTTCGGGTTCTCGTCATCAACAGGCTTGGTCACCTGCGCGCCCTTGTTCGGAGCCCAGGAAGCAGCCGGGGTGTCGTAGTTCTTCACGCGCACCTCGTTCTTCACCGGCATGTTGGCAACCCACGCGGTCGGGGTAGCCCAGGTGCCGTTCGGGCGGCAGCGCTGCTGGGTACCGGTCATGGTGACGGTGCGGAAGCCGTAGGTGGCCTCGCCGGTGTTGCCGGCGGGAACCTCGTACGGGCCGATCTTCTGGCCGACGGACCAGGACAGGGAGCCGGAGACATCCCAGCCGAGCGACTTGGCCAGGGTGTAGCCGATGGTGCCCTGCAGGCCGTCCTTGGAGCCGGTGCCGCCGATGTTCAGGGTCTCGGTCTTGGAGCCGTTGACGGAAGCGGAGATCTGCTGGGTGCGGGACAGGTCCTGGGTCAGGTTGACCGTGTTGTCGCTGAGGTTGGTGGTGGAGATGGTGCCCACCGGCAGGAAGTTGTCAGTGACCTTGTAGACCACGGTGCGGTAGTCCTCGGTGGAGTTGCAGACCGGGCGTGCGTTGAGCACGTTTGCCTTGATGTGGTCGGAGCCACGGTAGGTGTGGATGATCGGGAGCGCGTCGTTGGTGGCCGGGGTCTCCGGGCGGGACTCCTCGTTGGTCATTGCGTGGGCGGGGAGGGCGCCACCGGCGATGGCCAGGGCGGCCGCGGCGGCGATGGCAGTGCGGAAGCTGCGCATGTGGTTGTCCTTTCGGAAGTGAAGCACGAAGTGCAAGTACGGTATGACGTTCCTTAACGTCCTGCTAAGCATTTATAGCGGCTTAGCTGAGATCGCGCTGAGTGATAGGCGTCCTATGCACCCATATGGGGGTAGAGGGATGATGTATTGACAACCCGAGAAAACCTAAAAGTGCAGGTAAAAGTTATAACGAGCGAACACTGAATAATAATCAGAAAACCACTTGCGCAATAGAAAACTAAGGAATTGGTGATAGTTCACGTAAATTATGCGCAGCAAAACGGCGGGCACCCAACGGGTACCCGCCTTCAAAAGCAGTGCGAAACGCTAGCGCCAGCCCATCGTCATGAGCAGGCCGACGATCATGCCGGCGAAGCCGATGGCGTAGTTCCAGGGCCCGAGCTCGGCGAGCAGCGGGATCTGGTCGGCGGCCAGGTAGAAGACGATGATCCAGGCCAGGCCGAGCAGCATCAGGCCAAACATGATCACCTTGTACCAGGTCGGCGTGCCGCCAGTGTTGATCTTCACCGGGGTGCGCGTGGCGGTGCTTGAGGCGGTGGTGACGGGCTGTGCGTCCTTCGTGACTTTTGCTTTAGGCATTGTGCTTCGTCGCTTTCTACTGGGGGATATAGGCCCGTGTTACAGGCCGATTCCGCGGAGCGCGTCGCCCAGCGGGCGCCCATTGGCGTTCTGACCCGCTACTTTACCAGGCTGCGGCCCCGCCGCATTATTCCTTAAGGGGTTGAGCTCGCCTGCGTCGAACTCCCAGAGGTTATAGCCGATGGCCTGGTCCTTGCGGATCAGCTCGCCGACCGGTGTGCCTTGGTGACCGATCAGGCCGGCGTCGACCATCGCCCCGGTGGGCACGGTGGGCCCTGCGATGAGGCGGCCGTTCCAGCCTGCGTCGCGCAGCTTCTGGTCGGCCTCGTTGACATCCATGCGGGTGATCTGCGGCATCGGCATGAGCATCCCGTTGGAGACGCGCAGCTCAACCGTGGTGCCGGTCTCGACCTCGGTGTTCTCGCCGGCCACGGCGATCACTTCGCCGTCGGGGCGCTCGGAGTCGATGCGGGTGACCGTGGCGCGCAGGTCCAGCTGTGACAGGGTCGCGGTGGCTTGGTTGACGTTCAGGCCCACCAGGGAGGGCACCTCTACCTTCTCGCGCCCGGTGGACACGGTGATGGTGACCTTGCTGCCCTTGGACAGCTGCGAACCGGCCGCCGGGTGCTGGGAGATGATGACGCCCTCGGGCACGTTCTCGGAAGCCTCGCGACGGATGTCCTCGTTGAGCTCCAAGCCCGCTTCTTCGAGCGCGGCCTGCGCTTCCTGGGGATCCATGTCGGTGAGGTCCGGCACGTCGGTGACTTCCTTGCCGCTGGACACGTTTAGCGTGATCAGGGTGCCGTGCTGCAGCTCGGAGCCCGCGGCCGGGTTGGTGCTGATCACGTCGCCGCGCTTGAAGTCGGGGCTCGGCTCGTCGCTTACCGCGACCTGGAAGCCCAGGCCCTCGAGCTCGGCGATCGCCTCGTCGCGCGGCTTGCCGGCGACATCCGGCACCTTCACCATCGACTCTTCGACCTTGCTGTTGTCCCCGTTCCCGCCAGGCGAGAAGTAGGAGTAGGCCAGCCAGGAGGCGGCGGCGAGCAGGATCACGCCGAGCAGTGCCGCGACCCACTTCATCCAGGAAGAAGAGCGCTTCTCGTGCGAGCGGCGGTGATCCTCGTAGCGCGTGGTGCCCTGCGGGCGCGGGGCGACGGCGGGGGCTGGCGCGGGCACTGGCTGGCCCGTCACCACGGTGTTGTCAGCGGCGTGCGCACCCTGCTGGTCGCGCTCCGCGGCGGCGAGGTAGGTGCGGGCGGCGTGGGTGACGCTGCCGCGCTCCAAAAGCGCGAGGTCCTCGCCCATTTCCGCTGCCGACTGGTAGCGGTCCGCCGGGTGCTTCGCCATCGCGGTGAGGATGACAGAGTCCAAGTTGACGGCCTCGTTGTCGGTCAGCGCCGCGGCGGCGTCGGCAGCCCTGCCCTGGGTGCAGCCGAGCTCGGTAAGCCGCTCGCTCGGCGGCTGCGGGTCCTCCTGGACGTGCATGTAGGCCACGCCGAAGGGCGACTCGCTCTCAAAGGGCGGGGTGGAGGTTACCATCTCGTACATCACGCAGCCGAGCGCGTAGATGTCGGAACGGTTGTCCACCGACTTGCCGCGGGCCTGCTCCGGGGAGAGGTACTGCGCGGTGCCGATCACGGCCGAGGTCTGCGTGTGGACGGAGGAGGAATCGTCGACCGCGCGGGCGATGCCAAAGTCCATGACTTTGACCTCGCCGGTGTTGGTGACCATGATGTTGGCCGGCTTGATGTCGCGGTGGATGATGCCCGCGTCGTGGCTGGCCTGCAGCGCCTTGGCCACCGGCGCGAGGAGGGCGGCGGCGCGCTGCGGGGCAAGGGGGCCTTCCTCGCGGATGATGTCGCGCAGGTTGCGGCCGGTGAGCCGCTCCATCACGATAAAGGGCACGTCCACGCCCTCGACGGCTTCCGCGCCCGTGTCGTAGACGGCCACGATGTTGGGGTGGTTCAGCCGGGCGGAGTTCTGCGCCTCCATGCGGAAACGCTCGCGGAAGCTCTCGTCGCGCGCCATGTCCATCTTGAGCATTTTCAGCGCGACGGTGCGCCCCAGCACCGTGTCGGTGGCCTCGTAGACGTCGCTCATGCCGCCGGTGCCGATGACGTCACCGAGCTCATAGCGATTCGCGATCATCATTGCCCAGTACCTCCGAAGATATCTTCCAAGTTAGGCAATTCTATCCCACCAGCCCCATCACCGGTCCCGCCAGGCTGGCTGGGGGCCGCAGGCTGGCTCGGCTCACCGGTGGGCTCCTGGGCGGAGCTCGGCGGTACCTGGGTCGGCTGCGCGGAGCTGGGCGCCTCGCGGGTGGGCTGCTCGGGCTGCGGGGTGTTTTCCTCGCTAAAGGTCAAGGTCGCGGGCTCTTCCACCTCGCGGGTGACGGTCTCGCGGCGGCGGGTAACCGTCTCCGGTTCCTCATCTGCCTCGCTGGGCGTGGACTCCACGGTCTCGGTCTGCGTGATCACGCTCGGCTGCGTCGGGGTCGAGGATTTCGAGCCGCCGCGCACACCGTCGAGCACACCGCTGGTTGCCGCCCACGCGGCGATGCCGCCGACGAGCAGGAGGGCAAGCAGCCCGGCCACGATCGGGCCGGCCTTGGAGGGCTTCTTCTCCTCCTGCGGCGCGGCTTGCGCTTCCCGGTATCCGCCGGCGCGGGAGGAGGCGGGTGCGGGAGGGGCAGGTTGGCGTCGAGAAGCAACTGCCCGGGCGGCGGACGGCGGGTACGCGCCGGCGGGGCGGGTGGTGCGCTCCTCGGCCACATCCGCGAGCATCTGGGTCGACTCGGTGGGCGAGGGCTCGGTGGCGATCACCGCGGTCTGGCCGCCGGGCTGGGCGGGCCGCAGACCCTGGCGCACCTGCTCGACGGCCAGCTGCATCTCGTTGCCGTCGCGGAAGCGCTGGCGGGGATCCTTGCGCAGGGCGATCTCGATGAGCTCGCGCGCCGGGGCGGACACGGAAATCGGCAGCGCGGGCGGCTCCGCGGACACGTGCGCGAGCGCAACCGAAACCGAGGAATCGCCGGTGAAGGGGCGGGCGCCGGCGAGCATCTCGTAGCCGACGACGCCGAGCGAGTAGACGTCGGAAGCCGCGGTGACCTTCATGCCCTGGGCCTGCTCGGGCGAGACGTACTGCGCGGTGCCGACCACCATGCCGGTGCGGGTCAGCGGCACGGCGGCAGCGGCCTTGGCGATGCCGAAGTCAGTGATCTTGATCTGCCCGTTCTGGGTGATCATGAGGTTGCCCGGCTTGATGTCGCGGTGGACCAGCCCCATGCGGTGGATCACGGCCAGGCCGTGCGCGGCCTGCTCGAGCACGTCGAGCGCCAGCTCCTCGCTGAGCGCGCCCTCGCGCTTGATCAGGTCGGCGAGCGACTCGCCGCGGATGTACTCCATGACGATGAAACACATCGCCGCCCCGGACGTCGACTCCAGCTCGCGGTAGTCGTAGGTGGCCACCACGTTGGGCGAGTTGATGCCCTCGGCGGCGAGCGCCTCGTTGCGGAAGCGGGCGAGGAATTCGTCGTTGGAGCTGAACTCGGGGCGCAGCACCTTGAGCGCGACTTCCCGGTCGTTTTCCGGGTCGTCCGCGAGCCACACGGTGGACATGCCGCCGTGCCCGATCACCCATTGCAGCTGGTAATCGTCGCCGATGAGCTTCTGTAGTTCTTCGCGGTTCTCAGTGTTCATCGTTCGTGTCCTTCGTCTGCTTCATGCTTGTCGACGCCCCGTGTTCCCATCATTGTGCCGACTCCCCATCCGCCGGCGCAGCCGGTGCCGCACGCAACACCGCGCGACCCAGCGGGCCGGAGACTTGCCCGCCGGTGGCACCTTCGCCAGCGTGCCCGCCGTTTTTCACCACCACGCCCACGGCCACGTCCTTGGCCGGGTCGAAGGCGACGTACCACACGTGCGGGGCCGCGCCCTCGGCGTGCTCGGCGGTACCCGTCTTGGAGGCGAATCCGTTGCCGTCGTAGCCCCAGGTGGCGCGCTCGGAGGCGAACATGAGGTTGGTCAACGTGCCGGCCTCCTCAGGGGTGAGCGCCTCCGCGAGCTGCTTCGGCTTGGTCTCTTTGACCGTGCGCAAATCCGAGGTGACCACGCGGTTGACCACATACGGGCGCATGCGCTTGCCCTCGTTGGCCACCACGCCGGCCATCACGGCGGCCTGTAGCGCGGTCATGGTCACGTCGCGCTGGCCGATGGCGGATTGGCCCAGCTCGGCCGCGCCGGGGATCTCGCCTAGGGAACCGGCGGCGTTGGGTACGCCCAGCTCCATGAGTTCGTAGCGCTCGCCGATCCCGAAGTCCGCGGCCGCCTTGCGCAGCGGGTCGGCACCCATGTTCAGCGCCATCTGCACGAACGCGGTGTTGCAGGACAGGGAGAACGCCGTAGTGAGCGTGACCTGCCCGCCGCCCGCACAGGCCTGGCCGCCGTAGTTGGTCAGCGGCACGTTGGTCCCGGGCAGCGTGATCTGCGCGTCCCCGGTCAGCGGGGAGTCCGGCGTGTAGCCGTTGCGCAGGCCCGCCGCGGTGGTGATGATCTTGAAGATCGAGCCGGGCGGCAGCTGGTCCTGCGCCGCGTGGTTGAGCAGCGGCTGCCGCGGGTCGTTGTTCAGCTGCCCCCAGGCCTCGGCCGCGGTGGCAGGAGAGGCGATGCTGTTCGGGTCGAAAGACGGTGTCGATGCCATGGCCAGCACCTGGCCGGTCGATGGTCGCAGCGCGACGATCGCGCCGTCGTAGTTGTTGTTGGAAAGCTGCTCGTAGGCAAAGGCCTGCAGGTTCGGGTCCAGCGAAAGCTCAACCGTGTTGCCCACCCGGTCCTGCTCCAGGCCCGTGCGGGTAAAGCGCGAGTTGGAGCCCTTGCCGTCGCCGTTGAGCTCGGCATTAAAGGTGGACTCCAGCTGGGAGGTGCCGAACTGGTCGGAGACGTAGCCCACCACCGGCCCGAAGGAGTAGGGCATGTTGGGGTAGGCGCGCTGGTAGAAGCCGGTGGCTTCGTCGCGGTAGGACTCGGCGAGCACCTGCCCGCCGGCGTTGATCTGGCCGCGGTTGACCTGCTTGAGCTCCATGAAGGTGCGCGAGTTGCGCGAATCCTGCGCGTACTCCTCCTCGCGGAAGCCCTGCACCACGGTGAAGTGGGCAAGCAGGGCGACAATGAGCAGCAGCGAGAGGATGGCGCCGCGGCGAATAGTGGTATTCATCGTGCGGGAGCCACCTCCGCGCCATAGGCCTGGTTACCCGAGGCGACGGCAGAGGCGTCGTACTCGGTCGGCGAGTTCGCGCCGTGCGAGATGCGCAGCAGAAGCCCCAGCAGGATGTAGTTGGCCATAATCGACGAGCCACCCGCCGACATGAACGGCGTGGTCAGCCCCGTCATCGGCATCATGGAAGAGATGCCGCCGGCGACCACGAAGATCTGGATGGCCAGCGTCAGCGCCAGCCCCGAGGCCAGCAGCTTGCCGTAGGTGTCGCGCACCTGCATCGCGGCGCGGAAACCCCGGGTAATCAGGATGGCAAAAAGACACAGCACGGCGGCCACGCCGAAGAAGCCGAGCTCTTCGCCCAAAGCTGCCAGGATGTAGTCCGAGTGTGCAACGGGCACGAGCTCTGGGTGGCCGTAGCCTAAACCGGTGCCGGTCATGCCACCCCAGCTCAAGCTGATCAGCGCGTTGGCTGGCTGGTTGCCAATGCCCTCGAAGTCGGAGAACGGGTCGATGAAGTTTGACACGCGGTCCTGAATCTTCGAGCTGACCTGGTAGACGGCGTAGCCACCGATGGCCACCAGGCCCAGGCCGATAACCAGCCAGGAGGTGCGCCCGGTGGCGAAGTAGACCATGCCCAGCACGGTGGCAAAGAGCAGCAGTGCCGGGCCGAAGTCGTTAGAAATGGCCATGATCAGCATGGCGATCGCCCACACCATGAGGATCGGGGCGAGGTCGCGTACGCGCGGGAACGTCAAGCCCAAAAAGCGCTTGCCAGCTACGGTAAACAGGCTGCGCTTCATGGCGAGCAGCTGCGCAAAGAAGATGAGCAGCAGGATCTTGGAAAACTCGCCGGGCTGGATGGAGAAAGGCCCGAGCCACAGCCAGATGCGCGCGTCCGCATGCCCCTCCGGTTGCGGCCACACCAGCGGCAGTGCCAGCAGGACCAGCCCGGTCAGGCCGAGCAGGTAGGAGTAGCGCGACAGCGCCTTGTGGTCGCGCACGATCATGAGCGTGAGCACCATGAGCACCACGCCGACCAGTGACCACAGCACCTGGCGCTCCGCCAGCGGCCCGTAGCCGGGGCGCTCGGCCAGGTCGAGCCGGTAGATCAGCACCAGCCCAATCGCGTTGAGCAGCGAGACCACCGGCAGCATCACCTGGTCTGCGCGCGGGGCGAGCAGCGAGATCGCCACGTGCGCGATGGCGTAGACGCCAACGAAGCCGCCGACGAGGTAGAGCATGTCCGTCGACAGCGTGCGCCCCTGGCTCAGCTCCAGGCCGAAGACCATGAGCAGCAGCAGGCCCGCCGAGCACAGCAGGAGGAGAAGCTCGAGGTTGCGGGAGAAAATCTTCTTCACGCTTAGCTCACCTTCCTACATTCCTCGGTGTCTTTTTCTTCCTTGTCCACGCACACCGGCAGGGCCTCGTCGGCCATCCGGTTGAGCAGTCCGAGGACGTCATCGTAGGAGCCGCCGCCGAAGTTCTCCGCCACGGAGTGCTGGCTCGCGGGCAGGTCGTCCTGGCTGAAGACGTTGCAGCCGTCCGGGACGGTCGCGGAAGAGACGATGCGCAGGTTGTTCTTCTCGTCGATGCAGGCCTGCTGTACCGGCGAGTGCGACTTCTGCGAGCCGTGCTCGATCAGGTAGTTGCCATCTGCGTCGGTGGTGATGAAGTACTGGTCGCTGTTGCGCTGGTTGACCCACCACAGTCCGCCGGCCACCAGCGCGATCGCGATGACAAGGGCGGCGACTACCCACGGCCAACGAGTGGCACGTCGCGGGTGATCCTCCTCGTCTGCGTCCTCACCGGCGTCACCGGAGTCGCTCGGAGAGTTGCTGGACCGGTTCTGGTTCGGCGGGATGGTCTCGGACTTGCGCATGATCGCCGCGGCGCGGCTGGCCGAGGAATCCGGGTGGGACTGCTCGTAGCCCGGGGCGAGCGCGCCGGCCAGCGCCGGGGTGCTCGGCAGCTCGGGGGCATCCGCCTCTTCGTCGTCGACCACGTCGGCCACCACCACGGTGATGTTGTCCGGCCCGCCCGAGCGCAGCGCGAGCTCGATGAGCCGCTGCGAGGCGATCTCCGGGGTGCCTTGCGCCAGCGCTACCTCGATGGTCTCGGTGCTGACCGGGTCCGACAGGCCGTCGGAGCACAGCAAGAGGCGGTCGCCCGGCTCGATCTCCACCATCTGCAGGTGAGGCTCGACTTTACGCCCGGTGTACGCCTTCAAAATCAGCGACTTCTGCGGGTGGCTGGACACGTCCTCCGGCTCCAGCTTGCCCTCGTTGACCAGGGACTGGACGAAGGTGTCGTCTTCGGTGATTTGGGTCAACGCCCCGTCGCGAAGCAGGTAGCCCCGCGAATCACCGACATGGATCAGGCCGAGCGCCTCGCCGTTGAACATCAGGGCGGTCAGGGTCGTGCCCATGCCCGCCTGCTCCGGGTGGTTGGCCACAGACTCCGCGATCGACGCATTCGCGTCATCCGCTGCAGCGCCAAGGAGCGCGAGGATATCCGCGTCGCCCGGGTCGCGGTCGAGGTGCTCCATGTGCTCGACCATCAGCTGCGAGGCGACCTCGCCCGCAGCGTGGCCGCCCATGCCATCAGCCAGCACGAGCAGGTGCGGGCCCGCGTACGCCGAGTCCTCGTTATTGCCGCGGACCAGGCCGCGGTCGGAGACGGCGACAAAGTTTAGGCGCAAACTCATGGCATCAACCTCACAATCGTGCGTCCCATCTTTATATCCGTGCCCACAGACACCCTTTCCGGCTGGTCAATGCGCATGCCGTTGACAAACGTGCCGTTGCGCGAATCCATGTCCTCGATGAACCATTCGCTGCCGCGGCGGAACAGCCGCGCGTGCGTCGAGGAGGCGAAATCATCGCCGAGCTGGAAATCATTGTCGCCGGCCCGACCAATAGTTAAGTCCTCCAAGCTGGCAATTTCCATGTGGGAGCCTTTGAGCGGGCCCTCAACTACCGCAAGCTCGCGTGCCTTCTCGCGACGCACCGGTGCCGCGCTGGTCGTCTGCCTGCGCACCGTGCCCGCCGCCTTGACCACGTCCTTGCGCTGCACCCACAACACCAGCAGGATGAACACCCACACCAGGGCAAGCAGGCCGAAGCGCGCGCTGAGAATGACAGCGGAATCCATGAGGCTCCTTTACGTGACTAGGCGGCTTAAGGCCGGAAGAACTCGGTGCGCGGGTGCGCGTCGATCTGCGCCTCTGCGACGTCCGCGGGCTGCGGGGCGGCTGCCTCTGCAGCCTGCGCCAGCGGCTCGACGATGCGGACTTCGATGTGGGAGTGGCCGAGGGTGATCACGTCGCCGTCGGCAAGCATCCAGTTCTCCACGGGCTCCTCATTGACGGTGGTGCCATTGGTGGACTGCAGATCCACCAGCACAGCCACCTCGCCGTCCCAGGTGATCTCCGCGTGCTGGCGGGACACGCCCGTGTCCGGCAGGCGGAAGTCCGCGTCATTGGAACGGCCCAAAATATTCGAACCCTCATGCACCAAGTAGGTGCGCGAAGACCCGTCCTGCAGCAGCAGGCTTACCGTGGGCGTGCCACCCGCCGGCTGTGCTGCGTTCGGCTCATTCATGTGATCCTCCTGATCCTTTCGATCCTTCGGCACCCGGGCCTGGCGGCGCTTCTTCGGCTCCGCCACAATCGCGTCGAAGCCACTGACCACGTCAGGCTCCTGGTCGATATACGACGACACGCGCAACTGGCCTGTCCGCAACCCGGATTCCTCAGCGATACGCACCACGGGCGGCCCATCCAGGAACCACCCCAGGTTGCGCACGTACCGCATGAGCTGCTCGGCGAGGTCCGCGGGCAAGTCACGATGCTGCGACAGGTTCTCCAAATCCTTCGAAGACACACCCACCGCAAACACGTTTGGCGAGACGTACTCATCCATATCAGTGACCACCACGGAGTCTTGCGCCTCCTGCTTCACCAACTCTTCAATCTCCGCCGGCACAACCTTGCCGCCGAACAGCGCCGCCATGGAATTATCCAGGCCACGCTGCATCGACGAGTCCAGCTTTGCCAGCCGATCCATCACGCCCATGCTGCCCGCACCTCCTTCCCAGCTGCTCAATTGCTTCTCACTGATGTCCTTTAACCAAGCAAGTATAAATGCGCCGGGGCCACGCGCCTAGTTCAAAACGCGAAAACGCGGGCTGACGTGGCGATTTGGTAGTTCGTTGGAGTGTGGTGTTATATTAATCAAGTCGCCCGCCCGGGTGGCGGAATTGGCAGACGCGCTGGCTTCAGGTGCCAGTGATCGCAAGATCGTGGGGGTTCAAGTCCCCCCCCGGGCACAAACCGGAAAGGCCCCGCGAGAGCGGGGCCTTTTTGCTTGTCGACGTCTGCGTGGGGCTAAGGGGCAAAAAAGGGGATGCGGACGTTTTGTGGGTGTTAGACAGGACCACTACCTGCTCAATGGCATCATCGGCAGCCCAGCTCCGCGGCGTGCGTTGTATTTATGGGCAATAGCATTGGGCGCCACAGGTGCGATGGGGAAAATCAACCTTTCGTCTAATTGTGATTAGGCAAGGCTTGCCTTACTCTTTTTGAAAATCTTTCATTTTCCAAGGAGTAGAAAAATGACAACCATGTTGCCGACCGCTGGTGAGCAGCTCTCCACCTCCCTTAAAAACCAGACCGCAGAGGCCCACACCAGCGCAGAAAATTCCCAATTCATGGCTGACCTCAGTCGCGGCAGGCTAGACCGCAACGCAGTGGCTCAACTGACCGCGCAATACTTCCACATCTATTCAGCCCTTGAAGCTGCTGTTCGTCGGGCTGGCGAGCACCCCGCCGTGGCGCTCATCGCAGACAAGCGCCTTGAGCGTGTAGAGGCGATCACGCAGGACCTCACCTCCATGCTGGGCAAGAGCTGGCACGAGGTGGAACCACTCGCCGCCACCGCCCACTACGTCGCAGAGCTAGAGGGGCTCGGCCCTGACAACGGCCCGGAGGTGGTTGCTCACCACTACGTTCGCTACCTTGGCGACATCGCCGGTGGCCAGGTGCTCGCGCGCGTGTTTCGCGAAGCGTACGAGCTACCAGGAGAGGCGCTCCACTTCTATGACTTCTCCGCCATTGGCAAGATTCCCCCATACCGCGCACAGTACAAGGCAGCTCTTGACGCAATGCAGCTCGGTGAAGAGGAGCGTGCGCGCCTCGTCAATACCGCGAAGCGCGCGTTCGACCTAAACCAGGCCGTGTTCCAGGACCTCGCCAAAGCGCGTCAGCTAGCGTAACTGGTGGGTCTGGCGGGGTGATCTACATACGCGATTGCCCCCCAGATGCACCCCGCGGACACCAGTGCCGTCACGATTCCGCTAGTAAGCGTGTAGTTTGCCGGCACCAAGAACAAAGTCAGGGCCGCCAGCAACGTGATGAGAGCCCACACCACACCAAGCACTAGTCCGGCTCGCCTTCCCGCTTGTGCCTCCGCGTAGCCGCGAGACGGAAGCGCCGCGAGCCCATACAGCACAGTGACCATGACTACGGCAGCTGGGAATGCCACCCATACATTGCCGGTCGCGCCACCGAATGCGATAACTCCAGTTATGAGCGCGAGCAGGGCCTTTTCCCAGCTCGCAAAGCGCGGCTGATGCTGACCCTTTCCCTCCGGCAAGGATTCATCTTGCACGACCGGAATGAAGTCCGTCGCAGGCTCGTACGTTGCTTCCACCAATAGACCCCTTCATTAGGTAACGCTATCCTTACTTAGCTAAGGTTAGCCTATCCAGTATCTACCTTGAACTAAACCTGCCGAGGTCATATGAACTTCCGAAACATTTGCGCCGCCGTAGTTGCCTCTAGCTTCTTCACCTTTTCCGCAGTCACCTGCAGCCCTGCCTTTCTGCCTCCTCCGCTGGCCCATGCTCAATCCGTTGCTACACACAGAACGGTTACCGCAGGCACAATGAATTGGGGTGTACGCGAATCATTCCGGAAATACGTTGAAACAGGCGTAGCAAAAGGTTCAATCTCTACTAGCGGCGGTGCGACGAACAGCGGCTCTGGGTTCACCTTCCCACTAGAGTCCGCAGCGATCAGCTCATCGGCTTCCGGGCAGATCAATTTCTCCGGTGAGGTGCACTTCTACGGACACAACGGTGCTCTTGACATGCGACTACGCAACCCCATCATTGTTGTCAACGGCACGCAGGCGGAGCTGCGCGTAGATTACGCCTCCCGCAAGTACGAGGGGATGGATAAAACCGGCGCGACCCGCGAAGGTAAGCAGGAAGTGCTGGCTGCCATCGCGCTGAGCCAAGCTCCCGACTTCGCCGCATCGCAAACCACCATCGCCGGAACGGTGTCGCTGACCTCGAGCGGAGCCGAAATCTTCGGCGGTTTCTACGAGGCTGGGGAGACACTCGACCCAATCAACATTGAGCTTTCGCTTGACAACGCCAACGGCACCGCCCCCGCCCCTCAATACTCTCTGGGCGCGCCCTCAGGCGGGCAGACTGGGACATCCGCTGGAGGTGGGACGGGTGCCACCCGCTCACAAGCGACCTCCGGCCCCGCGAGCTTGCTCGGCGACATCAACGACACGCTCATTGAGGTCAATGGCCTTCTAGTCAACACCGATAACGTCCTCAAAAATGGAGAGTCCCTATACGACCGAGTTAACCCGGCAGCACAAGCACTGCCAGCCCAGCAAGCGCCACAGACGGCTCCGTCACCACAGGCTCAGCAGGTGCCACAAGCTTCACAGTCTGGACAGGTGCAACAACAAGCTCAACAGGCTGGGCAGGCAAGCAAAACCGGACAGTCTGGGCAAGCTAAACAAGCATCGCAAACGCAACAGGCGGGACAGGCCGAGTTGGCAGCCGGGGGCGCATGTAGTGCGTCAACGTCAAAGGGAGTTATGAGCGCTGAGGCGACGTGGGGGGTGCGGCAGTCATTCCGTACCTACATCCGTGGCAACATTGCAAAAGGTGCTTGGGAGCTGACTGGGGTTGGGGACAACGGCACGGCCTTCACCTTCAATGGAAACGCGGGGGCGGTGGATCCGTCGACGCGCTCTGGCACCATCCTGCTCCCCGGCAGCATCCGCTTCACTGGCCACAATGGTGTACTGAACACGCGTTTTTCTAACCTAGAGATCCAGTTCAGCGGCAATACCGGACAGCTTATTGTGAATGCTTCCTCAAATAACACGGATGGTAAACGGAATGACTACGGCCGCATTGCCATTGCCAATCTCAATTTCACCGACCTGAATGTTTCTGAATCAGCGGCATCGGGTACAGCTACAGCAACCCTGACTGATGTCGGCGCAGAAGCCTTCGGCCAGTTCTACCCAGCAGGCGACCCACTGGACCCAGTGAGCTTCACGGCTCAACTCGGCGGCTCTAGCAACTGTGCTGAGGGCCAAGGGGACAGCAGCTCCGCAGCTGCAACCGGCAAGGGCGGCACCTCCAACAGTGCCGAAAAGCTCCGCGGTGGCGGCGGCACCACGGCCAACACTGCAGCTGGGGCTAGCGTGCTTGATGAGGTCGAAGATGCCGAAACCGCTGTCTCAGCCGAGCAACCGCAGGGCGGACAATTTCAAATCAAAAGCGGAGCTAGCGCAGGTGCTGGTAGCGACAACGGCTGGGATGATGCTGCGCTGGCCAAACTTCTCTTGCTTGCCGCTTCCGTGATCGGGGCTGGCGGAGCACTCACCAGGTTCGTCATCACCGTTTAGGAGCATGTTCATGAACTTCACTAAGAAATTCGCCGCACGAGCATTGGCCGCTGGGCTAGCTATCACATTGCCGCTAAGCGGTTGTGCTGCGTGGGACAACCCAGTGCAGATGGAAACGCAGCAACTCGTGAATTCCCTCGAAGCTGCCGGCGACCCACACGAGGCCCAAGGCGTTGCCATGGTGTCCGAGATTTCTGAAGTAGAGCCAGTAGACGCGCCTCGCCAGAATGCTCTTCCGGTGGAGCTAACAGACGCAGACGGCTACGACGTCTCCGTCATCGACACTTCCCGGATTCTGGCCCTAGATATTTACGGCACGTACACGAAGACGCTGCGCGGGGTTGGTCTTGGGGACAATATTGTGGGGAGGACCGTGAGTTCGGCGGAGGCGTCGTTAAGCCATCTGCCCGTGGTGACCGAAAATGGTCACTCCCTCAATGTTGAAGCAATCCTGAACTTGCGACCAACCCTGGTCATCGTGGATCATTCCGTTGGTCCGAGTGAGGCAATCGACCAGATTCGTGCGGCCGGGGTAACCACAGTCGTGATGGAGCCGAATCGGTCGATGGCGTCCATGAGCGAAGACATCATCAACGTCGCGACGGTAGTTGGTGAGCCTGAGGCTGGCCGCCTTTTGGCGGAGCGCAGCCAGCGTGAGGTCGACGAGGCCCTGTCCGCTATCGCTGCGGTGAAGCCGGATGTTCCGCTGCGTATGTCTTTCCTGTATGCCCGCGGAACAGGCGGGGTGTTTTACCTGCTTGGTGGCGAAGACGGCACCCAAGACTTGATTGAGGCCCTCGGCGGCGTGGATGTGAACACGGAGCACGGTATCGGCACCTCTTCCCCCGCTAGCCCTGAGGCTCTTGCAGAGGTCAACCCGGAGGTGTTCGTGATGATGAACAGCGGATTGCAATCCACCGGCGATGTCGAAGGCCTTCTCCAACGTCCGGGGGTTGCGCAGACAACAGCAGGCAAAAACAAGCGGGTACTTTCGCTACCTGATGGTGACTCGCTCGCCTTCGGCCCTCAGACCGGTGAAATGCTGCTGCGCGCCGCCCATGCCCTGTACGGGGAGGGCGAGTGAGTTCCAAGCTCTCGGCCTTCCAGGCCCGACGCCGTGGTCGCGTCATCCTCTTCATTGCCACTTCGACGCTATTGGTAGCCACCACAGTAGCCTCCATCTTGGTCGGCCAGTTCGAGCTCGCGCCAAGTGAGCTGTGGCCGATCATCACCGCGGGCCCGATGTCTGCCACCTCCCTCGATGCATCCGTGGTATGGCAGGTTCGCTTACCCCGCCTAGTGCTTGGCCTGTTTGTCGGCGCTGCCTTAGGCGTCGGCGGTGCACTCATGCAAGCGGTGTTCGCCAACCCGCTCGCCGAGCCAAGCGTGATTGGTGTCAGCTCTGGTGCAGGAGTCGGCGCGGCGGCAGCAATCGTGTTCAGCGCAAGCACTTTTGGCACGATGACAGTACCGATTTTCGCGTTTGTCTCTGGGACTTTGGCGACCGCGGTTGTATACCGACTCTCCCGCTCTGGAGGAAAGGTCCGCGTATTGAACCTGATCCTGGTCGGTATTGCTGCAAACGCCATCTGTGGAGCGACGATTGCACTGCTGACGTTCATGGCTCCGACGACTGCCCGCGAGCAAATCATCTTCTGGCAGATGGGCACTCTGGCTGGGGCAAGCTGGGCCCAAACCGGCACGGTTGTAGCAATAGTCGTCGCCACACTGATGCTGGCGGTCTTGCTTGGCCGCAAGCTGGATATCCTTGCACTTGGAGACCAAGCCGCGAGTCACGTGGGCATCAACGTTCCGCGACTGCGAATGACGGCGATTGTGCTGTCCACTCTGCTCACCGCCGCTGCAGTATCCTTTGCAGGTCTGATCGGGTTCGTCGGTCTTGTAGTTCCGCATATTGTGCGCACTGCCGTCGGCCCTTCGAATGCTGTGCTGTTACCTGCTTCTGCGCTCGGCGGCGCGCTGCTGATTGGCGCTGGAGATATCTTCGCCCGCACCGTCATCCCCTTCGCGGATCTGCCGATTGGCATCTTTACAGCACTTATCGGCGGGCCCACCTTCTTCTTCCTGCTTCGGCAGATGTTGCGAAAGAATCACGATCTATGAGTGTCCACGCGCACGGCGTGACCGTAATAAAACAGGGTCGCACCATTCTTAACGACGTATCCATGCATGCTCGGTCAGGCGAAGTCACAGGCCTAATCGGCCCGAACGGTGCCGGTAAGTCCACGCTTTTGGCAGCACTCTCCGGAGACATTTCCGTGGCCTCAGGGCGCGTGGAGGTGGGTGGCAACGACGTCGCAAGCACCCCGGCTCAAGAGTTGGCTCGTACCCGGGCAGTGATGCTGCAGGACGTTGGAGTGGCGTTTTCTTTCCTTGTCAGAGACATCGTCGAAATGGGGCGTCACCCCTGGGGAACCAGCGACAAGGATGCTGAGATTGTAGATGCCGCGCTGACAACCACCGGCATGACGCATCTCCAGGATCGAGAAGTCGTGACGCTTTCCGGTGGTGAGCGTGCGCGCGTAGCCTTCGCA
Source organism: Corynebacterium sp. HMSC071B10 (assembly GCF_001814825.1). Taxonomy (NCBI): domain Bacteria; kingdom Bacillati; phylum Actinomycetota; class Actinomycetes; order Mycobacteriales; family Corynebacteriaceae; genus Corynebacterium; species Corynebacterium sp. HMSC071B10. The sequence goes on along the minus strand of NZ_KV817997.1, from coordinate 132,928 downwards.
CGCGTGCTCGCACAGCAAACACCAGTGGTGTTTCTTGATGAGCCAACAGCGGCCATGGATGTGCGCTTCCAGGAACAGACGATGGGCATAGTCCGCGGTCTTGCAGCCCAAGGCGTCGCCGTCGTTGTGGTGCTGCACGACCTGCAGCTTGCAGCACGCTATTGCGACAGGGTGGTGTGCCTGAAGTCAGGTGAGGTAGCCGCTACAGGTCCTGTCGAGGAGGTCTACTCAAACGACGTACTCAGCGGCGTCTACGACTGGCCGATTTCGGTCTCGAGTATGGACGGACGCGTGTTTGTTACACCAGCCGAGGCCTCTAGCCCGGTGCCTCCCAGATAAGCGCAATACTCCCCTAATCACCCCCACAGCTTGCAAAGGGTAGCCTAACCTGATTAAGGTAAGGCAAACCTAATTGGTTGTCTTCGTTCTGAATTTCGAAAGGAATTAGGATGTCCCGTACCTCCTCTCTGGCGCTCGTCACCGCTGCCGCCGTCACCTCCACCGCACTTTTCGCCCCCGCCGCTTCCGCCGCCGAGACCCCGGAACTTCTGTCCGGCAACGTAACCTGGAACATCAAGGAATCCTTCCTGCGCTACGTACAGAATCCTTTTGTTGGAAGCACCATCACTGCTTCCGATGGAGCCGAGAAGGTCGAGGCAGAAGGCAAGGTTGTTGATTTCAAACTGCCGGTCAACGCAGCAGACTCTGCCTTCAACGACAAGGGTGAGGGCACCATCGATCTGGACGGTGCAATCCGCATCGAAGGCCACAAGGGTGCCATGGACATCCAAATGTCCGACTTCAAGATCGTGATCAATGGCAACAAGGGCCATTTGCAGGCAGACTACGTACGCAAGGGCGCTAAGCCGGATACCGATATGGATGATGCCAAGAATGACGACAAGCCGATCGTTGAGTTCGACGTCAAGGAGTCGCTTGTTCCCACGGCTGGGGGAAAGAAGGAGATTATCTTCACCCCAACCGCAATGACTGAGTCCGGCGTAGACATCTTCGGCTCGAGCTATAAGCTAGGTGTGCCGATGGAGGACAGCAAGGTCGGTGTCTCCCTTGACTTTAAGAACGCTGAAACGCCAGCTAACCCAAACCCCTCTGACCAGAACGGCTCCACCTCTCCGGCTGCTATCGGCGGCATTGTGGTGGCTGTCCTCGCCGTCCTCGGCGGCCTGGCGTTTGCAACGACCCTGCCCCAAATCCAGGCTATGCTTGGCCAGTTCCTTCCGCACTAATGCAACGCTTAATTGCAACTAGCGCCGCAATCTCCGTTGCACTGACGCTTGGCACTCCGGCATCGGCCACAGCCGAGAAACATCCCACGCCAGGGGCGAGCTCCATAGCTACCATGTCATCAACGGAGAAAGGTTCACCGGCAGCGAATGCAACTCACACGGTTGCGTTTGTGATTTCTACAATCGGCCTAGTACTGGCACTTGCAGCACTGACGCAAGGAGTGGCAAACATCCTCCGCCTTACAACGCCGCCAGCAAACCTGATTCAGCGCTGAGCCCCAATAAGCCGCCCGTCTCGGACGACACAGATTTTGCGGTCGCTCATCTGTCTACCGAGGCGGGAATCTTGATATACCTAAACGGGGGGTTGTGGGGCCAGCCCCGTGAAAAATTCCATGTATGACCATTTGGCGACCTGGGGGAACGTGGAAACGCCCTTCTTCCCGATGCGTACATTTTCACGGCCCGCGGCAACACGAGGGCCTCGTTGCTCGCGCGGTGCCGTTCTATTTGGAGGCACCCCGGTCACATCTCCGGCATCTCCCACGCAGTCACCACTTGCACCTGCCTGTTGGTTACCGCATCCGGCACGTGCTTGAGTATCCAGTTGCGTGCGGTGGCCATACGCTTGCCGCCGGTATGTAATGCCCGTCCGATCAGCCGCGACTGGCGAGCAACCTGTTGACTGCGGCGGTGCCGGTGCGTGTCGTAGGCAGAAAAGTCCGTGCTGCCTGCGCGCAGCAGCCGGGCGAGGACTGCGGCGTCTTCCAAACCCTGGCAAGCACCCTGTCCGAGGTTTGGCGTCATGGCGTGCGCCGCATCCCCGATCAGCACGACCTTCTCGTTGTAGTAGCTCGGGAGTGGTTTCGCGAGCTCGTGGATGGGCAGGTACTGGATTGACTCCTCCGGGGTAGCGCGCAGCAGTTCAGGGATTGGGTTGTGCCACTGCTCGAAGGTTGCGTGTAGTTGGTGCAGCGCCTGGGTGCCAGGTTGGGCTTCTGGGCCGGAGGTGACGGCGAACCAGTAGGTGTGGCCGTCGTGAAGCGGGACTGCCCCGAAGCGGGCGCGAGTGCCCCAGGTCTCGAACCCGGCGTCGAGCGGTACCCCTTCGGTGATCGCGCGCCACGTGTTGTAGCCGGCGTAGGTCATGCCGGGGTCGGCGAAGCAGCTGGCGCGCACTGCGCTGCGGATCCCGTCCGCGCCCACCACGACGTCGAAGCGCGCTTGCGTGCCGTCGGCGAAGGTGACCGCGCCGGTGCTGGCGTCGACGCCCACAGCCGCAGCGGAGGTGTGTACGCACGAGCTTGGGATGTCTGCGAGGAGGAGCGAGTGGAGCGTGGTGCGATCGAGCGCGAGCGAGGTGCCCGTGATCTCCGGGGAAATGCGGGTGAGCCAATCGCCACGTGGGCTGCGGATTCCGCCCTGAAACGGGGTTTGGCGTTGCTGCAGTGCGCGGAAGTTCGCACCTATTCCTAAGGCGTCGAGGGCGGCGAGCCCGTTCGGCGCGAGCGTGATGCCGGTGCCGCCGCTGCGGATTTGCGGGTGCTCTTCGTAAATCTGCACGTCCATGCCGCTGCGGTGCAGCGCTGCCCCCAGCGCGAGGCCGGAGATGCCAGCGCCGATGATGCCTATCCTCATAGGCTACGAGCCTAGTGGCGGTGGACGCGGAGTCTGCGGCCGCAGACTTTTCGCGCGGGAAGTGGGTTCTCATGGATGTTGGGCGCGGATGATCAGCACAGGCTCTCGATACGAAGAAGTACGCCTATCGTGGATGCAGATAATTACGTCTACAGCGAGGATGATTAGGAGACGTGAGCCTGTCGTGCCCGGCGTGTTCGTCAAATGTGCCGCGGTGGGCTCGGGCGAGAAAATTTGATTGTGCGTTCACGCCGTCTGCCAGGCTGTTTGTTGTGGTCTCTAGTGAGGTTGCCTATAGCTCATCCGAATACTTGGAATGATGGGTTTTCGTGTCTGAAGCCAGGAACCATCGTGTCAGTGAACAATTTCCTACTCTGTCTCCGGGCAGGGCAGGGAATCTCGATTCAAACGCACTCGTTTTGTCGCTCACCCCCCGAATAAGTGTGTTCCAGTTTGTGTCATGCGAAGAGTGGACCTTTGGAATACTCTGATCCTTGTCTTGAAAAGCTTGGAGTTTTTGCTGGAACCCCTTGCTGAGATTTCGATGGGATCGAGAGGACAAGTACATGAATACATCAGGAAATGAGCGCCGAGGCCTCCGGCGGAAACTGGTTGCCGCGCTGAGCACCGTGGCGCTTGCGGTAGCGGGGGGGGGGAGTTGCGCCTCACGCGCACGCCTACGTTGTGAAGGATGATTCCTTCCTCAACGGCAACCCCGACAATAAGAATCAAGAGCTACAGCCGAAGGTGTCGGTCAACGTTACTCCGACCGACAAAGAGGTGGAGCCTGGGGAAACGGTGGAGCTTGAGTTCACCGGTTCCTTCGAGGCTCCTTTCCCACCTAGTGGTAACCATCTGGGGCCGGGCGAGTCTGACGTCAAAGGGGCGACAATCGCCCTGCAGTTTTCTGACCAGCTTGAAGCGGAACCGCAGATTAACCCGTCGGCGTTTGTTTGGAAGAGCGGCGAGAAGCGGAACGCTGAGGTGAAGCCCGCAGGCGGAGGCTACATCGTAGACCTTGGTTACATCAGCGCGAATGACTCCTTCACTTACAAGGTGCCGGTCAAGGTTTCTGAAGACATTGAGCCAGGCACAGAGTTCTCTCCTGCGACGATTGAGGCTACGGCGCGTATCGCGCCCGAGAACCAATTCCCAGACCGGAATGATGCCCGTTTTATCGCCGACCCGAATGACCGCTGCACACTCATTTCGAAGTCCTCTTACGTGTCTCAGAACGGCAAATATGGTGGGTGGCTGAGCGACCTTTGGCTTGGGACTCGCTCCCCGAATGCGGAGCTCGGCGAGGCTGAGTTGAAATTCATCGTGGATGGCCAAGACGTTACTTCCCAGATTATGGAGCGCGCTCAGCTTCATACTCCGGACTCACCCGAGCACCAAGACATGCCGCAAATTGTTGAGGCGCGTGACGCGGGACTGCCGGGCCGCGACTGGCGTCAGGTGTACGACTGGGGTTTGAAACCAAGCGACGCCGTCGTTCCCAAGGATTGGCCCGGTGAGATCTTCCTGCCCAGCGGTACTATTGTCGAGGTCACCCAGCCGGTGAAGGATACTTCTCCGCAATGCGCGGCGGGTGCAGACCCGGTTGTTACTCACGACGTCTATATCGGCCAGGTAGTCACTGACCAGGTGGCTTTGGTCGAAAAAAGCAACACGCTTCGCGTGGTGGAGCCGGATGAAAAGCCGACCCCTCAGCCGGAACCGACAACGTCGACGTCGACGGAAACCACTACGGAGACCACCACCGAAACGACCACTACCACCGAGACTTCGACGACCACGGTGACTCCGACGGAGACTGCTTCCACGGTTACGACGACGCTGACAAAGACCGCCCCGGCGGTTACGACTACGCCGACTGAAACGGCTCCGGCGGTCACCACTACGTCGACGGAGACGGAGTCGGAAACGACCACGACCACCGCGACCTCCACTGAGACTGAAACCGCGACAGAAACCACGACCGCCACTGTCACCGAGACCGAGGGCTGCGATTGCGAGCCGACCACGGTGACGGAGACGACCACGGTCAAGGAGCCAGTTCCTACCACCGAGCAGGTCACCACCACGGAGAAGGCACCGAAGCGCGGCACCATTGGTGATCGCGTTTGGTTGGACGAGAACGGTGACGGCAAGGAGGATCCGGGCGAGAAGACCGGTGTCCCTGGCGTCACGGTGGTCATTACTGATAAGGACGGCAACGAGGTCACTCGTACTGTTTCGGACGAGGACGGCCACTGGAAGGTTGACGTTGATCCGGGTGAGTACACCGTCACTTACAAGCCGGGCAATCACGTTGCTAGCGACGAGCGCCTCATTGAGCGCACCGTGAAGATTGAGCCGGGCGAAGAGAACTTCGACATTGATCTCGGCGTGCTGCCGGGCGGTGCCATCGGCGACCGCGTCTGGAACGATGAGAACGGCGATGGCGTGCAGGACGAGGACGAGAAGGGCGTGCCAAACGTCATTGTTGAGGTCTCCCGCGAGGGCGAGCCGACCCGTACTACCTACACGGATGAGCAGGGTAACTGGCGTATCGACGGCCTGACCCCGGGCGTGGACTACGAGGTCCGCTTTATCAAGCCGGAGGGCTGGGAAGTCACCGGCAAGGTGCTGGGTGCGACTGACGGGGAGGGCCTGGTTGCAAAAGCAACCCTGAGGCCCAAGGAGTACAACGACACCTATGACCTGGGTCTGAAGACCGTGAAGCCGGATTGCGACTGCGAGCCGGAAACCCCGGGAACCATCGGCGACCGCGTGTGGCTCGATGTGAACGGTGACGGCAAGGAGGATCCGGGCGAGGAGACCGGCATCCCGGGCGTCACGGTGGTCATTACTGACAAGGATGGCAACGAGGTCACCCGCACCGTGACGGACGAGGACGGCAACTGGAAGGTCGACGTCACTCCGGGCGAGTACACCGTGGAGTACCTGCCGGGTGGGCACACCCCGTCGGATCCGAGCCAGGTCAAGCGCACCGTCACGATCGAGAAGGGCGAGAAGCGTCTCGACGTTGACCTGGGCGTGCTGCCGAAGGGCACCGTTGGCGATCGCGTCTGGAACGACAAGAACGGCGACGGCGTCCAGGACGAGGACGAGAAGGGTCTTTCCGACGTCACCGTGCAGGTCATTCGCGACGGCGAACCGACCCGCACCACCACGACTGATCAGGACGGCAACTGGTTCATCGAGGGGCTCGACCCGAACAAGGAGTACGAGGTCCGCTTTATCAAGCCGCAGGGCTGGGAAGTCACCGGCAAGGTGCCGGGCGCAACCGACGAGGAAGGCCTGATTTCCAAGGTCATCCTGAAGCCGGGCGAGCGCAACGATTCCTATGACCTTGGCCTGCGCAAGACGCGGACCATCGGCACGGATGACCCGACAGTGCCGCCGACCACTACGCCGGACTCGCCGGTCGCGCCGGGCGATGAGCCGGGCGATGTGCTGGGCCGCTGCGTGGCCAACGCAGTCGCCTCGCCGATCCTCTACCTGGTGCCGGTGGCGCTGCTCGCTGCGGTCGGCGGCCAGGTGGGCGCGCCGTACATGGACGTGATCAACCAGCAGGTTGCGCAGATCAACGCCGAGATCCAGGCGCAGTTCAGCCGCAACACCCCGGACTGGGGCACGGGCAACCGTGGCAACGACAATGACCAGTTCGGCGAGCTGCGCGCGCAGATCGACGCTGCAAACCGTCAGCTGCAGCAGCTTGCAGCCGACCCGAACGTTCGGCAGGTCGGCACCATCGCCGCCGCGATCCTGGGCGTGGCTGCCCTGGGTGGCGTGCTCTACGACTGGTGCTCGAACGAGAAGGGTGAGGCCTTTACTTCGCTGAAGGGCTCGTCTGCTGGCAAGCAGGACTAAACCCTTCCTCCCCAAACCGGCCCGGTGCGCAATGCACCGGGCCGATTTTGCGTGAAGCCGGTGCTTGCCCGGACCCGCCGCCTCGCCTAAGCTCACTTAAAGTCAGCATGACTATAAGTAAGGAGTGCCCATGTTCGGCTTGCAACGGCTCAACGTAGCCGAGCGCCAAAGGCTCGGGCCGATGGTGGCGGTGTCTACCGTCGCGTTTGCCCTGCACAACCCGACAACAGCGGCCACCGAACTCCACGCAGACAGCGGGCTGTGGATCCCGCTGGTCCGCCGCGTACGCGACCCCTTCCGTGGGGCGTGGGCGCTGCCCGGCGGGCCGACGCAGTGGAACCAGACGTTGGGCGAAACCGCGCGCGAGACGCTCGTTGCGGCTAGCGGTGCGACGCCGAACTATCTGGAGCAGCTCTACGCCTTCGGATCGGTGGAGCGCTCCGCAGACGCGCAGCGCATGGTCACCATCGCGTACTGGGCGCAGTTTCGGCCCCAGGACTTCGCAGGGGCCGAGCTTCCCGACGACCCCAACATCGCCTGGTGGAACACCCGCAAGCTGCCCGAGCTGGCCTTCGACCACGCGGAGATCATCCGCGCCGGGACCACGCGCCTGCAAAAGCGCGCGGAGCAAACCCTGATTGCCCACCGCTTCCTCGAGGAGTCCTTCACCCTCACGCAGTTGCGCCGGGTGCACGAGGCGATTGGGGGGAAGGGGCTGGATCCGGCGAATTTTCGTCGGCAAGCATTGGCGAGCGGAGAACTCGAGGCCACAGGCGCCACCGAAGCCGGCGCCAAACACCGGCCGGCGAAGTACTACAGATTCATGAGCGAGAAAGAGTAAGAACCATGCCTTCAGTTGCCGATTTGATCACGCGCAAGGCGGCCCAAGAGGCCACCTGCGACACGGAGCTGCCCGCCGAGCCGTGGCAGACCGCCCAGAACGCCTCCTACGGGCCGGGCGCTTCGCGCGACGACACGTTCTCGCCGCTACCCACCCCACAGGTGCCGCTGCCGGCGCGGTACACGCAGGCGAGCCCGGAGGAACTCGACGCGATGATCACCGCGGCGAAGGACGAGCTGGGTGACCGGGTGAAGATCCTGGGGCACTTTTACCAGCGCGATGAGATCGTGAAGTTCGCGGACTTTATCGGGGACTCCTTCAACCTCGCCCAGCAGGCGAAGGCGCACCCGGAGGCCGAGGCCTTCGTCTTCTGCGGGGTGCACTTCATGGCGGAGACCGCTGACATTCTCTCCGGCGCGGACCAGGCCGTGGTGCTGCCGAACCTCAACGCCGGGTGCTCGATGGCGGATATGGCGAACCTTACGCAGGTCGAGGCCTGTTTCGAGCAGCTGCGCGAGGCGCTGCCCGGCGAGGCGATCGTGCCGGTGACCTACATGAACTCGGCCGCCGACATCAAGGCGTTCTGCGGCCGTAACGACGGCGTGGTGTGTACGTCCTCGAACGCAGCGACGGTGCTCAAGGAGGCGTTCGAGCGCGCCGAGCGCGTCGTCTTCCTGCCGGACCAGCACCTAGGCCGCAACACGGCGCGCGCGATGGGCATTACGGATGCGCAAATGTGCATGTGGAACCCGAACGAGCCGCTTGGCGGCAACACCGCAGACGAGCTCGCGCAGGCGAAGGTGATCCTGTGGAACGGTTTCTGCTCCGTGCACCGCCGCTTCACCGTCGAGCAGATCGAGAAGGCGCGCGCGGAGTATCCGGGCGTGCACGTCGTGGTGCACCCGGAGTGCCCCGCGCCGGTTGTCGACGCCGCCGATTCCTCCGGTTCCACCGAAGTCATCCGCCGCGTGGTGGAGCAGTCCACGCCTGGCGACGTCATCGCCATCGGCACCGAGATCAACATGGTCAACCGGCTCGCGCAGCAGTACCCGGACCGCACGATCTTCTGCCTGGACCCGGTGGTGTGCCCGTGCTCGACGATGTACCGCATTCACCCGGCCTACCTGGCGTGGACGCTCGAGTCGCTGCTCGAGGGCCGGGTGGAAAACCAGATCGTGGTGCCGGAAGCCACCGCGGCCGACGCGCGCGTCGCGCTCGAGCGGATGCTGGCGGCGAAGCCATGCTGACCCCGGAGCTGATCACCACCGCCGTCCGCGCCGCCCTCAAAGAGGACATGCCGTGGGGTGATGCGACCGTCGAGGCCGCCATCCCAGCCGACGCCCGCCTACGCACCGCGCTCGTCGCTCGCGAGCCGGGCGTCTTCGCAGGCGGCGAGGTGGTGCGCGCGGCCTTCGCAATCACGGACCCGCGGATCACCGTCACCGAGCTCGCGCCCGAGGGTACGCACTTCGATGCCGGCCAGCGTCTCGCGCTCATCGAGGGCCCGGCCCGCGGCATCTTGAGCGCGGAGCGCGTCGCGCTGAACTTCGCGCAGCGGATGTCGGGCATCGCCACGCTGACCGCCCGCTACGTCGCCGCGGTCGAAGGCACCGGCGCCCGCATCGTGGATACGCGCAAAACCACCCCTGGCCTGCGCGCCTTTGAGAAGCACGCGGTACGCGCCGGCGGCGGCCACAACCACCGCTTCAGCCTCTCGGATGCGGTGATGGTCAAGGACAATCACCTCGCCGCGCTCGGCGCTTCTGATGCGCGCGGCATCACCGAGGCGCTGCGCACGATCCGCGCCCGCGTCAGCCACACCACGCACATCGAGGTCGAGGTCGACTCGCTCGCGCAGATCGAGCCGGTGCTCGCCGCGGGCGTCGACAGCATCATGCTGGATAATTTCTCGCCCGCCGAGCTGCGCGAGGCAGTCTCGCTTATCGACGCCCACGTGCCCACCGAAGCCAGCGGCAACGTCAACCTCGACACCGTCGCCGAAATCGCCGCCTGCGGGGTCGACGTGATCTCGGTGGGCAAGCTGACCCACAGCGCCCGCGCACTGGACCTGGGCCTCGACGAGGTAGCGGACTAGTGGACACCTACCTCGACGCCGCCGCCACCGCCCCGCTGCTGCCCGAAGCCCGCGCCGCGATGCTGCAGGTCTACGACACTGCCTGCGCCAACCCCTCGAGCGTGCACTCCGCCGGCGAGCGCGCCGCCGCAACGCTCGAGTCGGCCCGCGCCACGATCGCCGCGGCCTTCGGCGTACACCCGGCCGGCGTGGTGTTCACCTCCGGCGGCACCGAGGCCAACAACCTCGGCATCATCGGCCGCGCACTGGCCGCCCCGCGTGGTTGCCACATCATCACCTCAGCAATCGAGCACTCCTCGGTCCTGCAAAGCTGCGCCGCGCTTGAAAGGTTGCACGGGTTCGAGGTGGACTACGTGCCCGTCGATGCTTGCGGCAGGTTCACCCAAGCCGACCTGGATCGGCTCCTGCGCCCGGACACCACGCTCGTCGCGCTTGGCCTGGCCAACAGCGAGGTCGGCACCGTCGCAAACGTGCCCGAGGTCCCCGCGGAGGTCGCGCTGCACCTCGACGCCGTGCAAGCAGCCGCGAACCTGCCCGTCGACCTTGCCGCAGGCGGCTGGCCGGGCCCGCGCGCAACCTCCGTGGCGCTGGCGTCGCACAAGTTCGGCGGCCCGGCCGGGGTCGGCGCGCTGCTTTTGCCGCGCGACGTACCGCTCGAGCCCGTCATCTTTGGCGGCGGCCAAGAGGGCGGGCGCCGCGCCGGGACGCAGAATGTGGCGGGCATCGCCGGGTTCGCCGCGGCGGTGAAGGCGCAGCAGGCGCGCGCCGGGCAGCGTGCACTGGAGGTGATGGCGTCGCGGGATGCGTTGATCGTGGGCGTCGAAAAGCATGTGCCCGGCGCACGCCTGACAGGACACCGCACTGAGCGGCTGCCCAACCACGCGTCCTTCGTCGTCGAGGGCATCAGCGGCGAGGCACTGCTGGTCGCGCTCGACGTCGCGGGCTTCGCGGCAAGCTCCGGCTCGGCCTGCCGGGCAGGCGCTGCTGAACCCTCGCCCGTGCTCACCGCGCTCGGCTACTCGCCCGAACTCGCCCAGTCCGCGCTGCGCTTCAGCTTGCCCGCGCCACTTCCGCAAGCAACGATCGACGCGATCGTGCGGGTAATGTCGGAACAATGACTACTTACCCGCGACCTCTGCAAGCGGGCGACACCATCCGCGTGGTCGCCCCCTCCCGCTCCCTGGCCTATGTGGAGCAGGGCGAGGCCGGGCTTTATGTCAAGAGCCTCGCTAATCGACGCCTCGCCGACCTGGGCATCAGCGTCACCTTCGGCGAAAACGTGCGCGAGTCCGACATGTTCTGGTCCTCTTCGGCCGAGTCGCGCGCCGCAGACCTGCACGCGGCGTTTACGGACCCGGAGGTCGCGGGCATCATGAGTGTCATCGGCGGGTTTACCAGCAACGAGGTCCTGCCGCACCTCGACTTCGACCTGATTGCCGAGCACCCGAAGTTCATGTGCGGCAACTCCGACATCTCCGCGATCGCCAACGCGATTTACGCGCGCACCGGCATGGCCACCTACATCGGCCCGCACTGGTCCACGCTCGGCATGCGGGATCACTCCGAGCTCACCCGCGACTGCTTTGTCACCGCCGCGTTCGAGCAGGGGCCGATCGAGTGGCGGCCGGGCACCTGGTTTACCGACGACGACTGGTTCATCAACCAGGACGCCCGCGTCCGCGAGCCCGACGACGGCTGGTGGAGCATCCAGGAAGGCACCGCGCACGGCGTGGCGCTTGGCGCGAACCTGGGCACGCTCGGCCTGCTCGCCGGCACCGAGTTCATGCCCTCGCTCGAGCGCGCCATCCTATTCGCCGAGGTCACCGGCAAGTACAGCGTGATGGACTTCCGCCGCGAGCTGGTCTCCCTGCTGCAGATGCCCGACGGCGAGGGCATCGAGGGCGTAGTCATCGGCCGCTTCCAAACCGCCAGCCGGGTCAACCGCGCCATGTTGGAGGAGACGATCGCGTCGATCCCGGAGCTCGAGGGCAAACCCGTGGTGGCCAACGCCAGTTTCGGGCACACCAACCCGCTGCTGACCTTCCCAGTCGGCGGCGAGGTCGAGCTTTCCGTGCGCGACGAGGCTTCCATCCGCTTCCCCCGAGTTGAAAGTTAAACGGACGGTCATTACAGTTTCGGCGCGTGATGCACTCTGCAACCCAACGCTGGACCTTCTTTGCCGTAATCTCCTCCGGCCTGCTCATGATCGGGCTGGACAACTCGATCCTGTACACCGCCATGCCGGCGCTGAGCACCCAGCTGCACACGACGCCCGCGCAGTCGCTGTGGATCATTAACGCCTACCCGCTGGTGCTGTCGGGATTGCTGCTGGGCACCGGCACGCTTGGCGACAAACTCGGCCACCGCCTCATGTGGCTCGTCGGCCTGGTCATCTTCGGCGTGGCCTCGCTGGCCGCCGCCTTCGCGCCGGGTGCCTGGGAGCTGGTCGCCGCGCGCGGCCTGCTCGGCTTCGGCGCGGCGGTGATGATGCCCGCCACACTCGCACTCATCCGCCTGACCTTCCCCAACGAGCAGGAGCGCAACACGGCGATCGGCATCTGGGCGTCCGTCGCCGTTGTCGGTGCGGCGCTCGGTCCGCTAGTCGGCGGGGCGCTGCTCGAGCACTTCTGGTGGGGCTCGGTCTTCCTCATCAACGTGCCCGTCGTGGTGATCGCGCTGATCGCCACGCTGGTGCTTGCCCCGGAGAACGTGCCGAACCCGGCCAAGCGCTGGGACGTCATCTCCTCCGTCTACTCGCTGTTCGCGCTGTCTGGGCTGACCATGACGATCAAGGGCGTGGCGAATCCGGACGGCGCGCTCTGGGTACCGCTCGTCGCGGCTGCCGTGGCCGTTGCTGCGGGCTGGCTCTTCGTGCGCCGCCAGCACCGGCTTGACGACCCGCTGCTCACCTTCGACATCTTCCGCTCCCGCCTCTTTACCGGCGGCGTGATCGCCGCGGCCGGCGGCATGTTCGTGCTCGCGGGCGTGGAGCTGATGACGGCCCAGAAGCTGCAGCTGGTCAGCGGCTTCACGCCCCTGCACGCGGGCGCAGTCATTACCGCGATGGCCGTCGCGGCGATCCCTGCCTCCGTCCTCGGCGGCGCGAACCTGCACCGCATCGGCTTCCTCCCGCTCATCGCCGGAGGCTTCCTCGGCGCGACCGTCGGCACCGCGCTGCTGATTGCCGGCGACTCCGCCGAGGGGCTCGCCCTAGAGCTCCTCGCGCTGGTCATTCTCGGCTTCTCCGCCGGCTGCGTGATGAGCGTCAGCTCGATCGCGATTATCGGTGCCGCGCCCGCGCACCGCTCGGGCATGGCCGCGGGCGTCGAAGAGGTCTCCTACGAGTTCGGCACCCTGCTCACCGTCGCGATTACCGGCTCGCTGCTGCCGCTCTGGTTCGAGCGGTCTTTCCCGCGGGGCATGGAGGCGCTTTACGACGCCACGCCAGACCCCGCCGCCGCCACCGCCTACACCGACGCCTACCACGCCGTCCTACTCGTCCTCGCCGCCGCGGCGCTCGTCTTTTCCGCCACGACCGCGTTCTGCTTCCGCGACAACCCCAAGTCTGGAGAACTCCATGCCCCGCAAAAGTAAGCGCGACGACATCCTGCGCACCGCCTACGCCATCGTCGCCTCCGACCCGGGCGGCATCGAGGCCGTCACCTACGACCGGCTCGCCACTGAGACCGACCTGTCCAAGTCCGGCCTGCTCTACCACTTCCCGTCCCGCCACGCCCTGCTGGTCGGGCTGCACGAGTACACCGCGGCCGTGTGGGAGGACAAAGTCCGCGCCCACGCCGGCGGCAAGGACGCAGATGCGCTCACCCCGCGCGAGCGCTACCGGGCGATGCTGGTGACCATGAGCGAACACGAGCCGCTCGCCGAGCTCATGGTCACCCTCCACTCCCGCACGCACCCCGACTTCTCGCGCCCCTGGCTCGAGGTGGAGGACCGGTGGCTGCCGCGTTCCGACGACACGGCAACCGACCCGAACCTGCTCGCGGCCTCGGTGCTGGCCTCGGGGCTGTGGGTGCACGATCACATTTATGCGCGGCCGTTGGCGGAGGGGAACAGGGCGGTGGTCGTCGAGAAGCTGCTCGAGCTCATCGAATAAGCACGGGCTATATTGGGAATATGGCGAAGGATTGGAGCCCGCACAGCTGGCACAGGCGCGCGTCTAGGCCGGTGACCGTCTGGATGCTCGTGTTTATCGTGCTCGGGCTGACGCACGTTGTGTTCACCGAGCCCGGGTGGCTGCTCATCCACGTGTTCACGCTCGGGATTTTGACCAACTCGATCGTGGTGTGGTCGCAAAACCTCACCGAGCGTTTCCTGCAACAGCGGCTTCCCGACGCCGCCCGGCCCGCGCAGCTGCGCCGCACCTGGGCGCTCAACGCGGGCGTGGTGGCCGTGCTGGTCGGCCAGGTGCTCGTGACCTACTGGCTGACCTGGGTCGGCGCGACGCTCGTCGCGGGCGTCCTGGCCTGGCACGCGTGGCTGCTGTATGCGCAGGTGCGCCGCGCCGGGCGCGACAAGCGACACCGGGCCGTCGCGCTTGGCTACGTGGCGAGCGCGGCCTGCCTGCCCGTCGGCGCTGTCTTCGGCGCCGCCCTGTCCTACGGGCTGCCCGGCGAATGGCAGGAGCGCGTGCGGATGGCGCACCTGTTTGTCAACGTCGGCGGCTTCGTCGGCTTCGCCGCGCTCGCGTCGCTGACCGTGCTGTTCCCGGCGATGTGGCGCATCAACGGGATGCGAGACCGCGCGGGCACGTCGATCCCGCTCGCCGCCGCCGGTGTGATCGTGGCGAGCTGCGGCGCACTCGCGGGCGTGGACCTGCTCACCAGCGTCGGCGTGCTGGTGTACGTCGCCGCGTGGCTGTGGACGTTCCACGGCTTTCTGGTCAACGTCCTCGACGTGCTTCGCGACCCCCGCGACCGCGTCACCTACCCCGGCCTAAGCGCCTTCGCTGCGCTGATCTGGCTGCTTGTCGCGATGCTTTGGTACGCCGTGCGCCTCGCCATGCCGATCGACCTGCCGGACATCCCGACGCTCGCGCTCCTGCTCGGGTTCGCCGCCCAGCTACTGATCGGCACCATGAGCTACCTGCTGCCCACGACGATGGGCGGCGGCCCCCGCGCCGTGCGCGCCGGGCTGGCCGAACTCGCCCGCGGCTCGCTGTTTCGCGTGGTGCTTTTCAACGCCGCGCTCGTGGTCTGGATTGCCACCGAAAACTCCTGGCTGCGCGTGGCGATGAGCGCGTGCTGCTTCGGCGTCCTCGTTGCCTTCCTGCCGCTGATGGTGCGGGCCGTGCGCGCGCAAAAAGCCGAACTGCTCGCCGCAAAAGCCTAAACACTATTAGACGCAAAAACTCGCCCGCCGGTTCCGTGATCCGGGCAAAGTGGGAGACTTCTCACAAACCTCCATTTGCGCTGGTCAACCGGGTATTGTGGCGGGCATGAACGCACTCGCCTCACTTGCCCAGTTCGACCGGAGCGGTTTCGACTTTGTCGCCGCTGCGGCGGGCAAGTCTGCTCGCGAGGTGCAGGCCGAGGGCGTGCAGTACGACCGCGCGAAGCAGTTGGTCGCGGCGGCGCGGACGCTGTGCGCGGCGACTTCGCACTCGCGCTACCAGCAGCGCGCGCACGAGGGGGCGCGCGAAAACGGGCACCGGATCGAGACGCTGGCCTACATCGCGCGCACGGCGAACGCGATCGAGGACGCAACGAAGCGCTGGCACTACATCGACACGTTGTGCAACACGGCCGGGGACCTGTCGCGGATCCGGAAGCGGGCGGCGGCGCTGAAAGAGGAGTTGCAGCCGCCCGCCCCGCGCACCGCGTGCGCTCGCGTCAAGCACCATGGCGATGGCTTAGCGACGCTACGCGTCACCGGCCCCGCACTCGACGTCCAAGCCGCCTACGACGCGGCCAAAAACGACGTCACCACCTGGCTGACCCAGGACTGCCCGAAAGCCGACTACCTGGTCAAGCTCAGCGTGAACCTGGACCTGGGCGACTACGAGAAGATTCTCTCCGGCGAGGGCAAGGACGTCACGGTCCGCTTCGCCAACGGGGTCGTCATGTCCGGCGAAGAGTTCGTACGGATGAAGTTCTCGCAGTTCGGCCACATCATCCTGATCGGCGCGATGGACGGCCCCGTCAACGCCTACGACATGCGCCTGGCCACGGAGAAGCACCGCACGATGATGCTCGCCGACTCCGCCACCTGCACGTGGAAGGACTGCGACGTGCCGGCCTCGCGCTGCGATGCCCACCACATGACCGAGCACCGCCATGGCGGCGAAACGGTGGTGAGCAACCTCGGCTGGCTGTGCCGCTACCACAACTACCAGGCGGGGCGTGCCACCCGTGGGCGCACCGAGCGCCGCGGCGGGCAGATCGTCTACGTCTCGCCGTCGGGCCAGGTCACGCCCACTGGCGCCGACCACGTGGCCCGGGCTAGTTCGCGCGAACCAGGAACTGGCCGCGCTGGCCCTGCTCCGCCGCCGTCATCTGGTGGTTGACAAAGGTGTAGGTGCCCGGCTCGTCGAAGGTGAGCTCGACAAACCCGCCCTGTGCGGCGAACAGGTCGAGGGCTTGGGAGCCGGTGTCGTGGGCGTCGCGAAGCGAATAGGTGCCCTCTTTGTACACGGTGTCGAAGATTTCGCCGACGACGTGGAAGCTCAACGCGGTGTCGGGGCCTGCGTTCAGTAGCCAGACGCGGACAGTGTCGCCGACGCGCGCTTCGATGGGCCGCTCGATGTATTGCGCGGGGTGGTCGTTGAAGGCGGTTGCGGGCTCGGCACCGTAGATTTCGCGCGCGACGAGGAGGTATTCGCCGTCGACGGGCGAAAGCTCGGGCGGGTCGATGACGACGGCGCCGACCATGCCCATCCCGATGTGCTGGCTCATCGGCATGGTGCCGCAGTGGTACATCCAGATGCCGGAGCGCCGCGCGGTGAATTCGTAGGTGAGGTGCTCGCCCGGCTGGATGTCGCGCATGGGTTCGTCGGGACTGATTTCGCCTGCGTGGAAGTCGATGGAGTGGGTCATGTGCCCGCGGTTTTCGATGGTGATGCGGAAGCGGTCGCCGACCCGCCCGCGCAGCGTCGGCCCGGGCGCTTGGCCGTCGAAGGTCCAGGTGTCGCCGTCGTCTTCGATGGTCCAGGTGTGCTCGTGCAGCTCGCCGCTGGCTTCCGGCAGTGTCGCGTCGCGCCCTTCGCCGCTTATCGACGCCTCGTCGCCCCCACTCGTGACCACATCAAAAGTCATCCCCATCGCCTTGTGGCCGGCGATTGTGCACCAGCCCTGCGTGTCCTCGTCGAAGACGCCGAAGTCGTGGGTGACGGTTTCGCCGGGGTCGATGCGGCCGGTGTGGCCGTCGCCAAGCTTGAGGTCGTGCTGCTGGGTGTCGGAGTTGGTGATGGTGAGCACGACGTGGGTGCCGGGCGCGACGTTGATGGTGTCGGGGACGAACGACATGCCCTGGATGTCGATGTCGAAGACCGTGGCGTCCTCGCTGATCGGGGCCTGCGCGGTGTCGGTGGGGCTGAACGCGAGGGTGAGCCCCACCACGAGGGCGACGACGAGGGCGATCAGCCCCCAGGCGAGGGATTCGGTTCGGTTCATGGGAAAGCGACCTTTCTTGCGTGCAGGACCAGCCCGATCGCCAGTATGGCAAGGCCGATGGGCGGGTTGATCAGCGCGACGATGGCGCCGCCGTTGAGTACGCCGGCTTTGAAAAACCCTTGGTCGGGCTCGGTGGCGCGGCGCGTGAGGACTGGCAGGAGGTGGCCGAGCGCGCCCGCGACGATTTGCGCGAGCCCGGCGGCGAGGATGAAGACGAGGAGGTTTGTGGGGAAGCGCTCCGCGCCGAGGGCAAGCGTTGCAGCGTCGGCGTACATCGCGCCGAGCAGCCAGAGCACGCCGGCAGCGACGCTGAGCGCGGGCACCGACAGGTCCGTGTCAAACAGCGTGCCGGCCAGGACGGGTTGCAGCGCGTACGACCACGCAAGCGCGCACACTAGTAGCGCTGCCGTGGCAAGTGGCGTGCCGAGCAGCGCTGCCGCGGCTGGGAGGGCGACGCAGTGGGCGGCCAGCGCGTACGAGAGCCGCTTGCGGGCGATGGGGGAGGCGCGCCTTCTGGTCATGGTGGGCAGCAGGGTGATGACGGTGCCGGCGATGGTCGTCCACGCGAAGCCCCAGACAGCGAGGCGGGAGTGGGCGGCAATGTCGCGCTGGACGGCGGCGGCGACGGCGAGGGCAAAGAACGCGGCGGCGGCGACGTAGCAGTACGCGGTGGTGGCGAAGGGGCCGGGCAGGCTGCGGCGCAGCTTGCGGGCGATGGAGGCACCGTGCCAGAGCAGGGCGGAGGCGGCGGTGGCGGCGGCGAGGTTGGGGAGGGCGTCGAAAAGCAGCGCGACGAGTGCGAGGTTGACTGCGGCGAGGCGCGCGTAGACGGGCAAAGGGCGGGAGGCGGTGCGGGTGAGGGCGTCGGCGAAGTGGGTGGAGTAGGTGAGGATGGCGTTTGTGACGACGCCGAGCGTGAGGGGGTGGATGATGTTCCAGCGTGGGGCGTCGGCAAGCACGTTGATGAGGGCGGTGCTGGCCCAGAAGGCGATGCACCCGCCCGTCACACGACTCAGTTTTTCCACGATAATAATCGTACTAAAGTTGCATGTGGGCGGACAAGGGGATGCTCCAACTAGGAGTTTTACCGGTTCGCTTCCTATACTTAAGGCAAGCAGTTGTCCAAGAACTCCCAGCCGGAGGAGGGTGTGAAGAATGGTTCGCCGAAGAGCGCCACGCCCCGCTTCTCAGCTCACCGCTGCCGCCGCCGAATTGAGCGCGAAGCAGCGGGAAGTCTTTCACGCCCTGCAGGCGTTTCCCGACGGGGCGCAGGTCGCCGAGCTCTCACACAAGCTCGGCATGCACATCAACACCGTGCGCGGCCACTTGGATGAGCTGATCGCGCAGGAGCTGGTTTCGCGCAGGCAAGCGCACACGGTGGGGCGTGGCCGTCCCTCGCATATCTTCACCGCGCGGGTGCCGCGTGGCAGTGAGGTGGCGAGCGAGTACATCGAACTGGTCGAAATGCTCACCGGGATGCTTGCCGACGGGGACCTGGAGCAAGCCCGCGAGATCGGACAGCAGTGGGCAGCGAAATCCGCCGGGCGCGAGGCGGACGCGCCGGCGGATTTGGACGAGGGGACGGAAGCGCTCGTGCGCCTGTTGCGCGCGATGGGCTTCGACCCGCTCCCGCGCGAGGGCACCGCGGCTGATGGGGCCCGCGAGGTGGGCCTGCGCGCCTGCCCGTTCATCGGGCCGGACGGCACGCTCCCGGACCGGACGGTGTGCGCGCTCCACGCAGGCTACGTTGACGGGAAGGCGGGCGCACTCAAGGTCGAGCTCAAGCCCTTTGACCGGCTCAACGAGTGCGGGGCGCGCATCACCGACCCGCGCTAGTTGATCAGCCAGTCGTTCGGGCTGAACAGCTCGAAGTAGACGTTAGCGGGCGACTTTTCGGCCAGATCCTCGCGGATGGCCTGGAGGAAGTTTGCGCCGCCGCAGAGGTAGACATCAGCGCCGTCGACATCTGCCTCACTGATGGTGATGCGCTCGCCCTGACTGCGGAAGGCCGCGCGCACCTCGGCGTTGGGGAGTTTGTCCGCGAGCGTGCGGGTTTCCTCGCGCTGCGCCCAGGAGTCTGCGGACTCGTCGGCGTGCAGGTAGCACACCTTACGGTCCGAGTTGGTGCGGGCCAGGTGGCCCAAGATGCCCACCATCGGGGTGGAGCCGATGCCGCTGGAGATCAGCACGACCGGGTTGTCGCCGTCCTGGAGGACGAGGTCGCCGGCGGCGAGGGGGGCGTCGACGGTGTCGCCGACCTCGACGTGCTCGCGCAGGAAGGTGGAGACCTCGCCGTCGCTTTCCACGGCGATGCGGTAGGAGTTCGCGTCGCCTTCGATGATGGAGTACTGGCGGAGCTGGCGGGCGCCGTCGTCAAGCGTGACACCCACGGAGGTGTACTGACCGGGCCGCGGGGCGGTGAAATCGCCGGAAAGAGTGTAGGTGAACACCGTGTCGGTGAGCTGCTCCTTGGCGGTGACGGTCGCACGGCGGAAGACGTCGCCGTCGGTGACGCCGTCGGACTCATAGAGCTTGGCCTCATGCTTAATCAGCACGTCGGCCATGAGCCAGTAGACGGCGTCCCAGGCCTCGGCGACCTCGGGGGTGACCGCGTCGCCGAGGACCTCGGCGATCGCAGCCATGAGGTTGTCGTGCACGATCTGGTACTGGTCCTTGCGGATACCCAGCGAGACGTGCTTGTGCGCGATGCGGTCCAGCATCATGACCGGGTCCGGCGCTGACGGGTCCACCAGCTGAGTGGCGAAGGTAGCGACGGATGCGGCCAAGGCCTTCTGCTGCGCGCCCTGCTTCTGGTTGCCGCGGTTGAAGGTGTTGGCGATGAGTTCGGGGTGGGCGGCGAACATCTTGGAGTAGAACGTCTTCGTGATCGTCTCGATGTTTTCGCCCACCGGCGGAAGCGTTGCCTTGATGATTTCGGCGTGCTTGTCGCTTAAGTAGTTAAGTTTCGGGTTCGGCTTTTCTGCGAGGTACATCGGCATCCTTTCTCGTCGTGATCGGAATAATGCCGATTATAACCGTAGGTATTAATCTTCGAGGTCGGCGTTCAGGCGTGCCTCGTCGTCGCGGCGCTTGTGGCGCTGGAAGCGTGGGGCAAAGTACGCGGCGGCACCACCGCCGACGACCGCGCCGATGACCATGCCGATCGTGCCGCCCGGGTCACCGTCGAAGTCGTTAAAAGCGATGCCGGCGAAGGTGATCGCGAGGAAGATCCAGATGGGCAGGGTGGACAGGGTGAAAATCTTGGGCGGGCGGGGCCGCGGGGCGTAGTTCTGCATCCACAGCGCGCCGGCGGTCTGCGCGAGCGTGCCGGGCAGGAGCACCAGCAGCGAGTAGATGGCTGCGCCCTCGGGCAGGGCCCAGGCGAGGACCGCCATGATGAACGTGGTGGTGTACATCAGCGTCTCCGAGGTCACGGTGCTGGACTGATGCAAGATCTGCTGCTGGTATTCGTCGTCGGTGCCCTGGTTTGCCAGGGCGATCTTTTTGTCGCCGTACTGCTTCAGCATGGGGTTATCCTTCCTGTTCGTCGCCAAAGAGGGCTTCGACGGTTTTGCCGAGGGCGTGTGCGATGTCGAGTGCGAGGTGGACGGAGGGGGAGTAGTTGCCTTTTTCGATGTTGGCGATGGTCTGGCGGGACACTCCCACCTGGGCGGCGAGGTCGGCTTGGGAGAGTTCCTGCCACCGCCGCCATTTGCGGACCATGTTTTCGTGTGTGTCGGGCATCAGCGCTCCTTTCTGTTTTGTAAGCGCCTACGACAAACAATAAACTAAACACGCCACAATGTAAAGGAAAGTGGACAAAAAGGTAAGAGTGGGCGTCGCTAAGCACAAAGCTCTAGACTGGCGCGCATGCCTACGCCAGTACCCGAATACCTTGACCACCTGCTGGAACAAGTCCGCGACGACGACAGCGGCGAACTCGCCGACTACATCGACGAGCTGGCCGCCGCCGACCCCGACAAGCTCGGCGTGGCCCTGTGCACGACGTCGGGGAACCTCTACTCGGTGGGCGATGATGACTACGAGTTCACCATCCAGTCCATCTCCAAGCCTTTCGTCTACGCGCTCGCGCTGGAGGAGCTAGGCGCGGCGGAGGTGCACAAGTACGTGGGCGTGGAGCCTTCGGGCGAGGCCTTCAACGCGATTTCGCTGGAAGAGGGCACCCATCGGCCCGCGAATCCGATGATCAACGCGGGCGCGATCGCGGTGAACCAGCTGATCAACGGCGCGGAGTCCTCGGTAAAGGCGCGGGTGGAGAAGATCCGGGCCTTCTTTTCCAAACTTGCCGGCCGCGAACTGAGCATCGACGAGGCGCTGGTGGAATCGGAGATCAGTACCGCGCACCGCAACCTGGCGATCGCGCACCTTCTGCGCGAGTTCGGCATGGTGCAGGACCAGGCGCACGACGCGATCGAGTCCTACACGCAGCAGTGCGCGGTGCTGGTCACCGTGCGCGATCTGGCGACGATGGCGGCCACCCTGGCCAACGGCGGAGTCCAGCCGATCACTGGCGAGCGGGTGTGCTCTGCGGCTGCGGCGCGCATTACGCAGGCGGTGATGACTTCGGCGGGCATGTACGACGGGTCGGGGCGGTGGATGGTCAACGTGGGTATCCCCGCGAAGTCGGGCGTGGCCGGCGGGCTGATCGGCACAATGCCGGGGCAGCTGGGCTTGGCGTCGCTGAGTCCGCGGCTGAACGAGCAGGGCAACTCGGTGCGCGGGGTGAAGATCTTCCGCGAGATGTCCGCCTCGCTCGGGCTGAACCTGATGGGTGCGGATTACTACACGGCGCCGGGGATTCGGTCGGTGGAGCGCAGAGAAGATTGCACCGTGGTGGTGCTGCAGGGCATGATCAACTTCACCGCCGCGGAGAAGATCCTGCACGACCTGTCCGGCGAGCGCATCGTCGGCGGCACGCTGGTGCTCGACGTGTCGAACGTGACCAGCTTCAACAAGGCGGGGCGCCTGCTCATCAAGGAGGGGCTGCGTCAGCTTCGCGACGAGGGCTACGAGGTCAGCATCTACGACCCCGACTCCGCCATGCCGGACTACGAGTTTTCCGACGGCACCAAGGTCCGCGCCATCAAGGACTTCTCCACCACCTTCACCGTGCCTGCCTCGCGTACCGCGGTGTTCAAGGCGATCACCACGCCGAAGGACTGGTGGGACGACCACATCGAGGGCTCGGCGGCCGAGGCCGGCGGCGAGTTCCACTTCGACACGGACCAGCAATACGCCGAGTTCCGCGTCGAAGAGGCCGAAGAGGGCGACCGCCTGGTCTGGCACACCGAGACCACCGGCAAGGAGAAAGAGGACCGCGACTGGGACGACACCTCGCTCATCTTCGAGCTCAGCGACAGCGAGGAGGAGCAGGGCGAAACGCAGGTCACCTTCACCCACCGCGGCATGCACCCGCACGAGGTGGGCTACAAGGAGGCCGTCGAGGCGTGGCGCGAGCGTATCCAGGACCGCCTTGAGCCGCTGATTCGCCGGCGTGAGGAGGGCTAGAGGGCGGCTGTGAGGGCGGCGAGTGTGGCGTCGAGAAGCAGCTCGCGGCGTGAGGCGGGGCAGCCCTCGTCGACCCAATCCAGCGCGATGGCGTCGAGAAAGCCGAGCGTGCCGGAGACCGCGACGCGGGCGCGCTCGTCGCTGCGGCCGAGGAACTCGCACAGCGTGTGGACCGCGGCGTCGCGGTGCTCGATGCGCAGGTGGATCGCTTCGAGCGGTTCCTCGCCGCTGCGGCGGCCGGCCGCCCACACGAGGGGGCGCGCGGCGATGTGGTCGAGGTAGGCGCGCACGAGTTCGGCGGGTTCGCGGAAGCGGGTGAAGTCGAATGCGGTTTCCTGCAGAAACGCCGCGTACAGGCCCGCCTTGGAGCCGAAGTAGTGGAAGATGAGGCCTTCCGACACCCCGCAGCGCTGGGCGATAAGCTGGGCAGAGACATCGCCATAAGGCAGGGAAGCAAAGGTCGTGGTGGCGGCGTCGAGGATTTCGGCGCGGCGTTCCTCGACACTCAAGCGGCGCGTCATGCCCTTGAGCCTACATCCGCGTGGAAGGAGCCCACCTACATGAAACCGCAACTCGCCGACGTGATCTGGTGGCACGTCTACCCGCTCGGCGCCACCGGCGCGCCGATCCGCGACCGCGCAGGCGACGATTCCGGGCACCGCCTCGGCCAGCTGGAGGCCTGGCTGGACTACCTCATCGAGCTCGGCTGCAACGGGCTTCTGCTCGGCCCCATCTTCGAGTCGGTCAGCCACGGCTACGACACGCTCGATCACTACCGCATCGACGCCCGGCTTGGCGACGACGCTGACTTCGACCGCCTCATCGCAGCCTGCCATGAGCGCGGCATCCAGGTCATGCTCGACGGCGTGTTTAACCACGTCGCCCGCACCCACCCTTGGGTCGCCGAGGGCCTGGCCGGCGACACCGACTGGGAGGGCCACGCCGACCTGGCGACCCTGCACCACGAGGACCCGCGCATTGTCGACGCGGTGGTGGACATCATGTGCCACTGGCTGCGCCGCGGCATCCAGGGCTGGCGCCTGGACGTGGCCTACTCGGTGCCGCCCGAGTTCTGGCACACCGTGCTTGCGCGCGTGCGTGAGGAGTTCCCAGACGTGCTCATCCTCGGCGAGGTCATCCACGGCGACTACGCCGCGATCACCGAGGCGGGCACCCTGGATGCGGTCACGCAGTACGAGCTGTGGAAGGGACTCTGGTCCTCCATCAAGGACACGAACTTCTGGGAGCTCGACCACGCGATCGGCCGCCACGCCGAGATCGCCGCGCGCACCCTGCCCAACACCTTTATCGGCAACCACGACGTCGACCGCATCGCCTCCAAGGTGGGCCAGGATGGCGAGATCATCGCGCTCGCGCTGCTGATGAGCCTGCCTGGCATGCCGAGCATCTACTACGGCGACGAGCAGGGCTTCGAAGCGCTGCGCGGCGAGGGCTTCGCCGCCGACGATCCGGTACGCCCCCCGCTGCCCGCCACCCCTGCCGAGCTGTCCGAGCTGGGCAGCTGGGTACTCGACGAGCACAAGAAGCTCATCGGCGTGCGCCGCCGCAACCAGTGGCTCACCCACGCCGAGGTGGAGGTCCTGGACAAGCAAAACGCCACGATCTCCCTACGGAGTCGTGGTGAGGGCGGCGAGGAAATCCAGACCGACGCGTGGTTAGAGCCCACCTACGGGGTGCGCATCCGCGCCGGGGAAGAGGTCCTCTACGAGTGGCAGGCCTAGAAAGGCAGTGAGGAGCCCGGTGCGTACTGGGCGAGCAGCTGCTGCGCGATGACCGCCAGGTCCGGCAGGCGCACCGTGGCCACGTTGGCCACCGGGGCGTCAAAAGTCGGCACGCCCTGCGGCGCGAGCACGATCAGCGGCTTCCCAGGCTGGGCAGGTGCAGGTTTCGCGGGAGCAGGCTGAGCTTGCTGGGCCTGCTGTGCTGGAGCAGGTTTCGCCGGGGCCTGCTGGTTACCGCCCTGGTTGCCGCCGTTCGTGCCCTTCAGCCCGCAGCGGTTGGCCGCGCTCTCGACGCGCGCGAGCGCGTCGAGGATCTGCGGGCCGCGGCTGTCGAAGCGGGCGATGGTGCGCGCCTGGCGCACCTTGGCGTTGTAGTCGGCGTCGTTGGTCCAGTACTTCTCTGCCTGCTCGCAGGAGATTTCGCCGGCGGGAAGTTTCGCCAGGGCATCATCAATCGCGTCGGCGTGGGCGGGCTGGGCGGCAAAGAGGGTGCCCGCGGCAGCGGCGGACAGGGCAATAGCGCGAATCTTCATGCGGCCCAGTATGGCACGGATGTGACTGATGTGAAAGGGGTGCGAAAGGGGTTACGCCTTCACCATGCGCCGCACCAGGCTCCGGTACGCCTTGACGGTCAGCTCCACGTCCTCCACTTCCACGTACTCGTCGTGGCTGTGCAAAAGGTCGAGCACTTGGCCCAGGGTGCGCCCGCGCTGGTGCAGCGCAAAGCCGTAGCCGACCCCGCCCTTGCGGCGCGCAAAGCGCAGGTCCGAGCCGCCGGCGGCGAGCGTCGGCACCACGGCGGCGTCGGGGAAGAACTCGGCGAAGGTGTCCACGATCGCTTCGTACAGCGGGCCTTCGGTCGGGGAAACCGTGGCGTCCTCGGTGATCAGGTGGGTGATTTCCACCTCGTCGGCCATGTCACCGAGTGCCTCGCGCAACAGCTCGTCGATCTCCTCCTGGGTCTGACCCGGCAGCTGGCGGATGTCTAAATCCAGCGAGGCTTCCGAAGGCAGCACGTTGATGGCCCCGCCCGCACGCAGCACCGTCGGTGCCACGGTGAGGTGGCTCATCGCGTGCGAGTAGCGCTGGAGCTGACCGAAGGCCTCGTAGCCCTCGCCGGCAAGCAGCGCCGCCTCGGTCGCCTCGTCGAACTTCCACGCCCGCACGTAGCTGGGCCACGGCTCGTCCGAGGTCACCGGCGGATTGAGCGCGGCGATGCGCTCCGCCACCTTGCCGATCTTGGCGATGGTTAAGTCCCGCCCGTGCGGGGTGGAGCCGTGCCCGGCGTCCCCGTGCACCGTCAGGCGGCGCTGTGCCGCACCCTTCTCGCCAACGACGACCACCAGCGCGTCCGAGCCGTCCTGCACCGGAAGGTGCGAGCCGCCCTCCTCGGACAGGCAGTTCTTCCAGGAGAACGCGTCCGGGTGGTGCTCGGCGAGCCAGCCGACCCCGAGCCCGCCGCGGGCTTCTTCGTCCGCGCAGCCGACAAACGTCAGGGTGCCGGCGGGTTGGGTGCCGCTTAAGGCGACGTCGCGCACCACGGCGGCCATGGCGGCGGTGATGTAGAGCATGTCGGTGGCGCCGCGGCCGTAGATGCGCCCGTCGATAAGCTGGGCCCCAAAGGGCTCCTTTGTCCACTTCGCCGCATCAATCGGCACCACGTCGGTGTGGCCGAGCAGGGTCAGCGGCTCGGCCTCAGGGTCCGAACCCTCCAGCGTAAAGGCGATGGAGGTGCGCCCCGGATGGGACTCGAAGCGCTCGACGCGCACGTTGGGGCAATCCGCGAAGAAGCGTTCGAGCGCATCCGCGGCCTTGTGCTCCTGCCCGGAATCGGGGGTGAGATCGTTGACGCACGCGAGCTGAATTAACTCTTGCAGCAGCGCAACTGTGGTATCTGCGAGAGAAGAAGCAGTAGACACTGCATACCCACTTTCTTAAATTTGACTAATAGGGTAATTTACGGGTGTTGAAATGATGGAAGCGATCACCGTTTCCAAGAATAACGTGCATCCGGTAGATGGAGCGGAGGTTAAGGAGCGACTATGGCCCGCCGAGAGGGCAGCATGGACCCCCGCGCAGTACGGACGCGGGGGGCATTCCTGAATGCAACCAGGGAACTCCAGCTGGAAAATAAGACCGAGGACATTACGGTCTCTGCAATCGTGAAACGCGCCGGCATGAGCCGGCAGGTCTTCTACGAGCACTACGACGGCCGCGATGCCGTGGTCGGTGCGCTCGTCGAGCACACCTTCCGCCCCGTCATCGAGGCCTACATTAAGGAATACACCGAAGGCGGCGGCCCGCGCGCCGCTGTCGACGTGCTCGTCGGCGGCATGTACGCAGAGCGCGACCTGCTGCTCAACGTGGTCGGCGGCCCGGCCCTGCCCGCCGTGCTGGAGGTCTTTACCACCCCGGAGCAGCCGATGCTGCGCAGCGCGGTCTGCTCCCTGCAGGACCGCCTGGGCAAGGTCGAGCAGCAGGACCAGGAGGACCTCGGCGATCTGTTGCGTGCTGGTGCCTTCCGCTTGATGGTCAAGTCCGTACGGGAAGCAGGCAGCGCCGCCGAAGCCGCCGACCGCGTCGCTGAGGTGCTCGGTATCTTGCGCAAGGCACTATAAGGACACTTGAGAACGAACATGGCACGTAGACAGAGCAGCGTGGACCCGCGCGCGGTCCGCACACGTGAGGCGCTCGTGAGCGCCACCATTGACCTGCTCGCCACGAACCGGGTTGACCAGCTGTCGGTCTCCGGCATCGTGAAGGCGGCGCGGGTGAGCCGCCAGGTCTTCTACGAGCACTTCCAGGACCGCGACGGCGTGGTGCTCGCGGCCGGGGAGGCCGTGCTCGCGCCCGCCTACCGCGAGTTCGCTGCCAACTTCGTCGGCGATGAGAGTTACCCGGAGCAGGTGCGCCGCCTCGCCAACGCGCTCGAGCCGCACCGGCCGATGGTGTGCCACCTCATCGACTCCCCGGTGCACGCGAAGCTCAACCAGGTGCTGTGCGACCTGCTGTTTACGCCGATCCGCGACGGGCTCAGGGCGATGCTCGATGAGCAGGGTAAAAAGGCCTCGGGGCAGCTTCTCGACGATACGGCCATGTTCATGATCGCCGGCACCCAACACCTGTTCATCCGGGCCTATCGCGACCAGCTCGGGGCAGACCCGACCGCCGAGCGCATCGAGCAGGTGCGCCTCCTCCTCGGCGGCATCTAGACGGTGCCGAGCGCTGCGGCCAGCTTGTCGAGGGCGTCGGTGGTGTCGGAAAAGGACCCGATCTCGCTGGTTGCGGCCACGGCGATGCCGTAGCGCTTCTCACCCAGCGTGGCGTAGCCGAACTGGCGCGACTCCCACGTCCCCTCGGGGGTATCGCTCCAGCCGCCCTTGAAAGGGATGCCCAGGCTGCCCAGGCCCCAGGCCTGTGACTCGTCCACGTGCTCCATGAGGTCGAGCACGAAGGCGGCGTTTTCGTCCGGCTCCGAATCGGCAAGTTGCGCAAGGTAATGGGCGTACTTCGCCTGCGACTCGAGAGGCCACTCGGTCACGCCCCAGGTCGGGGAGGGTACCACGTCCGCCTCCGCCTTTGCGATCTCCTCGCCAACAAACTTCTCCGCCCCGCCGGAGGCCTCCAGGCACCACCAGAGCTGGTCGGTCGAGGCGTTGTCGGAGACCTCGATCATTGAGGTCATCAGCGCTTCGCGCGTCGCCTTATCGACGTCGCAGTGCTCCAGCGCGGCGAACGCCACCGGCACCTTGATGGTGGACCAGGAACGCAGCATGCTGGTGTCGCCGGCGCGGGTGGCGGAGAAGTCGTCGTCGATAAGCACGATGCCCAGCGCGGTGTCAGTTTCGCGCGAAATCTTTGACACCTCGTCTTCGAGCCACTGCGGGTCCACGCCGAGGCGTTCGTCCTGCTCGGTGAGCACGGGTGCCAGCTCCTCTGCCGGCGGCTCCTGGCAGGCGGAAAGCACGCCGATTGTGCAGAGCAGCGCGGCGAGAGTCCGTTTCACAGCTTCTTGAACTCCCTCGCCAAGTCGAAGCCGGTGTGCCCGTGGATCGCCTTGATCGTGCGGTAGTTGCCGGGCTGCGAAATGGTGGCGGTGGTGCCGTGGGCGAGCATGTGCTCGGAGCGGCTGAGCTCGCGGATCGCCACCAGGCGCACCCGGTCGGGGTGCTCCTGGACGAGGTCCGAGTAGAGCATGGGGTCGTGCTGGCCGTCGTCGCCAACCAGCGTCCAGCGGATGTTGGGGAAGTCGACGATGAGATTGCGCAGCGCGACCCGCTTGTGCTCCTGGCCGCTGCGGAACAGCCCGGTCGGGGTCGGGCCCCAGTCGGTGAGCAGCAGGGGGCCGGGCGGCAGCTGCTCGCGCGCGATGAAGTCCGTGAGCGTGTCGAAGGTGTTCCACGCGCCGGTGGAGACGTAGAACGTCGGCTCGCCGGGCGCGAGGAGTTCCGCGTACAGGTCGCGCATGCCGGGCACGGGCTGGCGCGTATTCGTTTTCTTCACCCAGGAGTTCCATGCGGCGAGCATGGCGCGCGGCAGCATGGTCACCATGATCGTGTCGTCCACGTCGGAGATCAGGCCGTGCGTGACGTCGTCGGCGATGATCTGCACCCGCGCCTCGGTGGCCTCGGCGCTCAAGGGGGTGCGCACGGTGGCGGTGTGCCAGCCGGGTGGAAGCCCGTGGTCCAGAATCAGTACTTCGAGGTAGCCGTTGCGGTCGGTCTGGGCGGTGACGCGCTGGTCGCCCAGCTCGACGGTGACCGCGATGTTGGGGACCTGGGTGGTGAAGAACTGGCGGTAGCCGCGCTCCACCTCGGTTTTCGGCTCGCGGTTCGGATCCGCCATGAGCACGCGGCCGAGGACGCGGGCGCGCTCGGCGTTGCCGTAGCCGGTAAAACCGCTGACCTGCGGTACCCAGCCGCGGCGCGATTTTGCCTTCACGTCGGCGCTGTTGATGCGGTGCTCCGCCCAGCGGACCACGTCTGAAAATCCCATAAGCCAGTAGTCTAGGCGCTATGGATGTTGTGGGAAGTGCGCACGTGGCCGTCGATACGCTCATTGAGCTCTATGAAGCGTCGTGCGAGCGTGCGCGCGACGCGATGAGCAGCGGGGACTACGCGCGCTACGAAGATGTCTACTACCCCAAGCTGTCCGTGACGATCGATAACTGGGTGCCGGTGGATCGTTCCGAGCCCTTCGGCTACGTCGACGAGGCCGGCGTCTACAGCGCCGAGCTGTCCCGCCCGGATCTGATGGCCCCGTACCTGCGCGCGCAGCTCGAGGCGCTCACCACCAACTATGAGTGCGTGATCCGCGTCGGCTACTCGGACACCCGCATCCCGCCCGAGTACATCCGGGGCACCGCCGCCCGCGTCGGCAATTCGCCGCACGTGCCGCGGCCCGCGCTTGACGACGTGCACGACGCGATTATCGACGGCCACTGGGACGCCTTCCACGGCACCGAAAAGCCCCTCTTCCACTTCGGCCCCCAGCGCTTCGACCTCGCGCTCGCCCGGCTCGAGCACTACACGGGCATCCAGGTCGAGTCGCTGCAGAAGTACATCCTGTTTACCAACTACGACATGCACGTCACCGAGTTCGTGAAATTCGGCGAGGCGGAGCTGGCGCGCGAAGGCTCCCGCTACACGCGCCTGGTCACACCGGAGGGCAACGCGAAGTACCAGATGCCGCGCTACGACCTGGTCACCGAGGACGGCGACGGCATCACCATGATCAACATCGGCGTGGGCCCCTCGAACGCGAAGACCATCACGGACTCGCTGGCGGTGCTGCGCCCGGAGGCGTGGATCATGATCGGGCACTGCGCGGGCATGGACGCGCGTATGCGCATCGGTGACCTCATCCTGGGCAACGCATACGAGCGCAAGGACACCGTGCTGGACGAGCACATCCGCCCCGACTCGCCCATCCCGGCCGTGCCCGAGATTCAGCGCACTCTGGAGAAGGCGGTCTCCAAGATCTACGGCGAGGACTCCGCGCTCATGCGCACCGGCACCGTGCTGTCCACCGGCGACCGCAACTGGGAGTGGAAGACCCCGCAGGATCTGTGGGAGTGGCTGCGCGGCTCGACGGCGGCCGCGGTGGACATGGAGTCCTGCACCATCGCCGCGAATGGGTATCGCTACCGCGTCCCCT
The DNA here is from genome assembly GCF_001814825.1 of Corynebacterium sp. HMSC071B10. NCBI lineage: Bacteria > Bacillati > Actinomycetota > Actinomycetes > Mycobacteriales > Corynebacteriaceae > Corynebacterium > Corynebacterium sp. HMSC071B10. The sequence goes on along the minus strand of NZ_KV817997.1, from coordinate 102,173 downwards.
ACGGCGCGCTGCTGGCCGTGTCCGACCTGCCGCTGCACGCGGTGCCGAAACTGCCCGCCGCCGCGCAGGCCTTCTACTCCAACTCGAAGGAGGCCCACGTGATGTGTGCGGTGCGCGCGATGGAGAAGCTGGCGAAGAACCCGCAGCGGCTGCGCACCCGCAAGCTGCGCCGCACGATTGGAGAGCTCCCATTACGCTAAGTTCCTTCGACGACCCGGCCGTCCAGATGGCGCACGCGAGCGCGGTGCGCTCCATCGAGCGGGTCGTGCACGAAACCACCACGCCGACGGACCCGGAGCTTGCGATCCAGCGGGTAGTAGAGCAGCTGCGCGCTGGCCGCGTCCTGGTGATCACCGGCGCGGGCGTGTCCACCGACTCCGGCATCCCCGACTACCGCTCCGCAGGCGGCCGCCTGACCAAGGGTCGGCCGATGACGTACCAGGAGTTCGCGCACTCGCCGGAGCAGGTGCGCCGCTATTGGGCGCGTGCGTTCGTCGGTATGCAGTTCATGCGCGCAGCCTCACCGAACCGCACCCACTTCGCGCTGGTCGAGCTGGAGCGCGCCGGGCTGCTCACCGGGATTGTCACGCAAAACGTCGACGGGCTGCATGTGGCCGCCGGCTCGCGCAAGGTCATCGCGCTGCACGGGGATATGGAAGAAGTCGTCTGCCTCGATTGCGGCGCGCGCCATGCCCGCTCGCTTATCGACGCTCTGCTCACCCAAGCCAACCCCAACTATTTCGATTCCGTCGAGGTCACAGGAAGCATGATCAACCCCGACGGCGACGTGGAGCTGCGCGCAGAAGATGTGGAGCGCTTCCGCATGATCGACTGCCCGGCGTGCGGCGGGCAGCGGCTAAAGCCGTCGGTGGTTTACTTTGGGGAGAACGTGCCGAGGGGGCGTCGAGAAGCGGCGCGCGAATGGCTGGATGAGTCGAATTCTGTGCTCGCCCTGGGGACGTCGCTTGCGGTGATGAGCGGCTACCGCTTCGTCATCGACGCCCGCAAGCAGGGCAAACCCGTCTCGGTGGTCAACGGCGGGCCGGGCCGCGGCGACCCGAAGGCGACGACGCTGTGGCGCACCGGGGTCGCCGAGGCGATGGACGCGATCCTCGACGGGCTGGAGCTTTAGGAAGTTTTGGCCGAAAAGTTGTCCCAGACCTGCTTGTCCAGGATCTTTTCGCGCGTGGCCACCACGGCGGCGACGACGGCCTGGCCGGTGACGTTGACGGCGGTGCGCCCCATGTCGATGATCGGCTCGACAGCCAGCAGCAGGCCGACGCCGGACAGTGGCAGGCCCAGTGTGGACAGCGTCAGCGTGAGCATGACGGTCGCGCCGGTGGTGCCGGCGGTGGCGGCCGAGCCCAGCACGGACACGATCACGATGAGCAGGTAGTCGGTCGCGCCCAGGTCAATGCCGTAGAACTGCGCGACGAACAGGGCGGCGATGGCGGGGTAGATGGAGGCGCAGCCGTCCATCTTGGTGGTCGCGCCGAGCGGCATGGCGAATGAGGCGTACTCGGTGGGCACGCCCATCGACTGCTCGACGGTGCGCTGGTTCACCGGCATGACACCCATGGAGGAGCGGGTAACAAAGCCGAGCATGGTTACCGGCCAGACGCGGCGGGCGAACTCTACGACGTTGATCTTGTTCGCAGCGAGTACCAGCGGGTAGAGCACGAAGATGACCAGGGCGAGGCCGATGTAGATGGCCAGGACGAACTGGCCGAGGCTGCTCATAGCCGACCAGCCGTAGGTGGCGACCGCATTACCGATCAGTGCCGCGGTGCCGATCGGGGCGAGGCGGATGACCCACCACAGGACGACCTGGATGACGGAGAGCAGCGACTCGGAGAACTGGATAAACGGCTCGGCCGACTTGCCCGCCTTCACGGCGGCGATGCCGATGAGCAGGGAGACGACCAAGATCTGCAGGACGTTGAAGCTCACGGACTCGCCGTTCGTGCCAAGGCCTAGGAAGTTGGAGGGCACGACGGAGTCCAAAAAGCCCATCCAGGAGCCGGTGGTCGACGGTTCGGCGGCGTCGGCGGCATCGACGGTGGAGTTCGCGCCGGGCTTGAGGATCGCGCCGACGGCGATGCCGATCAGCACGGAGAAGAACGCGGTAATGGCGAACCAGATCAGGGTCTGGGCGGCGAGTCGGGCCGCGTTGGTCACCTCGCGGAGCTTGGCAATCGAGGTCACCACCGCGGTGAACACCAGCGGTGGGATGAGCAGCTTGAGCAGCTGGACGTAGGTGCCGCCGACCCACTCGAGGAGTCCGGCGAGCCAGTCGTCGGCAATGAGCCCGAGCACAAGGCCGATGATCAGGCCGTAGATGACTTGGGCCCCGAACCCGGTGGCCCACTTGGGGAGAGACATGTGCGCTCCAATGCGAAATAATGAACAGGTCAGTTTTTACTTGCCGAACACTAGCAGGTCGGAAAGAAATTACTAATCCGACACATCTAGACCGAGTAGTATGGAGCGGAACCTCTCACACGTGTAAGGAGCACACCATGGCAGGCATTTATGCATTCGAGGGCAAGGCCCCGCAGATCCACCCGAGCGCGTACATCGCGCCGGGTGCGACCGTGATTGGCGACGTCACCATCGGCGAAGACGTCAACATCTGGCCAGGCGCGGTCCTGCGCGGCGACGTGGGCGCGATCGTCATCGGCGCGCGCTGCAATGTACAGGACGGTGCCGTTATCCACGTCGAGACTGGGCACACGACGGTGCTGGAGGAGGATGTCACGGTCGGCCATCTCGCGCTGGTGCACGGCTGCCACGTGGAGTCGGCGTGCCTCATCGGGATGAGCTCGACCGTGCTCTCAGGCGCGCGCGTGGGCGAGGGCAGCATTGTCGGCGGCGGGGGAGTGGTCCTGGAGGGCCAGGAGATCCCGCCATTTTCCGTGGCTGCGGGCGTGCCGGCGAAGGTGCGCAAGTCCTTGGATCCAGCAACCCGCGAGCAGCGGGTGAAGCACGCGGCCGGCTACGTGGAGCTAGCCCGCCGCCACCGCGAGGGGCTCGCGGAGTACGAAGTCTAGGGCGACCGCGCGCGAGATGTCGCGCACGATCTCCTTGTGCGTGGGGATCATCCGTAGTGCGGGCGGGGTGGTGCTCTTCTTCCGGACGGTGCGGACGAACGGCGCGGTGGACCGCGGGTCTTCGTTAAAGGCGCTGCCGGCGACGACCACGGTGTCGGGCGAGTATTCGCCGCTCAGCTCCGCGACGAGGCTGCCCAGGCCGCGGGCGCGCTCGTCGAGTGCGGCGCGGGTTCCGGCGGAGCTGTCCTCGACGGCGTCGGCAAGCGAGCGGATTTTCGGCGAGCCGATGTTATCGATCAGGCCGCTGGTGGTCAGCTCGCGCCGTTGCACGCGGATCGGGTGCACCCCGTCGGCGGTGGAGATGGCGCAGCCGATCGAGTCGTCGGCGAACAGCGCCATGATGGAGGACGGGGTCAGGTCGCGGCTCGACTGCATCTCGGAGCCAATGATTGCCGCGCTAATCGACGTCACCGTCACCGGCACCGAGAACTGCTCCTGCATCTGCCCAGCGAGGTCCACCCCGTCCCAGCCGAGGTTGACCGCGATGACGGTGCCGTCCTCGGACACGGTGCCGGAGGCGGTTACGCCGACGGTGGCCAGCGGGCGGTTGAGGCCGGCGGTGAGCCGGTTGAGCCCCGCCATGAGGTGCTGCACCACGTCGTCCTGGCTTAGGTGCGCGACCGGCAGGTCGAGGTCGGCGCAGCGCAGCATGCGTCCGCGGATGTCGAAGACGGCGATGTAGGCGAATCCGGTACCCACCGCGATGCCGGCGTGGATGGGCTCGCGATCGTTGAGCTCGATCGGGATGGTCGGGCGGCCGCGGCCGTTGGCGCGGGCGAGGTCGGTGCGCTCGTTGACGAATCCAGCCTGGGTGAGCGCGGCGATGGCGCGCGTGACGGTGGGCTGGGAGAGTCCGGTGGCCTCGACGAGCTCGCTGCGGGAGGTTAGTTCCTGCAGGCGGATCAGGTGGAGGCACTTCGCCGCAGGTGTGCTCGGTCGGGTAAACGGCGCAGTTGAGGAACTCATGTGAATATATTTACTCACTGGCAGACCGCTTTGTCCAGTTGGGGGTCATTGAGGTGCCGAAAAATCGCTGTCACCACCTAAAACATCGTTTTAGACAGCTTGGTTTGTTTTTCGGTGTGTGGTCATCAAAAGCCCAGTTGGGATAGACTGGCCTGCCATGACCGAACCGCAGAAAGAGCGCGAGCCCTCGCTTCTCGACGCCACGTGTGAGGACTTCGTCTACGACTACGCCGAACTCACCCCCACCATGGGCACCCAGATCGGGCTCGATGGCTTCGACGCTGAGCTGGAGGACTTCAGTCCCGAGTACTGGAGTGCCGTGGCCGACCGCGTCCGCGACCTCATCGCTGACGTGGATGCGCTCAACGACTGCACCGACGCCTCGGACGACGAGGACGACTTCGACGACGTCGATAGGCTCACCGCCGCGATCCTGCGCGACCGGCTTGCCTTCCAGCTGGAGCTGCACCACCGGGGCGAGTTCCTGCGCCGCCTGAACAATATCGACTCCCCGGTCCAGACGATCCGCGACGCCTTCCTGCTCATGCCGAAGGTCACCGAGGAGGACTTCGAGCACATCACTGCGCGCATGGCGAAGGTCCCGGCGGCGCTGCGCGGGTACAAGGAGTCGCTCACGGAGGCGGCCAACAGCGGCGACGTCGCCTCGCACCGCCAGATCGACGCGGTGATTAACCAGTGCGAGAGCCTCGGCGAGTCCGGCTCCACCCTGGACTACCTGGGCATCCCCGCGGGTTCCAAGGTGGTCGAGGATGCGAAGGAGGCGTTCGCCGCGTTCGCCGACTGGCTGTCCACCGACCTCTCGCCGCAGGCGAAGCACGAGGACGGGGTGGGCCGCGACCGCTACGAGCTGTTCTCCGAATTCTTCCTCGGCCGCGATGTGGACTTGGATGAAGCGTACTGCTGGGCGCGGGAGGAGCTGGCGGAGACCGTCGAGAAGCAAGCGGCGCTGGCGAAGTCGCTGTACGACGCGGACACCACGGTGGCGGGCGCGTACCGGCGGCTCAACCGCGAGGAGCGCTACACGCTGCACGGCACTGACGCCCTGCTGGCCTGGATGGACGAGGTCAACGAGCGCGTCCAAGACAGCTTCCCGCTTCCCGACGGCCTGCCGCCGGTCGCAACCGCGATCGACCACGCCGGCTCCGGCGGCATCTTCTACACCCCGCCGAGCGACGACCTCATGCGGCCCGGCACCATGTGGTGGTCCGTGCCGGAGGGCCAGGAGACCTTCCACACCTGGCGGGAGCTGGCCACCGTCTTCCACGAGGGCATCCCCGGCCACCACCTGCAGCAGGGTAGCGCGCTGCTCAACCGCAGCGAGCTCAACCTGTGGCGCCGCTCCATGTGCTTCAACTCCGCGCACATGGAGGGCTGGGCGCTCTACGCCGAGCACCTCATGGAGCAGTACGGCTGGTTCGAGGAGCCCGGCTACCGCATGGGCCTTCTAGATTCCCGCCGCCTGCGCCTGGCGCGCGTGATGGTGGACATCGGTGTCCACCTGAAGAAGACCACGCCGGACGGCAGCGGCACCTGGGACGCCCAGTACGCCAAGGCCTTCCTGCGCGACAACTGCGCCATGCCCGAGTCCCACCTCACCTTCGAGCTGGACCGCTACATGGGCTGGCCGGGCCAGGCACCCTCCTACGCCATCGGCTACCGGGACTGGTGCAACCTGCGCGAGCAGGCGCTGGCCCAAGGTATGGAGGTGAGCGAGTTCCACCGCAAGGCGCTCTCACTCGGCTCCATGCCGATGGACATGCTCGCCCACGCGGTGCTCAGCCACTAAAGCTTCCGCAAAATCTTTGGTAGGTAGCCTGCGAAAATCAGGATGCAGATGAGCCGGATAATCTGCAGCGAGACCACCGCAGGCCCCGCACCACCTTCCGCCGAGAGTGCCAGCGCGGTTTCCAACGCGCCCGGGGTGGTGGCGAGGTAGCCCTCGTAGAAGCTAATGCCCAGCCACTTCGCCACCGCCCAGCCGGAAGCGGCACATGCACCCATAAGCAGCGCAATGTAGGCAAGCGTGGCGGGCAGGAGTGTGCTGAAGTGCCGCAGCGCTGGCACCGACAGCCCGCCCCCGCAGATCCAGCCGAGGCACAGGAAGGCCCCGATCATCAGTGGCTCCGGCGGCACGATCTCGAAGGGGACCACCGCGCCGCACGCGACCGTCGCAAGCATCGGGCCGAACACGCTGGAGTTTGGGAGCTTCAGGAGCTTCCCCACCGGTTGGCCCACAAGCACGAGCGCCGGGACAAGCAGCCACATCCACCAATAGGGCTCGAGTGCGCTCGGCGCGTGGGTCTGCGGCGCGTCCAAAAGCCCCGCGACCAAAGGCAGCGTCATCGAGACCACCAGCAGGCGCAGGTACTGGGTGAGCGCGACGTAGCGCACGTCCGCGCCCACTTCCTTTGCGATCGCCGGCATCACCGACGCCCCGCCCGCAAGCAACGAGAGCACACCCGTCTCCCGCGAGACCCCACGATCCGCCAGCAGGATGCCGCCGACGAAGGCGAGCATGATCACAAACGCCGCCGCGAGCAGACCCGGCACGATAAAGGGAAGCAAGTCCCGCGGCGGGATGCCTACCAGCGGCAGCGCCGCCATCACGCCGATCGCGCCGCGGGCGAGCTTAAACACCTGCTCGTTGACCCGCAGCTCTTCGCCAGTAGTCAACGCGCACGTGCCGGCGGCGAGAAGCGCGCCGAGGATCCATGCCGCGGGCACGTGCAGCGCGGAGAGTATCCAGCCCAACAGCACGGAGGCCGGGGCGACAAATATCCAACGCTGCATAGGCCCCGATAGTAGCGTGAGCGATATGTCTACTCTCGTGCTGCTCGCTGCCGCGTCTCTTGCCGCCGGGTGGATCGACGCGGTGATCGGCGGCGGGGGCCTCGTGCTCATCCCGGTGCTCATGTCCGCCACCGGGCTCCCCGCCGCGAGTGTCTTGGCCACGAACAAGGTCGCGGCGGTCACTGGTACCGCCTCGGCGGCGGTAACTTTTGTGCGAAAAGTTGGGGTGCCCAAGCTGACCTGGGGCTACGCGCTCGCCGCTGGATGTGCTTCCGCCGGGGGCGCGCTCGCGGTGGCGTTGATTAGCGACTCGGTTGTGCGCCCCATCATCATCGCACTGCTGCTCGCCGTCGGCATCTTCGTCACCTGCAAGCCGGAGTTTGGCACGAAAAACCAGCAGCTGTTTACCCGCCGCCGCGCGATCGCGGGGCTTGCGCTCGCCGGGGCAGTCGGGTTTTACGACGGTATCTTCGGGCCCGGCACCGGCATGTTTCTCATCATGGGCTTTACCGCTGTGTTCTCGCAAGCGTTTCTGCAGTCGGCGGCGATGGCGAAGGTGATCAACACCGCGACTAATCTCGGCGCGCTCGCCGTCTTCATCGCGGGCGGTTACGTGCAGTGGAAGCTCGCGCTCGTGCTCGCCGTGGCGAACGTGGTGGGTGCCCAATTGGGGGCAAGAACGGTGCTCAAGGGCGGCTCGAAACTCGTGCGTGTCGCACTACTTGTGCTGGTAGTCGTCCTTTGTGCTCGACTCGGGTGGCAGGAGTATCTGACTCGGGCGGGCTAGTATGCCAGAATACGTAGCTATGAGCCGTGTAGATAGTCAATCAAAAACATCTGGTGCGAAGAAGCCTACGACGGAGGAGCGCATCTACGACTCTGTGCTGCGCATTGCCCAGCAGGAGGGGTTCGGTGCCACGTCCATCGACGCCGTCGTGGCCGATTCCGGCGTGGCGAAGACGACCATCTACCGGCGCTACGCAGACCGGAAGGAAATGCTGGTCGACGCGCTGGACCACATTGCGATCTCCATCCCGAAGCCCGTCGACTATTGCGAGGCCGGAAAACCGCTGACCAGGGATGCGTTCCGCGACTACATTGCTGAGCTCGGTGCCTTCGTCGAGGACAATGTGGGCACGAGAGTGTTCGGCTCGCTCATCGCCACCGCCGATCCGCTCGTCGTGGCGTGGCGTGACCGCTTCGAGGAGTCCTTCTACGACCAGTTCATCGAGGACATCGAGGACGCGCAGAGCAACGGCACCCTGCGCGCAGGTGTCGATCCGGGCGTGGTGGGCGCGATGGTCGTCGGCGCGGTGATCCTGCGCTCGACCTTCAACGTGGGCAGCGCGAAGCTTTTGGCCAAGCGCATCACTGAGGTGCTGTGGCCGGTGATTGGCGTTAACTGAGGGTGAGGGTGCCGTCGAGAAGCTTGAGCACGGCGACGACGGCACCGAGCACCACAATGCCGACGACGACCCACTCGAAGGCGTTGAACAGGCGCTCCTTGTTGCTGATGCGCGTCCACACATACGGGATGATGCCCGGGACCACCGCGAGCGCGCCGAGCAGCACGTAGACCGGGTCCGCCGCGTAAATCAGCCACAGGGAGTACACGAACCCGACCGCGCCGATGAGCATGTGGCGCTGGTTCTCCGCGCGGGTGGTTTCCGGGCCCGAGTCGTCGAAGCGCGTGCCCGCGTGCGGGTGGCTCAAGCCCTTGCCACGCAAGCTGAGCAGCACGAGGTAGAGCGCCGAGAAGATGTACGGCAGCAGGTACATGATGGTGGCCAGCTGCACCATCGCGTTATACGACGCCTCGTTAGCGAAGAAGATGATCACGAACAGCTGGATGACCAGCGTGGACACCAGCTGCGCGCGGAACGGTGCACCAGAGTTGGTGGTCTTGCCCAGGGCCTTGGGCAGCAGGCCGTCGTTAGCCATGAGCACGATCGGCTCCGCGCACAGCATCTGCCAGGACACGTACGCGCCCAGCACCGACAGGCACAGGCCGATGGAGATGAACACGCCGCCCCACGGGCCGACCACTGCCTCAAGGACTGCGCCCATCGAGTTCTCCGGCAGCGCCGCCAGCTCCGGCTGGGTCAGCACGCCGTAGGAGAGCGTTGACACCGCGACCAGCAGAAGCAGGACGGAGAGGAAGCCGATGATGGTGGCGCGGCCGACGTCGTTACGCGTGCGTGCCTGCTTAGAGTAGACGGATGCGCCCTCGATGCCGATGAACACCCACACCGTGTAGAGCATGATGCCCTGCAGCTGCTGGGAAAACGGAATCGCCGAATTATCGCCCCAAAAGTCGAGCGTGAACTTGTCCCAGGAAAAGCCGAGGAACGCCACCAGCACGATGAAGCACAGGATCGGCACCAGCTTGGCGATCGTCGTGATCACATTCATCACCGCCGCCTGCTTCACCCCGCGCGTGAGCATGGCAAAGATCGTCCACGTCAGGATAGTGACCGCGCCCGCGAGCACCCACGTGTTCTTGAACGCGGGCACGTAGTAGCCGATGGTGGAGAAGAACAGGGTGGCGTAGCCCACCTGCGCCATCACCGAGCCGAGCCAGTAGCCGAGACCGCTGGTGAACCCGATGAAGTCGCCAAGACCCGCGCGCACATACGAATACACGCCGGAGTCCAGGTGCGGCTTCCGACGCGCCAAGATCTGGAACACGAACGCGATCGAGAGCATGCCCACGCCGGCAATCACCCAGCCGATGAGCATCGCCCCGGGGCTCGCCACGGAGCCGATATTCTGCGGCAGGGCGAAGATGCCGGAGCCGATTGTGGAACCGATGATCAGGGAGACCAACGTCCACATAGTCACTGTGTGGGCACGGGTAGTCATGACGGATAAGTTACCTGGCACACCCAGGAAACTGTTAGTTTTGACGCTTTTTAGTCAGCGCGGTCGGCGTGGCGGTCCACGGGTCCTCCGGCCAGGGGTGCTTGGGGTAGCGCCCGCGCATCTCTTTGCGGACGTCTTGGTACGGCCCGTCCCAGAAACTGCGCAGGTCGTCGGTCACCGCGAGCTCGCGCCCGGCAGGAGAAAGCAGGTGGAACAAAAGCTTGCGTCCCGCGATCACCGGCGAGTCTGCGAGTCCAAACGCGAGCTGCAGCTTCACCCGCACGATCGGGCGCCCGGTGGAGTAGTCGATCTTGCCGATCGGCAGCCTTTCCGGCGCGAGCTCGTCAAGCTGTGATGCCTCCGGCCAGGGCAGTTGCCTCAAGAGCGCGTTGCGCATGTTGAGCTGGCTTATCGACGCCCCGTTCGCCAACTCCATGGCTTCCACCGAATAGTCGCCTGTTGCAACGTCCGGCCACGGGTCGCCGAGCTGCTCGTGCAGGAAGTCGAGGCGCGCTTTGAGGCGCTGAGCTCCGTCGTCGAGCTGGAAGTCGCGGAGGGAAAGGTCCTTCAGGGCCCGCTGCGCCTCCTCCGGCGACAGCTGCACCGGCGTGGAGCTCAACTCGATCGCGCCGACGGCCCGGACCTTGCGCCCGCGGACCTTGCCACCTTGGAGGGTTGCGCGTATTTCTTCTGTAACCCGCTCCTCCGGCAGGTGGTAGGGCGCAGCCTCGCGGATGATCGCCCCGCGGGCGGTCCTTTGTACCTCGGCGGCGGCGATCCACTCATCTTTTCCGCCAAAAGTTGCCCGGGTGCCGCTGGCGAGCAGGTATTCGTCGCCGATGCGCTTCGCCACCCACTGCGGAAACGCGGTCGCGATCACGTCGCCGTCTGGGACCTTCGGAGTTGTTGGCACCAGGCGCGCGAGTCGTTTCGCGTCCATGTCGCCAAGCTTTGCGACGCACACCGCCGCCCCCGATCCGTACTTCAGCAACGCGGCACCAAGCCGGGGGTCCAGCGGCAGCGCAACAAGCTTTCGGCCAAAACTTGTGATCGCGTTGTTCTCGTCTAGGGCTCCGAGGTCGCGGAGGGTGGCGTGGGCGTCGGCAAGCGACTGCTCCGGCGGTGGGTCGAGCAGCGGCAGGTCGGGCGAGCCCCACGCCGCGATGGCGAGCGCCGCCGAGGTGAGGTCGCTGGTGGCAATTTCAGGAGAAATGTCGGGCGCGAACTTCTGGAACTCCTCGCGGGAAAACGCCCGGACAACTTCGCCCGGCCCGAGGCGACCCGCGCGGCCCGCCCGCTGCTCCGCGCTGGTGACCGCCTCTGAGACCGTGACCAGGCCCGTCATTCCGCGGTTGTCGCGCCGTGGGACTCGGGAAAGTCCCGCGTCCACGACCCGGCGCACGCCCGGCACGGTAATCGACGACTCAGCGACGCTGGTGGAAACAACCACCTGAGAGTCGCCATTGAGCGCCTCGTCCTGCTCGGCGGAGGAAAGGCGGCCGTGCAGGGGCTTTGCGTCTGTGCAGGTGCCGCACACCAGGTCAACCTCGCGCGCGCCGGGCACGAACACGAGGGTGCGGCGGTCACTATTTTCCGCCAGGCGTGCGACGTGCTGGTAGAACGCGCGGGTGCCTTGGATGCGCTCTGGATGGGGTGCGTATTCAATCTCCAGCGGATGGGTGATTGCCTCCGTCGACAGGATCTGCGCGCGCATGTGGGTGGCAAAGGTTTTCGCATCCAGCGTCGCGGACATCGCGGCAAGGTAGAGGTCCTCGCGCAGCACCGCCACCTCCATGCACACGGCGAGTAGCAGGTCGGTGTCCAGCTGGCGTTCGTGGACCTCGTCGAGGATGACCGCGTTGACGCCGTGAAGATCCGGGTCCTTGAGCAGGCGATTCAGTAAGACTCCCGGCGTCACGAACTCGACGAGCGAGCCGTCCTTGTGCTCGCCGCGGATCGAATACCCAACTTTTTGGCCCAAAGTTGAACCGTCGAGGTGCGCGAGCCTCCTCGCCGCAGACCGGACCGCCACGCGGCGCGGAGCGGTCACGATAGTTTTGCCGACCTTGTTCGCGATCGCCGGCGGCAGCAGCGTTGTCTTACCGGTGCCGGGCGGTGCCTGCACCACGAGCGGCCCGGAATCCGGCAGTTGGTCCAGGGAATTCGCCACGGGCAGGCCCTGTCCGATTTTCGCAAGGTCAAACATGAGTTTCCAGGGTAGCGTGAGGGGCATGAGACGTCTCTTCGCAGCGATCGTCCCACCAGATGAGGTCCGCGAGCACCTCGTCACCGCCTTGCGCCCAATCAGGGACTTCTCCGGCACTGAAACGCGCTGGACCGACCCCGACAACTGGCACATCACCTGCGCCTTCTACGGCAGCCAGCCCAACGACGCCGCCGCCGTGAGCGACCACCTCTCGCAGGCGACTGCGTTTACTCGGCCTCTTCGCCTCCACCTGCGCGGCGCGGGCTGCTTTGACCGCCGCACCCTGTGGATCGGCGTCGGCGGGGACAAAGCGCCGCTCAAAGACCTGATGGCGGACTGCCAACTCGACCCAGAGCAGTGGCACCGCCAGCGCGCCCACCTGACCGTCGCCCGCAAAGGCACCAGGACACGGGACATGCTGCTTCTCGACGACCACGCCCACGCCCTCTCCGTCTACTCCGGCCCCGACTTCACCGTGGATGAAGTCCACCTCATGGAGTCCCACCTCGGCCGGGGCCGCAGCGGCGGGCCGAAGTACGAGGTGGTGGACACGTTCTACCTGCGCTAGGCGGGGAGGAGCTCCGCGAGCGCTCGCTCGACGTAGCTGGAGGGGTCGTAGTCGGGGAGTACGTCTTTGGGCTGGAAGGTCATGCCGTACTCGTCTTCCAGCGCCGCGATGCGTGCCTTGGCCTCCGTGAGGTCCTGGTCGCGGTCGAAGTCGTCGAGGATGGCGTGGCCCTTGGCGTTGAACTCCGCCGTCCGTGCCCGGTTCGCGCGCACGCTGGCGAGGCTGGAGCGCCACCGGGGGTTGGTCGGGGTGACCTGTCGGCCAAGGAGCCCGTCCGGCTCGTTGATCTCGTAGGTGCCGTCGGAAAACAGCCAGATGATGTCGCCGGTGACCGGGTCGGGGACGTAGCTCGCCCGCTTATCCGTCTTCAGGTTGTGGTGGTGCTGGCACAGTGGGAACAGGTTGCCCGGGGTGGTCTCGCCGCCCTCGTCGAAGGGGATGCGGTGGTCTAGCTGGCACGAGTGTGCCGGCGCGGTACAGCCGGGGTAGACGCAGGTGCCGTCGCGAGCGGTGACGTAGTCGCGCATCTCGGCAGTCGGGCTGTAGCTGGGCGTGGAGGCGTTGGCAGCTTCGTCCATGTCCAGCACTTTCGCCCCGGTTTTGGCGATCCACTCATCGAGCGCTGCCGTTGCCTCAGGCCCCGTCCAGCCATGGCCGGGGAACTGCACTGGATCACCCGGCTCGCGGCCTTTCGGCGCGTAGCAGTGCAGGACTGGCGCATTCGTGGGGGTGACCTCGCCGGTGAGCAGCTTGATCATGGCTTCGGCCAGTGTCACCTTGTGCTCGCGCGCCGCCGCCATGATGCTCTTTCGGCACCGGGCGGCGCTGAGCTCGTTTGTGTTCAGCTGCATGATGGACTGCTCGACCCCGTCCAACAGGAAGGCATCGAAGCTGACCTGCTCCTGCGAGCGGGAGCGTTCGCGCTGTTTGCGCTGCTTCTGGTCGTAGGCGCGCTCCGGGTCGATCTGTCGGATCAGCTCCCGGATGCGGCGGGTCACCGTGTGGCGTTGGGGCATGTGCTGGTTGGTGCGGGTGGGGGTGAAGAGGGAGGTCAACGCATCGTCGATAAGCGAGAGCGCCTCGGGGTCGACCTTTTCCCCGAGCTCGGCGAGGACCCGCTCGATGGCGACGAGGTGCGACATGTCGAGCAGGCGGGAGGCGCGGTGGAGCGCTTGCAGGCGCGGGAGGAGGCCCAGCGTGGCGAAGGCGAGGATGCCGCGCTCGACGAAGCCTTTCGACCACGCGGTGGCCTGCTGGATTTGAGTCACACGCATGTCGAAGTCTTCGATTTCGGTGTCGATGTACGGGGAAAAGACGGCGAAGTGGGCGTCGCGGACGGCTTGGCCGGCGGAACTTATTGGGTCGTCGGGTCGTTGGGTACGGAAATGGGCTGGCGGGCTTTTGGTTGTAGTGGTCACGGTGTCACCCCTCGAAATGAACTTTCCTTCAAAGTAGCGCACGCATGTTCTATTCGCAAGGGTTATCGCAGAGGAGATTTGGAAATGGTGGCCTACCTGTGCTAATTCGCGTGCTTTGCGATGTTCCGTTTAACCACAGCGGGCACGCCTGCGGCGAGCGAGTCGTCGGGAAGGTCCTTCGTCACGACCGCCCCCGCAGCGATCACGCACCGGTCGCCGATGTGCACGCCCGGCATGACCATGGCGCCCGCGCCGAACCAGCAGTTTTCGCCGATCACGATGGGTTTCGCGCGCTCCCAGCCAGCGGCGCGATCGTCGGGGTCGAGCGGGTGCTCCACCGTAATGAGCTGGCAGCCGGGCCCGAAGAGGGTGCCCGCGCCGATGGCCACGTCCGCGATGTCGAGGATGGTGCAGTTGAAGTTCATGAAGCAGCCCGGCCCAAAGCGTGTGTTTGCCCCGTACTCCAGGTGGAGCGGCGCCCAGATCTCGGGGACCTCGCTCGATGGGAAGATTTCGGCCAAAAGTTCCCGGGCGCGTTGGGGGTCGGTGTTGTGGAGGGCGTTGAACTCGCGAAGCAGCGCCCAACCTGGCTGGTGGTCGGGCAAGGTCTCCGGCTTATACCAATCATTCGTCATGCGGTTAGGGTAAATGCATGTTTCTGCTTCTTGCCACGTGGATCGCGGCGATTGCGAGCCCGGGCCCGGACCTCTTCCAGCTCATCCGCGTGGGCACGAAGGATCGGCGCGCCGGGGTGTTGTGTGCGCTGGGGATCATGGTGGGCAACACGTGCTGGATTGTGGCGTCGATAGCTGGGCTGAGCGCGCTGGTGAATACGTTTCCGCAGGTCCTTGCGGTGCTGCAGCTGGTGGGCGGCGCGTACCTCGGCTGGATGGGGCTGAGCGCGATCCGCAACGCCAGTAACCCGGACGTGCCGGCGGCGTCGACGGTGCGCAAGCCCTTTCGCCTCGGCTTGGCCACGAACCTTTCCAACCCGAAGGCCATCCTCTTCTTCGGGGCGATCTTCGCGCAGTTTAATGCCGGGGTAATTGAAGCGCTGCTGCTGATCGTGACGGGCGTGGTCTGGTTCGTGGGGTTCGCACTTTTGGCCGCAAAGTTGGGCGGGGTCATCAAAACCTATGGTCACGTGGTGGACAAGGTCACCGGCGCGATCTTCGTGGCGCTCGCAGCGTGGATGATCTTCAGTGGGGCGCGCACAATTTTGTTACCCTAAACACATGACAGTACAAAAAGTAGCGGTAGTCACTGGCGGTTCTGCAGGTATTGGCGCGGCGGCAGCTCGTGCGTTGGCACAGGACGGCTGGCACGTTGTCGTCGCGGCGCGGCGTCTGGACAAGTGCGAGGCGATCGCCAAGGAGATTGGCGGGGTTGCGGCGGAGTTGGATGTGACGGATCAGGTGAGCGTCGATAAGCTTGCGGCCCAGCTCGAGCGGGTCGACCTGGTAGTCAACAACGCGGGCGGCGCGAAGGAACTCGACTTTCTGCGGGACGCGAACGATGCGGACTGGGAGTGGATGTTTGAGACGAATGTGATGGGTACGATGCGGGTCACCCGCGCGCTGTACCCGCAGCTCAAGGCGTCGGAGGGCCTGGTGATCAACGTCGGTTCGGTCGCGGGCACGGACGCGTACAAGGGCGGGTCCGGCTACAACGCGGCGAAGTACGGGCTGCGTGGTATCACCCGTGCATTTCGCCGCGAGGAGGCCGAGCAAAACATCCGCGTCACCGAGATCGACCCGGGCCGCGTGAAGACGGACTTCTCGCTCAACCGGTTCAAGGGCGACGAGGCGAAGGCGGCCGCCGTCTACGAGGGCAAGCTCAACCTCACCGCGGAAGACATCGCGGAGGCGATCCGCTGGGTGGCGAGCCTGCCACCACACGTGAACATCGACACCCTCAACATCATGCCGACTGACCAGGCCGAGCGTTAGCGACTATCGTTGGTCATATGATTCTGACTATGACCCCGAACGTCGAAGGCCGCCAGATCACCGAGTACATGCGCGTGATCGGCGGCGAAACCATCATCGGTCTCGCCATGTTCCGCGACTTCGCAGGTCGCGTCCAGTCGCAGGAGGGCGAGGTCATCCAGGCGCGCGACTCCGCACTCAACGAGCTGTGGAACCGCGCCCAGCAGATGGGCGCCGACGCCGTGGTCTCCGTCGACGTGCAGTACGACGCCCTCGGCGCGGACAACAGCCTGCTCATGGTTACCGCCACCGGCACGGCAGTGAAGTTGGCGTAAATGGACGTCGCAATTTCCGGAGACTCGATCCGGCTCGGCCAATTCCTCAAGCTCGCCAACCTCGTCGAGTCCGGCGGGCACGCGAAGGAAGTCATCGCGGCCGGCGAGGTGAAGGTCAACGGCGAGGTCGTCACCTCGCGGGGCTTTTCGCTTGTCGACGCCGACGTGGTCCACCTCGCCGGTGCCTCCGCCACCGTCGTCACCGGTG